>JAVBXL010000047.1 GCA_030824575.1 bacterium | reverse complement strand
CGGCGCAGATCGTAGCGGGCGCGGCGCGCTTCGGCCGCTATTGCAGCACCTGCCATGGCGACGCGGCGGTGGGCGGCAGCATCGTCCCCGACCTGCGCCACAGCGCCACCCTTAATGACAAGGCGACCTGGCAGACGATCGTGCATGACGGCGCGCTCAAGGACAATGGCATGGTCAGCTTCGCCTCGATCTTCTCTGCCAAGGAGATCGAGGATATCCGCGCTTACGTCATCCACCGCGCCAATGAGGACAAGACACTGGAAAGCAAACCCAATGCCCGTTGATCCGACCAAAGTCATCGCCATCGACGTCCATGTCCATGCCGAAGTGTCATGCCACGACCCCGAAGACCCGGTGATGGCCAAATATTTCGACGCAGCATCCGCCTATTTCAAGGCGGATCGCAAGCGGCCGACCATTCCCGAAACCATCGCCTATTACCGCGCGCAGAACATCGCCTTCTGCCTGTTCACCGTCGATTGCGAAAGCGGGATCGGGGCCAAGCGGATCAGCAATTACGAAGTGGCGGAACTGGCCGCGAACGACAGCGACATCGTCATCCCCTTCGCCTCGATCGACCCGCGCAAGGGCAAGTTCGGCGCACGCGAAGCCCGCGACCTGGTGGAGAATTACGGGGTCAAGGGCTTCAAATTCCACGGCATCATGCAGGATTGCCACCCGGCCGACCGCGTCGCTTATCCCATCTATGAAGTGATCGCCGAATATAAGCTGCCCGCCATCTTCCACACCGGCCATTCGGGCATGGGCACCGGGATGCGCGGCGGCGGCGGGGTGCGGCTGAAATATGGCCAGCCGATCCTGGTGGACGATGTCGCGGTCGACTTTCCCGACATGAAGATCATCCTGGCCCATCCCAGCTGGCCCTGGACCGACGAGAGCCTGTCGATGGCGCTGCACAAGGATAATGTCTTCATGGACCTGTCCGGCTGGTCGCCCAAATATTTTCCCAAACAGGTGATCCAATACGCCAATACGCAGCTAAAGCATAAGATGCTGTTCGGCTCCGACTGGCCGCTCATACGCCCGGAAAAATGGATCGACGCCGCGCGGGAGGCGGGCTTCCGAGAGGAAGTGCTGCCGCTCATCATGAAGGATAATGCCGTCAAATTGCTCGGGCTAGGCTGATTCGATCATCTGCAAAAAGCTGGCCGGGCCGACCCCTTTATCCGCCCGGCCAGAGGCATTTCTAACTCTCGACCTTCTCCCGCTTCTCGCCGCCCGGCACGCCATGGGCGACGCGCTTTGCATAATCGGGATCATCTTCGGGTCGGGCGACCGCCGCCATCACCCGTTCATGAATGTCCTCCAGCGTGCCGCGGAACTCTGGATAGGGCAGGATATAGAGCTGGTTCGCCTCCACGCCCTTGAGCACATATTGGGCCAGCACTTCCGGCTCCATGCCGACCGAGATCACCTGCTTCAAATGCGCCATGACATCGGGGTCTGCGCCATAATAGCCGGTTTTCTGCAAATGCGCCGGGCGGGTCAGCACCGCCTCATGGATGTTGCTGTTGACCGCACCGGGGCACAGCATCGACACGCCGATGCCGTGATCGGCCAAGTCCAGCGCCAGACATTCCGACAAGCCCCGGATCGCCATTTTCGACGTGCAGTAAATGCCCGTTCCCTTGAGCGCGACGAAGGCGGACATGGACGCGGTATTGACGATATGCCCGCCCTTATCCCGCTCGATCATGCGCGGGACGAAGGTCTGGATACCGTTGATGACGCCCTTCAGATTGACGTCCAGCTGCCAGTCCCAATCGTCATAGGTGGCGTTCTGGAGCGGCCCGAATATCGACACGCCCGCCGTGTTGAACAGCAGTTCCACCGGTCCCAGCTTTGCTTCCACCGCGTCGGCGGCGCGCGCATAGGCATCGCGGTCGGTGATATCCAGCTTCACCGCCATTACATCATGCCCGCGCCCGTCGAACCAGGCCATCGCCTCGTCCAGATGGTCCTGCCGGATATCGGCGATCGCGACCTTGCAGCCCGCCTGCGCAAAGACCTTCGCCTGCCCCAGCGCCACGCCCGATCCGCCGCCGGTGATGAAGGCGGTGCGTCCCGCAACCTTGGTCATGCCGCCAGCTCCTTCGCCTTGCGCCGCGCCAGTTGGTCGTCGAACACCGGATTGGATAGCAGGAAACCGATCGCCTTCGCCCGATCCTGGTTGATCGTCTCATCAGGGAAGGAGGCCAGGATAGCGTCGAAGCGCGTCCGCATGCCCGCTGCAAATTCGGGGTGAGTCAGGATATAGAGGTCGTTGGCGCGGATGCCGGCCAGCACCCGATCGCCCACTTCGTCCGCGCTCATCCAGAGCGGCGATACGGGGCGCTGCTCCAATTCTTCCTCGCGCTGGCGATAGCCGCTATCCTCCCGATATTCGGCGGGCCGCAGTTCGCCGCTATGGGCTATATTGCTCTGCACCGGGCCGGGCATGAAGGCGGACACGCCGATATTCTCCGCCGCCAATTCGCCGCGGATCGCTTCGGAAATGCCCAGCACGGCCGCCTTGGCCGCAGTGTAGATGGCCGAATAGCCGATCGGGATCAGCGCAGATTGCGATGAGGTGGTGACGATCTGCCCGCCCTCGCCATGCGCCTTGATCCGCGGCAGGATCGTGACCAGGCCGTTGATGACCCCGCCCAGATTGACGCCCATGCCCCAGTCCCAATCATCGAAACGCGCGTCCAGCACCGGCCCCATCACGCCGACGCCGGCATTGCCGACCAGGATGTGGATCTTGTCGAAGCGCGCCTCCGCCGCATCGGCGGCGCGGGCGAAGCGGGCGCGGTCGGTGACGTCCAGTTGCACCGTCTCCACCTGCGCATCGGCGGCGAGGTCGGCCTTCGCCTGCGCCAGGGCGTCCTCGCGAATGTCGGCGATCACGACATTGGCGCCAGCCCGCACCAGCGCGCGGGCGATGCCAAGACCAATGCCGTTCGCGCCGCCGGTGATGAAGGCTGTGCGGCCGCTGACGTCGCCCATGGGCGCTGCTGCTGTCTGTGTCATATCGATCCTTTCTTTATTGTTTCAGGCCCAGCATCGCCCGCGCTTCACCCGCGCTCGCGACGTCGCCGCCAATCCGTTCGATGATGTCGACGCCCCAACGGACCAGGTCGGCATTGTCCTGCGCCAATTTACCGCGCCGCAGGTAGATCGTATCTTCGAATCCGACCCGGATATTGCCGCCCAGCAACGCGGACTGCGCCGCCATGGGGAAGCTGTGGCGGCTGACGCCAAAGCCGGTGAACTGCGCCCCGCGCGGAAGCTGATTCTTGGCATAGAGCATGGCTTCCGTCGTCGCGGGCAAGCCATATTTGGTGCCCAGGACGAAGGTGAAGGGCACATGTTTCGGAATCGCGCCCTTGGCCATCAGGTCGTCGGCGAACACGAAATCGCCCGCTTCGAAACATTCGATTTCCGGCAGCACGCCGGCATCCTGAATCATATGTCCCATTTTGGTGATCATGGGGTCGAGGTTGATCGCCACCCCGCCCCACAGCTGCATCGTACAGATGTCGAGCGTGCACATATCGGGCTTGAGGTCGAGAATATGCTCCAGCCGCCGTTCAGCGGTGAACATCAATGTGCCGGGGCCGCAGACTGCCGGGTCTTCATCCCCCTGCATCCAGGTGCAGCCCGGCCCCGTGGTGACGTTCAGGATCACTTCGTTATTCTTGGCGCGGATCAGGCCAACGACCTCCCGATAATCGTCCAGCGCCTGCGACGGGTTGCCGGTTTCGCGGTCACGCACATGCAGATGGATGATTGCCGCGCCCGCCTCCGCCGCCGCCAACGCTTCGGCCGCGACATGATCGGGGCGGAAGGGGAAGTTGGGATGCGTGGGCATCGGCGAGCTTCCCGTCACCGCGCAGGTTATAAATAGCTTGCCAGCCAATCTTACTCTCCTGTCCAGTCTCGGCTATGCTGCCGATCGCAGACCACAGGGTCTTGCAGAGGAGACGGCCCGCAAGAAGGCCGTAGGATGTCCCATCATTGCGAGTAACTGGATAAGGCATGGCACAACGGGAAGAATTGTCGCGGTTCCTGAAAGCTGCGCGGGCGAAGCTGGCGCCGATCGAAGTCGGCCTGCCGCCGGGCGAACGCCGCCGCACGCGCGGGCTTCGGCGGGAAGAGGTGGCGACGCTGGCGGGAATGAGCGTCACCTGGTACACATGGTTCGAGCAGGGGCGGGAGGTCCAGTTATCCGCGCCGATGCTAGAGCGATTGAGCCGCACGCTGCGCCTCAGCGCCAATGAGCGCGAATTTCTCTTCGCCCTGGCGCAGCATCGGCCGCCGCCGCTGGCGCGCCGCCCCGACGAAACGATCCATGCCGGCACCCAGCATCTGATGGACGCGCTGTCGATTCCCGCGCTGGTAATCGTGGAGGATTGGACCGTGATCGGCTGGAACCGGCTGGTCGGCCGGGCCTTTCGCGATTACAGCCAGATGCCGCGCGAGGAACGCAATCTGTTCCGCATCCTGATGCTGAACCCGCGCTATCGCGCCGACCCGGACAAGTTTCAGGACATGTGCCGGCGGCTGATCGCCCGCTTCAAATGGGACTATAGCCGCACCGCCCAGCCGGAGGTGTTCGAGGGCATCATCGCCGACATGATGGACCAGTCCGAATTTTTCCGCCGCTATTGGCAGGAATCGGAAATCATGGCCCATTTCGAGGACACGAACATCGCCGATATGCCCGGCGTTGGCGAAATCATGTTCCGCCACACCAGCTATGCGATCGAGGAAGCACCGGGCCAGCGCCTGCTTCTCTTCGCGCCGCTGGACGATGTCAGCGCCGCGCGGCTGGCCAAGCTGGTTGAAGAGACGGAGGTCGAGGCCGCCTGACCAGCGAGGCTCAGTTGGTTTCGCGCTTCAGCCGTTCGGCCAGGGCCGCGATCTCGTCCGGCTCCAGCAGCCAGGTGCGCGTCTTGCGCCCTTCGCGATGGACAGGCTGGGTCAGCAGCACACGCGCGTGCACCTTGGCTTCGGCCTTGTAGAGGCCAAAATGAACGGCGCAGTCGCGAATCGTGCCGATCAGCGGCGGCTTGCCGTCCAGGTCGATCATGGTCGCGGGCTGATCCCAGGGGATGGCGGCGACGCCGGGATATTTCTGTTCCATGGGACGAAGCGACACCATTTCCCGGCGTCGAAATCAAGACCTATCGAAGCCTATCGCAGCAAGGCCATCAGGATCGGGTCGCGCGTCGCACCCGGATCGCGGCGAATCTCCGCTTCTTCCCGCCCGATTGCGCGGAAGATGGCGTCGCCGATCTGGCCGGACACATTATCGGCCAGCGCCGCGTAGTCCCGGCCCCCGCTGGCCGAGAGCGCGGCGGACAGCATTTCGAACATGTCGGACCGCAGCGCGCGCGACGCGCCGGGCAGCAGCGCCTCGACCACCGATCCGCGTGCTTCGCGCGCCAGCAGGTCGGTCGCGGCCGTCGGTCCGCCGCGCAGCACCGACACCGCATCGGCCAGCGTCATGCGCTGCACCGCATCCATCACGATCGGCGTGGCATTGTCGGCCAGATCCACCGCCACATCGTTGAGCGATCGCGCGACCTGATTGCGCACCGCGTTGGTGCGCAGCAGCGCGGACAGCACCGCGCCACCCCTGCCCCCGCTCAGGTCCGGCGGGACGATCCGCGTCAGTTGGTCGTCATAAAAGCCGCCCGGTTCGGTCAGCCGGGCAAAGGCCCGCTCGCTCGACAATTGAAGCAGCCGCCGCACCGCATCCTCGATCGTATAGCGGCCCATCGGGGTCGCGCAGGCTGCCAGCGGCAGCAGCGCCAAGGCCGCGATCAGGCTGCGCCTGTCGGAAAGTCCGAATGATTGCTCCATGCCGCATCTCCCTTTTCGTGGCGGATGCTATGGCGTGGTAAGGCTTGCCGGGCGCTGAACGTAGATAAAGCGATGTCGTGCTCCCGCGTAGGCGGGAGCCTAGTTCAGACGGCAGGACTGGGTTCCCGCCTGCGCGGGAAAACAAACCACTATATAAAGAGTGCCCGCACCGAATCCGGCACCCGCTCCGCCCGCAATCCCCCCGGTCGGCTGGCGTCGGGCGCGGTCCATACCCGCTTTTCGACACATTCCACGCACAGCCGCCCATTCAGCGACAATCGGTGCGCGACGGTGAAGCTGCTGTTGCCGAAGACTGGCGCGTCCGCCTCCACCAGTACATCGTCGCCATAGGCGGTCGGTACGAAGAAACGCGCCGACACATCGACCATCGGGAATCCGGCGAAGGGCATGGTCGCCAGCATCTCCCGCTTCTTGGGCAGGCCAGCCTGTTCGAACAGCAACATCGTGCTTTCGCCGAAAATGTCGAAATAGCGCGGCGCGTGGACGATACCGGCCGGGTCGCAATGGCCCCATTCGATGCGGACGATCCGCTGGAAAAATGCGTTCACGCGAGAATGGTCTTTCCCTGCTTGGTCGTTTTTTCCGCCATTTCCGCGTCGGTCGGCGGCGTGGGGATGAGAAGCCCGCGCTGCACCGCGGGCCGCGCTGAAATCCTGTCGAACCACCGCCGAAGATGGGGGAAGCCGGCCATGTCTACGCCGGCCCACTCATGGCCGCGCACCCAGGGGAAGCAGGCGATATCGGCGATCGAATAATCGCCGACCAAATAGTCGCGTGTCGAAAGCTGCGTGTCCATCACCCCGAACAGGCGCTGGCTCTCCCGCACATAACGGTCGATCACCGACGGCAGCTTTTCGTCGAAATAGCGGTTGAAGACGGTCGCCTGCCCCATCATCGGGCCAAGTCCCGACATCTGCCACATCACCCACTGGATCACGCGGCTGCGGTCCTGCGCGTCCGTGGGAATGAAACGGCCGAACTTTTCCGCCAGATAGAGCAGTATCGCGCCGGATTCGAAGATGGCGAAATCCCCCGCGTCATGATCGACCAGCGTCGGGATGCGGCCATTGGGGTTGAGCGCGACATACCAGTCCTGCTTCTGCACCCGGTCGGTCAGCGCAATCGGCGTCACCTTATAAGGCTCGCCTAGCTCCTCCAGCAGGATCGAGACTTTCCAGCCGTTGGGCGTCTCAGACGTCAGCAGTTCCAGCATCATTCTCTCCGGCTTTTCTTGCGTCACTCAAAGCAAAGCATTTCTATCACCGCAAGACGAGTGGCGGCGCTATCATTGCCACTGACAGGTTGAGCGGCCCGGATTACCGGGTAGTGCCGCTGATAGTATCGACAGACGACTTGCGGCCTGCTCGATCGGCGGCCAATTTCATCACCGAAGGCGCACCAGACGCCACAACGATAAGGTGAGGATAGCGCATGTTGACGCTCTACAGCTTCGGTCCGGCCGCCAACTCCATGAAACCGCTGCTGGCCCTGTATGAAAAGGGGCTGGAGTTTACGCCCCGCTTCGTCGATCCGACCCGCTTCGAACATCATGAGGACTGGTTCAAGGCGATCAATCCGCGCGGCCAGGTGCCCGCGCTGGACCATGACGGCCATATCATCACCGAATCGACGGTGATCTGCGAGTATCTGGAGGATGCCTTTCCCGATGCTGTCCGCTTGCGCCCGGCCGATCCGGTGCGGATTGCGGAGATGCGCGTCTGGACCAAGTGGGTGGACGAATATTTCTGCTGGTGCGTGTCGACCATCGGCTGGGAACGGATGATCGGCCCGATGGCGCGCAAATTGTCGGACGAAGAGTTCGAGGAGAAGCTGAAACATATCCCGATCCCCGAACAGCAGGCCAAGTGGCGCAGCGCCCGCGCGGGCTTCCCCAAAGAGGTGCTGGATGAGGAAATGCGCAAGATCCGCGTGTCGGTGGATCGGCTGGAACAGCGCCTGTCGCAAAGCCTCTGGCTGGCGGGGGAGGATTATACGCTGGCCGATATCTGCAATTTCGCGATCGCGAACGGGATGCAGTTCGGTTATGCCGACATCGTCAACAAGGAGGCGACGCCGCATCTGGTCGCCTGGATCGAGCGCATCGCCGCCCGTCCCGCGGCCCAGGCCATGTTCGCCAAATCCAAGAGCGAGATGCCGGCCCGTACCACCGCGACGGCGGCCTGATCCATGGGCTGGCAGGACGAACCCGCCGCCGGGCAATTGCGCATGTATCATATTCCCGGCTGCCCCTTTTCCGAACGGATCGAGTTGCTGCTCGACCTGAAGGGGTTGCACGGCATCATGGCCGATCATGAGATCGACATATCGCAGCCGCGCCCCGACTGGCTGCTTGCCAAGACGCGCGGGACCACGGCTTTGCCCGCGCTGGAGCTGGAAAATGGCGCGACGTTGAAGGAAAGCATGGTCATCATGCGCTATGTCGAGGATCGATACCCCGATCCGCTGGTGGCGCGCCAAGACCCTTACGAACATGCGGTCGAAGCGATGCTGTGCGCGACCGACGGCCAATTTACCGGCGCGGGATATCGCATGATCCTGAACCGCGATCCCGCCAAACGCGACGAGCATAAGGCGGAGGTGGACGCCCAATATGCGCGGCTGGACGAGTTTCTGCGCCATTATGCGCCCGACGGCGATTATCTGTTCGACCGCTTCGGCTGGGCCGAAGTCGCCTTCACGCCGATGTTCAAGCGGCTCTGGTTCCTCGACTATTATGAGGCCTATCAGATCCCGCAGCACCTGACCCGGCTGCTGCGCTGGCGTGAGGCCTGCCTGTCGCACCCCGTAGCGCAGCGCCACCATGGCCATCGCGAACTGATGACGCTCTATTATGATTATAGCCAGGGCGGCGGCAATGGTCGCCTGCCCGATGGGCGCGCTATCTCCAGCTTCGCCCTCGACCCGCCCTGGGACAGCCGCCCGCTGCCGCCCCGCGACAAATGGGGCGTCCCCGCCACCGACGCCGATCTCGGCCTTCTTCCCGCATAAGGATTTTCCCATGCCCAATACGATGCAACATTATATCGACGGCCATTGGATCGACAGCCAGGGCGGCCGGACCGTCCCCGTCATCAATCCGGCCACCGACCAGAGCGCCGCCGACCTGATCCTGGGCACCGCCGCCGATGTCGACGCCGCTGTCGTCGCGGCTCGGCGCGCATTCGAAACATTTTCGCTGACCAGCCGCGAGGAGCGCGTCGCGCTGCTCGAACGGATCGTCGCCGAATATCAAAAGCGCGTCCCCGACATCGCCCGCGCCATCGCCACGGAAATGGGCTGCCCCATTTCCATCGCCCAGACGGCGCAAGCCGGATCGGGCCTGGGCCATCTGGGTCAAGCGCTCAATGCGCTCAAAAATTACGAATTTTCCGAGAAGATCGGCGATAATAGGGTGGTGCGCGAGCCGATCGGCGTAGTCGCGCTCATCACGCCCTGGAACTGGCCGATGAACCAGATCGTCGCCAAGGTCGGCCCGGCTCTCGCGGCCGGCTGCACGATGATCCTCAAGCCCTCCGAGGAAGCGCCGAGCTGCGCCGCCATCTTTGCCGAGATATTGAACGCGGCCGGCGTGCCGCGCGGCGTCTTCAACCTGGTGCAGGGCGATGGCGAAGGTGTCGGCACCGCGCTCGCCCAACATCCCGACATCGACATGGTCAGCTTCACCGGCTCCACCCGCGCGGGCATCATGGTCGCCAAGAATGCCGCCGATACGGTCAAGCGCGTCGCGCAGGAACTGGGCGGCAAGTCGCCGAACATCATTTTGGAAGGCACGCCGCTCGACAAGGCGCTGCCCGGCGGGGTCGGCGGCGTGCTGCTCAACAGCGGCCAGAGTTGCGTCGCGCCCACCCGGATGCTGGTCCACAAGTCCCAGCATGACGAAGCGGCGGAAAAGGTCGGCGCGATGTTCGCAGCCAAGAAGGTCGGCGATCCGCTGAGCGAAGGCGATCATATCGGCCCGGTCGTCAGCCAGCGCCAGTGGGACCGCATCCAGGGCCTGATCCAGACCGGCATAGACGAAGGCGCGACGCTCGTGACCGGCGGCACGGGCCGACCAGAAGGGATGAGCGAGGGCAGCTATGTCCGCCCCACCGTCTTCGCCAACGTCACGCCGGACATGACCATCGCGAAGGAGGAGATTTTCGGCCCCGTCCTGGTCCTCATGCCCTATGAAGATGATGAAGACGCGATCCGCATCGCCAATGACACGCCCTATGGGCTGGGCGCCTATATTGCGGGTGACCCCGCCCATGCGCGCAAGTTCGTCAGCCGCATCCGCGCGGGCGCGGTGTTCGTCAATGCTGGCGGGCTGGCCATGGACATGCCGTTTGGCGGCTACAAGCAGTCGGGGAATGGCCGTGAGTTTGGGAAGTTCGGGCTCGAGGAGTTTCTGGAGGTGAAATCGGTCATCGGCGCGCTGCCGGAGGAGGTCGCCTGATGGCCAGCCTGCCGATCGCAGCCGATGTCGAGGATAGCGCGCGGCAGGCGCCCGCGCTGATCCGCTATCTGGACGAGGGCGATTTCGTCATGCGGCGCTATGTGTCGCGCGGGGTGGAGATCAACACCGGCACCTATGGCGACCATCGCATGGTGGTGCGCGACGGAATGCCGATCCGCGATCATTTCGACTTCGACACCCATGGCTTCATGTTGGGCAAGCATCACAGCGCGATCGCTGATTTCTTCGACAAGGAAGAGGTCGATCGCCTGTACCTGCGCGAATGTGAAGAGGCGATCCGCGCGCTCACAGGCGCGTCCTGCGTGGCGGCGGGCGGCTGGATGATCCGGACATCGGCCGATCTGACCGCCCGCGCGCAGGAGAAGGTGGAGAATTACCGACACGAAGGCGGCATCCAGCCCCCTGCGGGCGAGGCCCATGTCGATTATAATGAAATCACCGGCCGCCGCGCGGCAGAGCGCGCCTATGCCGCCGCCTTCCCCGATGGGCCGGGCTATACACGCTATGTCTGCGTCAGTTTCTGGCGCACCTTCACGCCGGGGCCGCAGGACTGGCCGCTGGCCGTGTGCGACGGCCGCACCGTGTCGGACGAGGAAGCGACGTCGAACACCTTGTTCGTCGTGGACGAATTTCCCGCCGGCGACGCGCTGACGGCCCCGGTCGCAGGCGAGGACCAGATGATCGCCGCGTCCATTTTCAGCCATCGGGACCGGCATCGCTGGTGGTATTTTTCGAACATGGCGGCGGACGACGTACTGCTGTTCAAATTTCAGGACAGCGACCATGATGTGACCTGGCGCTGCCCTCACACCGCATTCCATGACAGCAGCCTGCCCGATACGAAAACGCGGTCCAGCATCGAGGTGCGGGCGGTCGCCTTTTTCGAGTGAATGATGGCGATGGTAGGGGTTACGGTCAGGGTGGGGGCATTACCACCACAGGCTTGACCACCGCCCCGCTTTCCGACGCCGCGAAGGCGGCTTCCAGATCGGCGAAATCATAGTGCTGGATCAACTTTTCCAGCGGCAGGCGGCCATCGCGATAATGGCCGATCAGTTGCGGAATGAAAATCTGCGGGTCGATGCCGCCTTCGACCACGCCGACGATCCGCCGCCCCATGCTCATGATCGCTGAAGGATCGATGGAAAAGCCACCAGGCGGATAGGCGCCCACCAGCGCCAGCGCGCCACGCTGCGCCAGCCTGTCAACGGCAACGCTCAGCAGAGCGGCAACGCCGGTCGTATCGACGATATGGTCGAACAGACCGTCGAGTGCGGCCAGGTCATTGCCCGTCTCGGTCGCCCCCACTTCGCGCGCCAGGGCAAGGCGGCTGGCATGGCGATCAATCACCGCGATCCGCCCCGCGCCCGCGATCACCGCCGCCATCAACGCCGACAGCCCGACCGCCCCCGCGCCCAATATCGCGATCGACTGGCCCGGCGCGACCTTCAATGTTTCCAGCACCGTCCCCGCGCCCGTCTGCACCCCGCAGCCGAGCGGCGCGAGGATGTCTAGCGGTAAGTCGCGGTCGATCCGCACCACATTGTCGCTATGGGCAAAGGCGTAGGTGGCAAAGGCCGGCTGGCCGAAAATATTGCTGCCGATCCTCTGGTCACCGCGCCAGATGCCGCCCTGCCCCGCCTGCGTCACGCCCAGAAAGTTGCGCGGGACAAATTCTACGCAATATCCGGGCTGATGATCGTGACAGGCTCCACACGCGCGGCAACTGTGGAAGCTCAGCAGCACATGGTCGCCCGGTGCAATGCCTTCGACGTCCACCCCAACCGCGTCAACAACGCCCGCCCCTTCATGGCCCAATATGACCGGAAAGGGGTTGGGCAGAGCGCCGTCCCGCATCACCATGTCGGTATGGCAAATGCCGCAGGCGCGGAGCCGCACCCGAATCTGGTCTGGACCGGGCGAGTCCATGGTCAGCGTCTCGAAGCGGAAGGGGCTGCCCGCCCCCTCCACCACCGCTGCGTCGATCGTGATGCGGCCCATTGTCAGAAGTCGAAGCCGAAGCGGACATACCATTCGCGCGGCCGGTTATAGGTGCCGAAGATCGCGCCCGCCGCAATGTTCGATCCGCCCGATGTCAGGAAGCGCTTGTCGGTCAGGTTGGTGCCGCCCGCCGTCAGCGACCAGTGGCCATCCGGTTCCCGATAGCTGATCGAAGCGTTGACGATGTCGGTCGATACCCGCTTGAGCAGCAATGTCCGCTGCGTATCGTTCCACGCGCTGGACGTGTAGGTCCAGTCCGCGAGCATGACCACCGATCCGCCATTGCCCAGCTTCGCCTCATAACGAGGGCTGAGATTGACCTTCCACTTGGGCGTCTTGGGGAGTGTTTCGCCCACCAGCGTCCCCGCCTGGAAGGGATTGGCCCCGCCTACGGCGGCGGCACCCGCCGAAACCGATGTATATTGCGCATCGATATAACCGGCCGACCCGTTGATGGTCAGGCCGTCGACAGGCGCAGCCACAACTTCCAGTTCAAAGCCCCGGATGCGCGCGTCGCCCGCATTGGCGATGGTGGGCGACGTGCCGACCTGGATATTAAGCTGGATATCGCGATATTTGGTCGAGAACACAGCCGCGTTGAGTTGCAGATGACGGTCGAGCAAAGTCGACTTGATGCCCGCTTCCCAGGTGGTCGCCCTTTCCTCGTCAAAATCTGGTGCGACATTGCCCTGCGGGTTGGTCAGGCGCGTGGTCCATCCGCCGGTCTTGTAGCCCTTCGACCAGCTGCCATAGAGCATGACATCCTCCGACGGGTGGATCTGCACCCCGACCTTGGGCGAGAAGTCGCTGAACTTCTTGCGGTTGACGCCTGGCGTATAGACCCGCACCGGATTGCTAGGATCAGGATAGCTCAGCCCCGCCTGGCAAGGGATCGGTGCCAGCGGAAAGGCGCCGCCGGGGAAGATATTGCCGTTGGCGTCCGCGCAGCCGAACAGCTTGTAGTTGAACCCGTTCAGCTCCTGCTGCCCACCCTCGAACCGCTTGCGTTCATTGGTGTAGCGCCCGCCGATGGTGATGCCGATCAGGTCGATCGGCCGATAGTCGATCTGGCCAAAGAAGGCATAATTTTTGGTGCCCAGCTGGTTGGGACCATCGACCTGCACCAGACCTTCGCCAAAGGTCACATAGTCATGCAGGTCGCCCGCTTCCTTGAAATAATAGGCGCCCAGCACATAGCGCAGCTTTTCCTCGAACGCATTGCCGAGCAGCTGGAATTCCTGGCTGAACTGCCACTGGTTCATGGTGAAGCTGAGTTGCAGGAAGTTGAGCGGCGACCCGTCCGCATCCAACCCTGCATTCCAGTGCAGCTCACGATAGGCCGTGATGGATTTGAGCGCGACATTGTCGGCCAAGTCGAAATCGACGATACCGCTCAGCCCCCAGCTTTCCAGATTGGAATAGCTGTTGCCGCTGGCATAGCTGCGGTCCTTGTTGGCGATCAGGTAGCGACTGTCCCAAGGCAGGCGATCATTGGCGGGATTGCCGTCGACATTGGCGCTGGCGACGCTGGCCAGCTGGAATTGCGGGTTGAACTGGGTGCCAGCCACGCCGCACAAGGCCTGCGCATTGCGCGCGGCAATCTCCGCCCCGGTACTGCCGATGCAGAAATTATAGAGGCCCGCGAACAGGAATCCGGTGGTGCCGGTCGGATCAAACGCCGTGCCGGGCAGGTTGGTCGTACCCGCGAAATTGCCGGGGACGGACTCCGCGGTGCCGATCAGCTTGTTGGCCGACGTGCCCTTGTCCTTGCTGTAATCGCCGGAGAAGGTCGCCCGCACCGCCCCGCCATTGTCCCAGCGCAGCTTGCCGCGCAGGTTCCAATTGTCATTCTCCCCTTCCTTGCTGGCGCTCTCATAGCCAGCAGCAGAGAAGGCGGAGAAGGGCGGCGCATTGTTGGCGCGCTGGTCGGGATAGGGCAGGCGCTTCAAAAACCCGTCGCGCGACTTGATGCCGAAAGTGAAGGCGGAACTGAGGCCATCGGTGATCGGCACCGTCACCGACCCGCGCGCCTGGAACAGCTTGTAGCTGCCCAGCGTCACGTCGCCCTTGGCGGTAAATTCCTTGCCGGGATCGGCGGTGACGATGGAAATTGCGCCGCCGATCGTGTTGCGGCCAAACAGCGTGCCCTGCGGCCCTTTAAGGATTTCGACCCGTGCGACGTCCAGCAGATCCTGGTTCGCGCCGACCGTGCGGGCAAGATAGACGCCATCCAGATAGATGCCGACGCCCGGATCGATGTTGAAGGCGAAATCGTCCGATCCGATGCCGCGAATATAGGCGGCGAGGACAGCCGTGGAGCCGGAAAAGGGCGTGCCGGCGTCCAGATTGACGTTGGGCGCAATGGCGGAAAGTTGCGATACGCTGCCGACGGCGCGTTCCTGCAAGGATTCTGATGTGAAGGCGGAAATCGCGATCGGCACATCCTGCACATTTTCCGCGCGCTTCTGGGCGGTCACGACGATCTCGGCGATCCCGCCGCTCTGTTCCCCTGTCGCGGCGTTATCCTGCGCCAATGCCGGCGCCGCGACCAGCGCGCTCGATGCCAACAGCATCGCCATCTTGGAATTGCCCATCTTCATCCTCCCGTAAATGCCTCGCCTGTCTCGGCGACTACGCAATGGTATAGGGCCATGGACGGCCGCGGTCTTGGATGCAGGCGAACGGGTAATCAGGACTGAAGCGAACCGCCTTTGCCACTTCGCCACTGACTGGGCGAAACGCCGAAGCGCCGCCGGAAGCAGCGTGTGAAGAAAGCGGAATCGTTGAACCCGACTTCGAAAGCGATGTCGGTGATCGTGCGCCCGTCGTCATGCGTCAGCATCGCGGCCGCCCGCTCCAGCCGCCGTCCCGTGATGAAGGCCGTGGGTGTCAGCCCGACATGACGGACGAAGCTTTTCTGCACGGCACGGGGCGACAGGTCCAGCGCCTCACAGATCAGCGCCGTGCCAAGATCAGGATTGCCCAGATGCTCCAACGCATAGTCCACCGGAGATCGCGGCAGTTGCACCGCCGGGCGATCCAGGCTGCTGCGGCGGCACAGCATCCGCGCTGCGTCGGCGAGCAAGACCCCGGCATCGTCGTCCAGATCGGCAAATTGATCCCGTTGCGACCAAAGGCCATGCAGCACATGGGCCAGGAAAAGCACGTTGGGATTGGTCGATGGCATCAGGCAGCCATGCCAGTCACGCCCGGCAATATCGTCGCCCATCATGGCAATCGGCACCTGAAGGATCAGGCAGTCGTTATACTGCGAAATATCGATGGCATAAGGGTGCCGATCATCGGCGATCACGATGTCGCCGACCCGCGCTGTGCTGCTGCGGTCGCCATGCAGCATGGTCATCGACCCGCGATGGAGCAGATGAAGCAGGAGGTGCCGCCCCTCTCCCTCCGTCGCGACCCGGCTGACCTGCGCCCTTTCGCTCCGCGCCCGCGCCAAACCGACGCCGCCCAAGGACCAGCGCGCCAGGTCTGCCTTTATCCCTTCGGGTGCATGGGCGGTCATGCCAGGAAAGGCTTCGGCGACGACATCCCGCCAGAAGTGCTGGCGCCGCGGCGGCGGCACCAACTGGGTGGAAAAACGCTCTACCGCGCTCAGCGGACCCACTCGATATGATAGATGACATCGTCGGACATAGCCGAAACCCCTCTCCCCGCCCGTCGATCAGCCATTCATGTCCGCCTACGAGTCTAGGAGTGCGAAAGTATCCTCGGCATACGAAACTGGCAATATGGCCCATATGCCACACTCTACCAGCGCAGGAGACCGACCAACACCTGACGCCAGGGCCATAGCAATATGCCGTTCAACACCAGCGTCACGATCCCGAACGCATATTCGACCACGCCCGGATCAAGCACGAAATTCCAGTAGCCAATGACGATGTTCAGAGGCACGCAGGCCAACGCGGCAGGCAGCACCGCCCGGTTCGCCAATATCAGCAACGCGGCGACCACTTCCATCACCTTGATCCAGGCGAACAGGCCGCTATGGATCAGCGCCAGCGTAAATTCCCGCGCCAACGGCGTATTGCCCAATGGCTGAAGGTCGAAGGGGGTGAAATATTCCACCCCCGAAAAGAGGAACCAACCGCCAAAGATGATCCGGGCGGCGGTGAATGCCGCGCAGGTCCCGCGCCCCTGCGCATTAAGGGCGATCATCGTCAGAAGCCTGCGGGCGCGCCGTCGAGCAGGATCGTCTTGGTTTCCAGATAGGGATGCAGCCCCTCCACCCCGCCTTCGCGGCCGATGCCCGATTGCTTGAAACCGCCAAAGGGCAGGCCGAATTCCAGCTTCATGCCATTTTGCCCAAAGCCGCCCGCCCGAATACGGCGGCCGATGCGATAGGCCGCGTCGGCATCGTTGGTCAGCACCGATCCGTTGAGGCCAAAGCTGCTGTCGTTGGCGATGCGAATGGCATCTTCCTCATCCTCGGCCGGGATCAGGCAGAGCACCGGGCCGAAAATCTCCTCCTGCGCAATCCGGCTGCCATTATCGACATTGGCGAACAGGGTCGGTTCGATGAAATAGCCCTTGTTCAGATGCGCCGGACGGTTGCCGCCCGTCACCAGATCGGCGCTGTCGCGGCCCAGCGCGATATATTCCTCTACCCGGTCCAGTTGCCGCTTCATCGCCACCGGACCAAGCTGGGTATCGGCCGCATCGCTATGGCCGATGCGGATGCCCTGCATCACCTTGGCGATGGCGTCGGCCAGTGCGTCATGCCGGTGCTTGGGCACGATGGCGCGGCTGAGCATCGCGCATACCTGGCCGCTCATGATGGTGATGGTGTGGCCCAGGATCGCGGCGGCCGCCTCGATCGGGAAATCGTCGCGCACGATCGCCGCCGACTTGCCGCCTAGTTCCAGCGTGCAGCGCGCCACGCGCCCGGCGCACACCTCCCCGATCCGCTTGCCCGCCAGCGTCGATCCGGTGAAGGTCACCTTGTCGATCCCCGGATTGCGCACCAGATGGTCGGACGCATCGCGCCCGGCGGCGACCAAGTTGACGACGCCCGGCGGCACGCCCGCAGCCTCCGCCGCTTCGGCCATGATATAGGCCTCCAGCGGGGTTTCGGGCGATGGCTTCATGATGACGGTGCAGCCCGCGACCAGCGCATAGGCGACCTTTGCCGACATGATGCCATAGGGCGCGTTCCACGGCGCGATCGCCGCGACCACACCGGCCGGCTCCTGCACCACGATCGCGGTGTTGACCATGTGTGAGGGGCGCCGCTCCACGAACGGGTAGCTGTCGGCATAGCCGGCTATCGCCATCAGCGTCGCGGTCGCGCCGCCGGTCATGATCGGCGCGAAGCTCGCCAGCCCGCCCACCTGCGCCGTCCAGGCGGCCGCCAGTTCGGGCGCGCGCTTTTCCAGTTCAGCGCCAATGCGCTTGACGATCGCCCCCCGCTCGGCCGGGTCCATGGTCGGCCATGGCCCTTCATCGAACGCCTTGCGCGCAGCCGCAACGGCGAGGTCCATGTCCGCCTCCGTGCCGTCGGCCACGCGGGCGATCACTTCCTCGCTATTGGGCGACACGATTTCGATTACGCCGTCGCCGGTGGAATCGATCCACGCGCCGCCGATGAACAGCTTGTCGGGATGGGCGATGCGAATGCCTGCGGGAATCATGTTGTCCATTTCCTCTCAGAAGCTTTTCTTGACGGTCGCGGTCCATTCGCGCGGACGGCCCACGGTGCCGGTGACGACGCCGAAGGTGCCGACATTCTCCGCCACGCCATTATAGTAGAATTTGCCGAACACATTGGTCACGCCAACGCTGAGCGACCAGTCCTTGTCCGCCGCCTGATAGGTCAGCCGCGCATTGACCAGGCTGGGCGCATCGATCAGATTATAGGGGTTGTTGACCGAATTATAATAGAAGTTGGAGCGCCACGACCAGTCGATCCGCGGCGTCAGCGTGCCGTTGCCACCCAGGTCCGCTTCATATTGCACGCCGGCCGACAATTGCCATTTGCTGATGAAGGGCGCGATCATGTCCTTTGTCACCAGGGTCGCCGGGTTGGTGATGGTCTTGTAGTCGAAATCCAGATAGCCGACCGACGCATCGAACGACAGGCCATCGGCCGGGCGCAACTGCGCTTCCAGTTCCCAACCGAATACCTCGGCATCGCCCGCATTGGACGGGACCGAGCAGGACAGAACCAGGCTTTCCGGGCATTGATAGCGGACCAGCTGCATATCGTCATATTTGTTCAGGAACACCGCGCCATTGAGGCGCAGCATCCGCCCGAACAGATCGGCCTTGAACCCGGCCTCATAAGTGGTCAGCGTTTCCGGACCGAATGTCTGGACCTGATCCGGCGCGGACGGGCGCGGATTGATGCCGCCACCTTTGAAGCCGGTCGACAGCTGGGCATAGGTCATCAACTCGTCCGACCAGCGATAATTGGCACCGATGCGATAATCGACCCGGTTGCCCTTGAACGTACCCGTCAGCCCGTCCAGCCCGACCAGCAGGAAGTTCGGCGTGAAGAAGGCGCCGCTCGGCAAGCTGCCGTCCACATTGCGGCGCGAATAGCGATAGGTCTTCTTGTCGTCGGTATAACGCAGCCCGCCAATGATGTTGAAGGCGTCGGTGACATGATATTCGCCATGCGCAAAGGTCGATATGCTGCGGTTTTTGATGACGTCGTCCGACAGGAAGTCGAACAGCAACGTCGGGATCTGGCTGCGCCCCTGGATCGTGTCGGTGGCGTTATAATAGAAGCCACCCACGGTCAGGTCGACCTTGTCATTGAAATTGGCGCTCAGGCGCAATTCCTGCGTGAACTGCTCATGGCCATAGGTGAACTCCTGCAACAGGATGGCGAGCGGCGATCCGTCCACGTCGATCGCGCTAGTGCCGTCCGCGCTGCGATAGCCGGTGATCGACTTGAGTTTGAACGAGTCCGACAGGTCATAATCGATCGTGCCGGAAAGGCCCCAGGCCTTGACCGTGCTGGTCGGGCTGGCGGAAAAGCCACCCGGCGCGATCTGGGTCGGGATGCCGAACACCGTCGTATAATTGCCGCCAGTCGCATAGGTGGCGTAGGATGTGTAGCTGTTCGCCCCGGTCAGGAAACGGCTGTCGAACGGGATGCCGACAGTGGGATCACCCGCGACATAGCTGCGCACCGACGGATTGTCGGCATAAAGCAATTTGGTCGCCACCGTCTCGCTCTTGTCCTTGGACACATCGGCGACGATGTTGATTTCCAGCGGGGATCCGGCCGGCGCATAACGCAGCGCGGCGCGCAGCGCCATCACATCGATCCCACCTTCGGTGCCGATCTGGCAATCCTTGTTGCCGCTGCTGGCCGGGATGCCCGACGCCGGATTGACGCAGCCATAGTCGAGCAGCTTCATATAGCCGTCGACATTTTTCGACACGCCCGACACGCGCAGGAACAGGTCGTCGGTCAGTGGGATGTTCGCGCTGCCGCGCAGTTCCAGCCGGTCGAACCGGCCATAGGTCGCCTCGACAAAGCCGCCCGCCGTGGAATCCGGCTTCTTGCTGAACAGCTTCACCGCGCCGCCGACGCTGTTCTTTCCGGCCAGCGTGCCCTGCGGTCCGCGCAGCACCTCGACCCGCTCCAGGTCGGTCAGGTCCATGACCGCGCCGAAGGTCGTGCCATAATAGATGTCGTCGATATAGATGCCGACGCCCGGCTCCAGTGCGAAGCTGGCGTCGAGCTGCCCCACGCCGCGAATGAAGGCGGCGACCGCATTGCCCTGAATGCTGGTCGCGGGGGCCAGCGCGACGTTGGGCGCGAACTGGCCCAGATCGGTGACGCTGGTCTGGCTGCGCGCGGCCAGCGTATCGGCCGATACCGCGGTGATCGCGATCGGCGTATCCTGCAAATTCTGCGCGCGGAACTGGGCGGTGACGATGATGTCGGCGCTATTGGCCTGATCCGCCGCCGGTTGTTCGGGCGTCGCCGCCTCCTGCGCCATTGCGGGCGCGGCGATCATCGCCGCCGCCAACGCCAGACCCGCTACATGCCCTTGAAACCGGCTCTTCCAGATTGTCGACATTGTCTTTTCCTCCCTCATATGATGGCCGCCAAGCGCAGGGGAGGAAGCGCCGGACCAGCCATTGCCGGTTCCGGTGGGGGCGGCGCTATGCACCTGCCTGCCTTGCCATCCTCTTGCCCGGCCCAGGGCCTTCCGTCTTTTCCGTTCAGGACGGAGAGGTCTTTGCCTCTTCATCATTAAGTAACGATCGTTAGTATTTTGTCAAGCGACTTGGTGCACTTTCGCGGTCGCCAATTGCGCCGCCGACACCCAGGCGCCATGGACTTGCGCGCGCATCGGCAGGGGCATCGGCACCCGTGCGACCGGCCCGGCGGCGATGGCGTTTGCGTCCACCACCCACAGTTCGGACTTGAAGTCCCCCTCCCCCGCCTGGCGATCGACCACCATCAGCAACCAGCCGTCATGCCCCGTCTGTAGGGACGGGACATGCACCGGCTCGCTGATCGCCATGCCGAATTCCAGCCCCATCATGTCGATGCGGCCATTGCCCGGCTCGATCTGCAACAATGCGTTGAAGGCGAAGCCGACCGGCCCACCCGGCAGCGGTGGTCCGCCCTGCGGGTTCATCGACAGATACCAGGCCGACCGATAGGGCCGCCCCTGGTCCGCATCGCGCAACCGCGGCATGTCGCCGGGCGGCCCGATCAGCCGCTCCTCAAAACTATCCCCCGGCTTCGACAGGTCGAAGGTCCAGCGGGTCAGGCCGCCGCCTATCTCCCGCTGATCGCGTTGGATACCTCCGGCTTCGCGCATGAAACCGAACGCATTGGTATCCGACAGGCACAGGTCGAGATGGACGAGATCGCCATCGTCAAAGGCGTTGACGATGTGGAAGGCGGACACGCCCGGCCGCCCGCGGAACCAGCGCATCTCTTCCACCTTGCCGTAACGCGGCATGAGGCCGACCCAACTGTCCAGATCCTGCTGGTGCGCCCAATGGGCGCCGCCCGCCTTCAGCCGGTCCAGATCCGCCGTGGTCGGGAAAATCGGGAAAATCGCGTATTTTTCCGTAATCGCGAAATCATGGATGGTCGAGCAATAGGGCTGATCGAACCATTGCTCACGCATCAGATTACCGTCGCGATCGGCCAGGCCATAGGCGATTTTGGTCGAACACAACCCGTCCGCTTCATAGCCGAAGAAGAACATCTCCCCGGTCTGCGGATCGACGCGGGGATGGGCGGTGAAGGTCTGCGACGTGAAGGTGCCATGATAGTCCCAGCGGCCGATCGTCTCCAGCGTGTCGGGATCGATCTCATAACCAAGGCCGTCCTCCTTAGTCATGAACAGTCGCCCGCCATGCCAGACCGGCGTGGTGTTGGCGACGGTGCGGTCGCGACCGGCCACGGCGGGATCATCGGTAAAAGGGTTGCGATAGCGACCGAACAGGGCGTGCCGGGCATCCTTTTCCAGCGCGTAGCGTTCGGTTTCGACATAGCGGATGGCATAATCCACCTGGCCATCATGAATGGCGAATTTCGCGACCATGCCGTCGCCCGACAGGACGATATCATCGTCGAACATCGGGGCATGGGCGGGGTCGGGTACGGCGCGGAAGAAGGCGCCGTCTATCTCTGCCGGGATCTCGCCCACCACATCCAGGTTGCGCGCCGACCATTCGATGCCGACTGGCGTGTTGAGGCCGGTAAAATGGATCGTTTCGGGAAAGACTCGCACCGTTATCTGCTCCTAATCCTACGATCTTATAATAACGATCGTTATCATTATTGCAAGCCGTCGAAACCGCTCACAACTGTCCAACTCGCTGTCGCATCGTGCGCAGCACATGGTCCGCGCCCTTGTCGCCGATCATGATCGCGGTCGCATTGGTATTGCCCGCAGGCAGGCTGGGCATGACCGACGCGTCGGCCACCCACAGCCCCTCGATCCCGATGACGGCCAGATCGGCATCGACCACCGCCTGCGCATCATCGGGCGCGCCCATTTTCGCCGTGCCGACGGGATGATAGAGCGGGATCGACGCCATCCTTACATAGCCGCGCAACTGATCGGGATCGGTCAGCGCCGCGCCGGGACGCAGCTCGCCCTTGATATGCGCTACGATCGGCGTCTCGTTCAGAATCGACCGGGCGATGCCGATGCCTTCCACGATCTGATCGATATCGTCCTCGCTGCCCAGCTGCCGATGTTCGATCTTCGGCGGTGCGAACGGGTCGGCCGAGCGCAGGCTGATCCGCCCGCGATGGCTGGGCCGCATCAGCCCGACCAAGGTGGAGACGGACGGCGTCTTGCGCAGCATCAACCGGCCCTGCTCATCGAAATCAAAGGCGAAGGCGGCGAAGCTGATTTGGAGATTGGGCGCGGGCAATTCCGGTCGGCTCTTCACGAAAGCCTGCGCATGACCGATCGCCGTGGTCAGCGCGCCGCGCCGGGAGAGCGCATAGCGCAGCACCTGCCATGCCCCGCGCAGGCCCTGTGCATCGCTGTTGAGCGTGGCTGCATCGACTTCATTGACGACATGGGTGCCGACATGATCCTGAAGATTGCCGCCCACGCCGGGCCGATCGCACACCACCTCTATCCCATGGTCGCGCAGATGATCGGCGGGGCCGATGCCCGACAGCATCAGCAGGCGCGGCGTGTTCATTGCACCCGCGCTCAGTACCACCCCATGACGGGCGCGCAGCGTCTTTTCGACGCCGTCCTGCCAATAGTCGATACCGACTGCCCGGCCATCCTCGATTCTGATGCGCAGCAATTGCGCCTCCAGCAGGATGGTCGGCGCCTTGCCGCCGCGCCGCTCGTGCAGATAGCCGCGCGCCGCCGAACAGCGCGTGCCGTTGCGTTGCGATACCTGGACATAATCGACGCCCTCGGCGCTTTGCCCGTTAAGGTCAGGCGATCGGGGGATGCCCGCCGCCTGCGCCGCCGCGATCCACTGGTCGGTGATCGGATAGCGCGCACGCCCTTCCGACACGGCGATCGGCCCGCCCGTCCCGCGCCAGGCGTCCGCGCCGCGTTCATTATCCTCCATCCGCCGGAAATAGGGCAGGACCGATTCATAGTCCCATCCCACAGCGCCCAGCCGCGCCCATTCGTCATAGTCCCAGCGATGGCCGCGGATGAACATCATGCCATTCAGCGCACTGCCGCCGCCCAACATCCTGCCCGCAGGCCAGATGTCGGCCCGGCCGCCCAGCGACGGATCAGGCTCTGCCTGATAGCACCAGTCATAAGCAGGATTCTGGACGATCGCGCTGGTCAGCGCCGGGATGCGCGATCGCATATGCCGGTCGGTCTTGCCCGCTTCGACCAAGGTGACGGACAGGCCGGCTTCGGCCAGCCGCCCGGTCATCGCGGACCCGGCCGAACCGCCGCCCACGACGATGATGTCGGTCTCTTCCATGGTGGTTCCTAGAAATTGGACATGATGGCGGCGCTGGGCGCGTCGAGCGGCTTGCCCGCGGCTTTCAGCTTCAATTCGCGCGCTCGCAGCGGTCCCTGCTCGGCGATCAGCCAGGCGTGGATGGCGTCGGCATCCGCCACGCTCAGCAGGTCGTCCCAGCGCGGCATCCCGCCCGGCAGGAGCAGGCCGTCGCGCACGATCTGGTTGAACATGTCATGCGTGGCCGGCTGCATCCGGCGCAGGTCGGGCGCGGTGGAGCGCAGCTGGTTGCTGTGGCAGATGGCGCAATTCTGGAAGAACAGCCCTTGCCCCTTGGCGATCATCGCAGGCGTCACGCCAGGCGACTGCGCGGGCGGCGCGGATGCAACCTCCGCAGGCGGCAACGGCGTGGGCTGCGGCACCGGCCCGCCGTCCAGCTTGAACACCAGAATGCGGTTGGCGTTGCCGTTGCGATAGGCGGCCGAATAGCGGGGCACATAGCCCCAGCCGCCGCCGCCGAAACCGGCCGCCACCGCTACATATTGCACGCCCTTCACCCGGTAGGTCATGGGCGCCGCCATGATCGACGTGCCGGTGTCGATGGTCTTGATGAGCTTGCCAGTGTCGGAGTCGCGGACGATCAGCTTGCCGCCGATCGTGCCATGGACGATCAGGCCCGACGCCGTGGACAGCATCCCCATCCGGTCCTGCCATCCCTCGGTCGGCACCGCCCAGCGCGCCTTGCCGGTCAGCGGGTCGATGGCCCGCAATTCGCTGCTATAGGGCTTGTCCTTGACCCACTGCATTTCGGGCAGCTTTTCTACCTGTTCGCGGATCGCGGGCGGCAAAGTCGGCAGCACCGCCTGTAATTGCGGCGTGAAGATGAGCGTCGTCTGGACATTGAGCGCCTTGGGCCGCCGCGCCGCCGCAGGCGTGCCGGGCGGCACGGTGAACATGAGGTTCCCCATGTCCAGGACGGAGGCGTAATAGCTCTTCCGATCGGCGTCATAGGCCGCCGGATACCAATTGCGCGCGCCCGCTGATGCCGGGAAGATGATGCGCGGACCGTTCCAGAAATCAGTACGATCCGGCGTCATCTGCGGCACGCCAGCCTTGTCGAATCCCTTGGTCCAGTTGGTCCGCACCAGCGGATTGATGCGCAGCGGCTTGCCGGTTTCCCGATCCAGCACGAACAGATAGCCGTTCTTGGGCGAATGGAGGATGACCGGGCGGACCTGGCCGTCCACCTCCATCTGCGTCAGCACCATCGGCTGAGTGGCGGTGAAGTCCCAGCTGTCGCCGGGCGTTTCCTGATAATGCCATTTCACCGCGCCGCTTTTGGCATCCAGCGCGACGATGGAGGAGAGATAGAGGTTGGTGCCGCCCTTGGGCGATCGGGTGGCGATGGAATAAGGTCCGCCATTGCCGACGCCGATATAGACGGTGCCATATTTGGGATCATAGTTGATCGCGTCCCAGACGGTGCCGCCGCCGCCGATGTCCCAGCGGCTTTTGGCGTCCCAGGTCTTGAGCGCGGCGTCGAGCGCCTTGTCCTCCTGCGGTCCCTTGGCAGGATCGTGGGGCACAGTGTAGAAGCGCCACGCCTGCCCGCCATCGGCGATGCGATAGGCGGTCACATAGCCGCGCACGTCATATTCCGCCCCGGCATTGCCGATGATGACCAGGTCGCCCGCCACTTCGGGCGCGCCGGTGCTGGTATAGCCGCGACTGTGATCGACCACCGTATCGACTTTCCACAGGATCTTGCCGGTCTTCGCGTCGAGCGCGTAGAGCATCCCATCAAGCGCGCCGACCATGACCTTGCCATTGGCAAGCGCGATGCCGCGATTGGCCTGGTCGCAACAGGTGGCGCGGTTGGACTGCATGTCCACCTCCGGCTCGAAGGTCCAAATCGGCTGGCCCGTCACGGCGTCGAGCGCATAGACGCGGCCGAGATTGCCGCTGGTATACATGACGCCATCGACGACCACCGGCGTCGCTTCCTGCACGCGGTTGGTGTTGAGGTCGTATGACCAAGCCAGGCCCAGGCGACCGGCATTGCCCTTGTCGATATCGGTCAGGCGCGAATGATGGCTGCCCCAGACGTCTCCGCCAGTATAGGGCCAGTCGTCGCCCGCCCCGCTGTCGCCCGTCGTTCCGCCGCCCGCGCATCCCGCGAGCGCCAGCAACGCCGCCAACGCGGCCATCATCTTCTTCACAGCGGCCAGCCTTCCTTATGCGCCAGCATCACGTCGCGCAGGCTTTTGGGCTTGCGACCGGTGATCTTTTCCACCCAGTCGGTCTTCTCCGCAAAATAGCCTTCGCGGATCGACTGGCCGAACGTCACCATGTCGTCGCTCGACCAGGGGATCGGACCGTCTGGCACGATGTCGGAGGCATGGCGCGGCGCGCCCAGCGCATCGAAATAGGCGAACATGGCGTCGTCATCGACCGCATCAACCACGATCGGTTTGCCCGCGAGTTCGCTCGCCAGCGCCATCGCCTGCGGGATGGTGATAAGGTCGGGACCGGTCAGCACATAGGCCCGGTTCTCATGGCCAGGCTGGGTCAGCACGCCCACCGCGGTCGCGACGCAATCGTCGCGGCTGACGAAGGCCACCGGGCCGTCGCCACAATTGTCGGGCTTGCCGCCTGCCATCAGCGCCGGAATGGTCATCGGCCCGGCGATCGCCTCGGCATATTGGCTGTCGCGCAAATGCGTCCAGGCGGCGCCGGAGCCTTCGATAATCTGCTCGGTCGCGCGATGGTCGTCCTTGACGATCGCGGGATTGCCCGGCTGATCGGCGGCGATGATGGAGGTATAGACGATATGTTTCACGCCCGCCGCGACCGCGGCCTCCACCGCATGGCGATGCTGGCCGACGCGGGTGCCGACGCGCGCGGTGCTGATCAGCAGCATCTTCTCGCCGCCCGCCATCGCGGCAGGCAGGCTGGCCGGATCGTCGAAATCGGCGAAGCGCACGTCCGCGCCGCGCGCCGCCAGATCGGCCAGCTTCGCGGGCGTGCGGGTCAGCAATATCGCGTCCTGTGGCGCGACCTTGTCCAGCAGCAATTGCGCCGCCGCGCGGCCAAAGGCGCCCGAAGCGCCTGAAATGATGATCTTCCCCATGCGTCCTCTCGCTTGCATGATCTACCGTCTTGTTGCAGATAATCGTAACGAATGTTATTATTACGTCAAGCCATAGAAGCCAAAGGAGAGTGACTATCATGCCTTCCCTTCCGATCGAGGACAGGATCGCGCTGCAAGACCTGATCGCCGCCTATAGCTGGGCGCTCGATACCGGGGATGTGGACGGGCTGGTCGCCTGCTTCACCCCGGATGCGCGGATGGTGGAGGAGGTGTTCGATGATCCCGACATCTGGGAAGGACATGAGGGGATTCGCGGTATCGCCGAACATTACCGCAATGCGCCGGGCTTTCCCGGCCGCCAGCATCATGTGACCCAGGTTCAATATACGGCGCAGGCGGATGGTAGCTGCAAGATGCGCGGCTTCGCCTTTGTGACCGAGTGCGAAGGCGAACCACCTTATCTGCTGCGCTTTGCCGGCTGGTATGACGATCATGCGGTGAAGGGCGACGACGGCCAGTGGCGCTTCCATCGTCGTACCGTGCGATTATGGGACGGCGAAGTGCTGAAGAATTTCCCCGGTCGCGGGGAGTGGGTGCCGCGCAAACGGCCGGAGTCGCTGATTATCCGGCGGTGAAACGCTGTCAGTTAGTGCTGAGCCTGTCGAAATTCCGTTCTTCCAAGAACGGCCCTTCGACAGGCTCAGGGGGAACGGATGAAGGCAATTTCACGAAGCAATTTTAGCGCCGGACCATCACCCAGCTGAGCGCCGGCTCTGCCCTGCTATGGGATGCCACGGCACATTGGCCGACCTTGTCGAGCGCCAGTTCGGCAAAGGCTTCCGGCCAGGCCATGCCGGAAAGTTGCGCCAGCGCGTGGACGGATGCGCCATCCGCCGTGCAACGCGCCGTCATCCGGCCATCCGCGCCGTGCCGTACCAGCGCCACGCGGCGATAGCCCGCTTCGGCCGCGATCTCGCCCACCAGCAGTTCGTCGCTTCGCCGCGTGACCGCGAAGATCGCCGCCGGAGCGGTCGCGAGCAAAGCGCACGTCTGGCGCACCCGGTCGCCCTCCAGCGCCAGTGCCTGTGCGCCCAGCAGTTGCGCCCGCGTAGCGAAGCGGCGTCCAGCCGCCAATTGGGCATCGTGCAGCAGGAGCGGCAGCGTCGCCGCTTCCACCCGGCCACTTGCCAGTGCCGCCGACGCCACGGCCGCGCTCGCCATGAAGCCCCGGCGCGACAGACCGCTCATGGCTTTGCCCCCTTGGCGAGATGCTCGGCGATCTGCTGCAACTCGGCGTCGCTCACCTCGCCGCGCGGGATGGCGGGCATGTTGCCGATCCCCATGCGCGCGGCCTGCACGACATAGTCGGCGGTCAGGTCGGTGCGTTTTTCCAGCAAGGGCTGATCTGTGCGTCGCGCGAGCAGCCCCGTCCCCATGCCGCCCGGACCATGGCACATGGCGCATTTCGCCAGATAGAGTTGCTCGCCCGGCCCGGCCGCCGGCCGCGACGATAGCGTTTCGGGCGCTGGCAAGGGCGGCGGCCCCTTCGGCGCTGGCGTCGGCGTTTCGCTCGCCCTCCCGCAAGCGGCGCCCGCCAGCACCAGCGCCGCGCCCATTAGTGCGATCATCCCCCGGCGCATCAGCCCTGCCCTCCCGCATAGCGACTGGGCCAAATGCCGCTCTTCCCCGGCGCAATCACGCCCTTGGGATCGAGCGCGTCCTTCACCTTGCGGTTGAGCTGCGCCAGCGCGCCTTTGTTGAAATCATAGGTGTCCGCGACGGCGTCCATATAGTCGAGATGGGTGCGATATTCGCCATAGCCCTGGGCCTTGGCATCGCCGATCAGATGCTTGAGGAAAGGATCGACCCGGCGCATCATATCGGGATCATCCTTGTTGATCAGCACGGCGTTCACATTGATGAGGTGGCGCTCGCCAAAGGCGAAGCTGGCCTGATAATCCATGCCATATTCCTTGTAGCGGGCGTAGGTGCGCTGGAACTGGGCCTGCGCCGCGGCGCCCGATTGCGGCAGGATCGGCGAAAAGCCGATATGGCCGCCGCGCCCGCCATGCCAGTTGGCGTTCTGCATCGGCATCGTGAGCGGCGTCCCGGTCCAGCCGGTCGCCTCCAGCGGTTCGCCGGTTTTCCAGACCGTGGGGCGCAGCGACATGGGCTTCAGCTCGCCCAGTTCCTGCTCCAATATCGCATAGGCGGCCTTATTGACCGATTCCCGACCGTAAAGGCGCAGACTCACCCCCCACCAGCCGACGTTGAATTTCTTGCGGATCGCGGCGATCACATCGTCGGGCAGCGCGCCGGGCTTGTCGGTCCACTGGTCGCGCGTCGTGACCACGGCAGCGGCGCGCAGCCAGTTGCCGATCGTCGGCGACTGTTGCAACAACCCTTCGCGACGGAGCGGGGCGATCGTGTCGATCAGCGGCCCCAAATCTTCGGGCCGCTCGAATTCCAGGTCCATGCCCATCAGCGATTCCGGCGCGGGCATCAGCCACAGGCCCATCTTGGTGACGATGCCGAAATTGGACTGGACAAACATCTGGTCCCAGCCGGGGCCGAAGCCGAAGCGATAAAGCTGCCAGGTCGGCGCGCCGTCCAGCGCGCCCATGCCGGTGCGCACGACAAGCCCGTCCGCCATTACGGCTTCCACGCCGCAGATGCGCGTCGCATGTTCGCCATAGGGGGTATAGCCCATGCCGCGATCCAGCGCATTGCCGACAACCGATCCCCAGCTGTTGCCGGGCACCGAGAGCCAATGTTTCATGCCCCTCGACTTCAGGAAGTCGTAGAGATCGTAGAAGCCGACGCCCGGCTCCAGCAGCACGGTCCCGTTCGCCTCATCATAGTCAATCTTCTTCATCCGGCTGAGGTCGAGCACCACCGACCCCGCCAGCAACGGCGCGGAGCCGCCATAGCCCAGATTCTTGCCCCGACTGATCGGCCAGAGCGCGATCCCGCGGTCTGACGCGATGCGGACGATCGCCTGGATTTCCTCCACCGTGGCGGGGGCGACCGCGCCGACGGGATGATGGCGGGCATCGTCGATGGCGAACTTGTCCTGATAGCTTGCCTGATCGGCCTCATCGAAAAAGACATGATCCTTGCCGACGATCGCCGCAAAGGCGGCGATGGTGGCGGGGGTAAGGGTTTGGGCCATGCTGTGTCTTGCCTTGTCGTGAAAGGGGGTCAGGCCGCCGCGGTCCAGCGGGTGCGCGCGGGCGGGCGAGCACCGCCGTCGAGCCGCAGGACTTCGCCATTGATCATGGGATGGCGGATCAGGAACAGGGCGGCGTCGGCAAATTCCTCAGCCGTGCCCGCGCGGCGGGGAAACTCCATGCCTGCGACCAGTTCGTTGACCAAAGCTGGCGGCATATGCGCGGTCATCGGCGTCGCGAAGAAGCCCGGCGCGATGCCGACGCAGCGGATCGCGTGGCGCGACAAGTCGCGCGCCCAGATCAGCGTGAGCGCGGCAAGGGCCGCCTTCGATGCGCCATAGGCACCCATCCCCTCCTGCCCCTCGAACGACGCGATCGAACAGGCGTTGAGGATCACGCCGCGTGTCCCATCCGGGCCATCCGGCGCATTGCCGATCATGCGATGCGCGACATGGGCGGTGACGTTGACCGCACCGATCAGGTTGACGTCGATGACGCGACGAAAGGCGGCGATATCGCCCGGTCCCGCCGGCGTGGCGATCGATCCGATGCCACCGATCCCGGCCATGTTCGCCAGGATCGACACCGGGCCAAGCGGGGCAACCGCAGCGGACACCGCCGCTTCATCGGTAATGTCGCAAAGGATCGACCGCACATCCGGCAAGGGGCTGGCTTGCAGGTCGAGGACTACAATATATGCGCCAGCGGACAGCAAGTTGGACACCAGTGCGGCACCCAACCCCGACGCGCCGCCGGTGACGAGCGCTACCTTGCCCTGCACATCCATCTCGCCTCGCTTTGCCGATCGCGCCGGCCTTTATTTAATAACGATCGTTATCATCGTGGCTGCCCCGCTGTTTGTCAAGGCACGCCGGCCCGCTGACCGTCGCAAAAAAGCCTTGCCAGTCGCGCATCGCGCATTGTATGCCTGTGATACATATTGCAAGGCCGATAGTGCAGGCCGCCAGAGGAGCCAAGGTGATGGAAGATCAAGACGTCGTTTCGGTACTTGTCGAAAACCGCATCGCCTGGGTGAATTTCGCCCGGCCGGCCAAGCGCAACGCGATGAGCCCCACGCTCAACCGGCGCATGATGGAAGTGCTGGACGAGCTGGAATTTAACGACGATGTCGGCGTGCTGGTGCTGGGTGGCGAAGGCACCGCCTGGTCGGCGGGCATGGACCTGAAGGAATATTTCCGCGAAACCGAATCGCTGGGCCTGCGCGGCGTGCGCAAGTCGCAGGCGGAAAGCTATGGCTGGTTCCGCCGCCTGCGCTGGTTTCAAAAGCCGACCATCGCGATGGTCAATGGCTGGTGTTTCGGCGGCGGCTTCGGCCCGCTCTTCGCCTGCGACCTCGCCATCTGCGCGGACGAGGCGCAGTTCGGCTTGTCTGAAATCAACTGGGGCATCCTGCCCGGCGGCGGCGTGACCAAAGTGGTGGTCGACCTGCTGCCGATGCGCGACGCCATGTGGCTGACGCTGACCGGCGACCTGATCGACGGCAAGGCAGCGTCCGCCATGCGGCTGGTCAATGAAAGCGTTCCGCTGGAGCAGCTCAAGGCCCGCACGACGCAGGTCGCCGAAATGCTGCTAAGCAAGAATCCGGTAGCGCTGAAATTCGCCAAGGATGCCGTCCGCCGCGTCGGCACCATGACCTATGACGAGGCGGAAGATTATCTGGTCCGGATGCAGGAAGCGGCCAATTTTCACGACAAGAGCGAAGGCCGCAAGGAAGGTATCCGCCAGTTCATCGACGAGAAGAGCTACAAGCCGGGTCTGGGCGCCTATGACCTGAGCAAGGCGAAGACCCAGGCCTGAAGCCGATCAATGGTGTGGGGTCAGGCCGCGGCCTGACCCCAACCACCGCCCAGCGCGCGGAACAGGTCCACCTGTGCGAAGGATAGCGCGCGGGTGGCGGTCGCTAGGTCCGCCTCGGCACTGGCCAGCGTGCGTTGCGCGTCCAGCACTGTTAGGAAGTCGATCTGCCCCTCGCGCTGCCGCGCCAGGCTGATCCGGGCTGCCCGCGCCGCTTCATCCCGCGCGAGGCCCAGCGTCTGCGTGCGCTCGATCGCATGGGCATAGGCGGACAAAGCGCGTTCGCTTTCCTCCAGCGCCTGTAGCACCGTACCGTCGAAGGTTGCGAGCGACGCAGCGCCGTCCGCCTTCGCCGCGCCGATCCGTGCGCGGATCGCTTCGGTGTTGGGAAAGGCCCAGCTGATGAGCGGCCCCAGCACCCAGTTCAATGGCCCGCCGCCCAGCAGATTGCCGCCACCCAGCGCCGTAGTGCCGACCGATCCGCCCAGCGTGATGCGCGGATAGAGGTCCGCAGTCGCCACGCCGATCCGCGCGGTGTCCGCCGCCAGCCTGCGCTCAGCCGCGCGCACGTCGGGCCGCCGCGCCAGCAGCGCCTGGCCGTCCCCCACCGGGATCGGCTGAGCCAGTTGCGGCGTGCGGGTCGCCGCGCGCACCGTATCAGGCAGTTGCTGCGGCGTCCGCCCGGTCAGCGTCGCCAGCCGGAATAGCGCCGCGTCCCGATCCGCCGCCAAGGCCGGGATCGTCGCCTTTTGCTGCTCCCGCAGCGCGGTGACGCGGATCACGTCCAGCCGGTCGGACCGGCCGACTTCGAAACGCGCGCCGGTGATGCGGATGGACTGGTCGAGCAGCGCCACCGTCCGCTGCGCCACGGCCAGCCGTTCGGCCGTGGCGGTGACGTCGAGGTAAGCGCGCACCGTGTCGGCGATCACCGCGACGCGCACGCCGTCGGCGTCCGCCTGCACCGCCGCCAGGTCGCCGCGCGCCGCTTCGACCCCGCGCTTCACCCGACCGAACAGATCGACCTCGTAGGCAACGTCCAGCCCGGCATCGAGCACCCAGTTCTCCCGGTCGATGTTCGGCAGCGATTGCGCCGCCGACGTCCGGTTATAGGTGCCCGACGCGCCCAGGCTGGTTTGCGGCAGGCGATCCGATTTGGCGCCACGCAGCGAGGCGCGCGCCCGCTCGATCCGCGCCACCGCCACGCGAATGTCGGTGTTGGCGGAGAGAGCATCCGCGACCAGCGTGTCGAGCAGCGGATCGCGATAGAGCGTCCACCAACGATCCTGCGTTGCAGCCGTGCTGACCGCCGGGTTGGTTGTGCCGAGGAAGGGCGCGGCGGCCGTCGTGGGCGTGGCAGGCGGCCGATAATCCGGCCCGGCCGCGCAGGCAGTGAGCGCACTCGCACCGAGCAGAAGGGCGATGAAGTTTCGTGTCATAGCTTTGTTCCTCATTCGGCCGGCTGCAAGGCAGCGTCGGCCTCTGGACGCCGGCGGCGGGCGAAGCGATCGCCCAGCGCGCGGCACACGACATAGAAGGTGGGGGTGAAGAGCAGGCCGAAGGCGGTCACGCCGGCCATGCCGAAGAACACGGCGGTTCCCAGCGCCTGCCGCAATTCCGCCCCTGCGCCGGTCGCGATCACCAGCGGTACTGCGCCCAGGATGAAGGCGAAGCTGGTCATCAGGATGGGGCGCAAGCGAGTCTGCGCCGCCTGCACCGCGGCCTCCACCGGCGACAATCCCTGTTCCTCCTCCGCCTGCTTGGCGAATTCCACCACCAGGATGGCGTTCTTCGCCGCTAGGGCAATCAGCACCACCAGACCGATCTGCGTCAGGATATTGTTATCCATGCCCCGCAGGTTGATGCCCAGCATTGCGGCGAACAGGCACATCGGCACGATCAGGATGATCGCCAGTGGCAGCGTCAGGCTCTCATATTGCGCCGCCAGCACCAGGAAGACGAAGAAGACGGCCATGCCAAACACGATGCCGGCGGTGTTGCCTGCGCTCTTCTGCTGATAGGCGATGCCGGTCCATTCGCTCGTATAGCCTTCAGGCAGCGCCGCGCTCATCTTGTCGATGGTCGTGAGCGACTGGCCGGAGGAATAGCCCGGCGCGGTGTCGCCATCGACCTCCACCGCGGGCATCAGATTATAGCGCACCACCCGATAGGGACCGGTCTTGTCGCGGAAGGTCGCGACCGAGCCGATCGGCACCATTCCCCCGGCGTTGGACCGCGTCTTGAGGTTGGCGATATCCGCCACGGTCCCACGATGTTCCGCATCCGCCTGCGCGGTGACGCGATAGGTGCGGCCCAGCAGGTTGAAGTCGTTGACGAAGGCGGACCCCAGATAGACCTGCATCGCTTCGAACACCCGCTCCGGCGGGACACCCAGCAGATCGGCCTTGGCCCGGTCGACATCGGCGTAGATGCGCGGGGTGCTGACGTCGAACAGGGTGTAGATCATCGACAGGCCGGGCGTCTGGTTCGCCTTGGCGATGAAATCCTGCCCGACCTTGTTCAGTTCGGCATAGCCGCGGTCCTGCCGGTCCTCCAGCATGATGCGATAGCCGCCGGCCGACCCGATGCCCTGAATGACCGGGGGCGGCACCAGCAGGATGCGCGCCTTGTCATAGCCGGCCATCGCCTTGTTCGCCTGTTCCATGATCCCGGCATAGGTGACGCCCTCCGCCTTGCGTTCGGCAAAGCTCTTGAAGGGAAAGTAGATCGCCGCCGAATTGGGCGCAGCGGTCTGCGACGGGCCATGGAAGCCGGCGAACATCACCGCGCCGCGCAAGCCCTTGATCGGCAGGATCTTGTCCGCCACCTCGCGCGTCACCTTGTCCGTGCGTTCGAGCGATGCGCCGGAGGGGAGTTGCACCACGGCCAGGAAATAGCCCTGGTCCTGCGACGGGATGAAGCCTGCGGGCGTCACCCAGAACAGGCCTGCGGTCGCCACGATCAGCCCGGCATAGGTCGCCAGCATCTTCTTGGGCCGCGCCACCAGCCAACGGGTGAGGCGGGCATAGCCCTCGCTCATCCGATCAAAGCCGTTGTTGAAGCCATCGACCGCTATGCCCAGCTTCTGCCGCCAGAGCGGGTCGTTGCTGCGGTCGCGTGGGCCGTGCTTGGCGTGCAGCAGCAGGGCGGCGGCGGCAGGCGACAGCGTGAGAGACAATATCAGAGAGATCACCGTTGCGGTCGAGATGGTGACCGCGAACTGCTGGTAGAAAGCGCCGGAAATGCCGGTGATGAACAGCGTCGGTACGAACACCGCGCACAGCACCAGCACGATCGCCACCAGCGCGCCCGACACCTCGTCCATCGACGTGCGTGCAGCCTCCAGCGGGGACATGCCCCGGCCGATATTGCGCTCGACATTTTCGACCACGACGATGGCATCATCCACGACGATGCCGATCGCCAGCACAAGGCCGAACAGTGACAGGTTGTTGAGCGAATAGCCCAGGCCCGCCAGGATCGTCGCGGTGCCGATCAACGATACCGGGATGGCGATGATCGGGATGATCGCCGCGCGCCAGTTTTGTAAGAAGACCAGGATGACGAGGACGACCAGCAGCACCGCTTCGATCAGGGTCTGATAGACCGCGTCGATCGACTGGCTGATAAATTCGGTGGGATTGTAGATGACGCTATATTCCAGCCCCTTGGGGAAGCGCTGGGACAGTTGGTCCATTTCCGCCTTCACATGCTCCGCCGCGTCGAGCGCGTTGGAGCCGGGGCGCTGCATCACCGCGATGACGACGGTGGGCTTGCCCGACAGATAGGTGTTGATCGCATAATCCTGCGCGCCGAGTTCCACGCGCGCCACATCGCGCACCCGCACTTGGCGGCCGTTGGCGTCGCTGCGGATGACGATGTTGGCGAACTGGTCGGGAGATGTCAGGCGGCCCTGCATCTCGACGCCGAGCTGGAAGGCTTCGCCCCGGTCATAGGGCGGTTGGCCGATCGAACCGGCCGACACCTGGACATTCTGCGCGCGCAGCGCTGACACGATCTCGCCCGCCGTCAGGTCCATCGCGGCGGCGCGGCCCGGATCGATCCAGACCCGCATCGCATAGTCGCGCGATCCGAACAGTTGCACGTCACCCACGCCGTCAAGCCGGGCCAGCCGGTCGCGCACCTGGGTCAGTGCATAGTTGGACAGGTAATTGCGGTCGAACGTGCCGTCGGGCGACTGGAGGTTGACCACCATCAGAAATTCGGGCGTCGTCTTGCGCGTCACCACGCCCAACCGCTGCACCTCTTCGGGCAGGCGGGGCACGGCGACGGCGACGCGGTTCTGGACAAGCACCTGGGCTGCATCCAGGTCGGTGCCGATCTTGAAGGTGACGGTGATCGTCACCTTCCCATCGCCGGTCGACTGGCTGCTCTGATAGAGCATGTCGTCAACGCCGTTGATTTCCTGTTCGATCGGCGCGGCCACGGTCGACGCGACCGTTTCGGCGGACGCGCCGGGATATTGGGCGGCCACTGTGACCGTGGGGGGCACGATGTCGGGATATTGGCTGACCGGCAGGCCGATAAAGGCCAGCGCACCGACCACGGTGATGACCACCGCGATAACAGCGGCGAAGATCGGCCGGTCGATGAAAAAGCGCGAGAAACGCATCGGGCAAGTCCTTTGCGGAGGGCAAAAGGGAGGGCGCGCGATCCGCCATGGCGGCGGATCACGGGCAGGAATGTTCAGCGAGAAAGGCGGCTGTTACCGCTCGAAGGTCGCCTGCGACGCGACCGGCGCGGCCCCGTCGGTCGGGGTGATCGGCGCGGCCACCGCCCTGATCGACGCGCTACGGGTTGCGACCTTCGTGCCGGGCATGGCCGCCTGCACATTGGCTACGACCACTTTGTCCTGCGGCGACAGGCCCGAACGGATGATCCGCAGCCCGTCGACCAGCGGCCCAAGCTGCACCGGCTTGGCGGCGACGACATCGTCGCGGTCGACCACCAGCACCGTCTTGAGCGCCTGGTCGGACTGGATCGCCTCGTCCGGCACCAGCAGAGCATTGACTTTCCCGCCGCTGGACAGGCGCATATTGCCGAACAGGCCAGGGGTCAGGAACAGGTCGGGATTGCTGAGCACGGCGCGACCGCGAATGGTGCCCGACCGGGGGTCCAGCCCATTGTCGGTAAAGTCGAGTCGCCCCTTCCAGCGATAATCGGCCTCGTCCTGCAAACGGATTTCGACTTCGCCGCTATTGCCATCCGCATGGTCGCGCTGCGATTTCAGGAACAGCGCTTCGGACGCATCGAAGCTGAAATAGATGGGGTCGAGCGCATTGATGGTGGTGAGCAGGCTGGCACCCGCCCCTTCCGCCCCCGACACCAGATTGCCGATATCGACCTTCCGGTCGGACACCCGGCCGGAAATAGGGGCGCGGATCAGCGTGAATTCGACATCCAGCGCGCGGGTCCGGGCGCGGGCGTCGGCCGCGGCGAGCGCGGCCTGTGCCGCCTGAAGACGGGCGCGCAGCGTGTCGATCTCGCTGGCCGATACCGCTTCGTCGCCGTTCAGGCGCTGGACGCGGGCATAGTCGGCCTGCGCCAGCCGCAGTCCGCTCTGCGCGCTGGCGACATTGGCGCGGGCTTCGGCGAGCGCGGCGAGGAAGGGCCGCTGGTCGAGCGTGAAGAGCAACTGCCCCTTGCGCACGATGTCGCCGTCGCGAAAATGGATCGCGGTCACCGGACCCGACACGCGCGGCCGCACGTCGACCGTCTGGCTGGGGGCGAAGCGGCCGACATAATCGTCCCATTGCACCACCTGCCGCATCAGCGGCGCGGCGACGCCCACGGTCACCACCGCCGCGGCGGACGCCTGCGCCTGCGGCTGTCCGGCATATTTCCAGGTCACGCCGCCGACGATCGCCAGCGCCAGCGCGGCCCAGGCGACATGCCGGCCACTCCAGCGCTTGCCTGCATTTTCCGACCGGATGTCCCCGGCCGGCGCGTCCGCGTCGATCTTCGTGATCATGTTCATGCGACAGTCCCCTTGATGCTGTGGCGCGCGGCGGTGATCGCGGAAAGGAGCAGCTCCAGCTGTCCCTCGCTGAAACCCGCCTTGCGGAAATCGGTGATGGCGGACGGGCGGACGGCAAAGCCGTTATGCCATCCTTCCACGGCGAGCCGGCGCAGCGCTTCCAGCCGTGTGCTGGCGAGCCGGAAATGCGGTTGCGGCCCGAAAATCATGGTCTTAATCCGGGTCCAAAGGCCCGGCTCGCGCAGCGACGCTAGGCCATCGCCGCGCGCCAGTTGCACAATTTGCCATTCGGTCGGCGAAAAGCCGGTGGCGGTCGCCTTGATACGATCGCGCACGACGGACAAAGGGATGCCATCCCCCACCGCGAGCAGCGGCTGGGCAAAATCGATATAGGCCATGATATTCGTCCCCTGATTGCGCGCATGATGGCCACGCCACCCGTTCAGGATGAGCGAGACCGTCTCCCAAACCCCGATGGGATCGGAATGCGCAGCGGCATACGCAGCAGGGCGTTCACCCCGTCCGGCATGACCAGATGTTGATTCAGATGCGGCGCGCCTAAACGGCCGTTAAGTCGATGTCACTCGCTTATGGATAAACAGGCTTTTGCCATTGGGCCTCCTTGGAGGCGATGCCTCAGCCGGATTTCATACTTATCGGTATATAATGCGATGCAGCATGTCGTCAACCGCTTTCTGTACCGCTTGGTAAAAATTTATGAAGCGGTCCTGAACGGGGCGGAAAGGCTCAGGCGGTGGGCCACATCGCCAGGGTGGTTTCGACCAGTTGTTCCAGCTGCGCGGGCGTCGCCCCGCCGCTGGCCTGCACGCCCATGCCCTGAATGACGGCGGTCAGATAGGTGGCGATCGCGGCAGGCTCAACCCCGGTCGGCAGGTCGCCTTCGGCCTTGGCGCGTTCCAGTCGTTCGACCAGCGCCTTGTCGGAGGAGGCGCGGCGGGCGATCACGTCGGTCTTGATCGAGTCGGCCTGGGTGGTGCAGGCGACCATGGAGATGACGCCCAGGCAGGCGCGCGGGTCGCTGCCGCCGGTCTGGATTTGCAGCGTACCGCGCAGCAGTCGTTCGGCCACACCGCGCGCGGTCGGCGCATCAAGGGCGGAGCGCATATAGCAGAGCTTGTCGCGCTCATAGAGGTCGAGCGCCTTGTGAAACAGGGCTTCCTTGTTCCCGAAACAGGCGTAGAGGCTGGGCTTGGTGATGCCCATCGCCTCGGTCAGTTCGGCCAGCGAGGCCCCTTCATAGCCGCGCGTCCAGAAGACCTGAAGCGCAGCCGACAGGGCTTCCTCGGGATCAAATTCCCGCGGGCGTCCTCTCGTTACGGGTTCGGCTGCCATTTTCATACCGATCGGTATATAGGCATGGCGGCGAGATTGTCCAGATGCGGCGCTCATCCGACTGCGGAGCGGTTCACATTTATGATATACCCATATTCGTGAATTTATGGCACCTGTCTTCCGTTCGAGGGAGAGAGATGCATGTCCATAGCCACCACCCATGTCGGCAGCCTGCCGCGCGGCGACGCGCTGACGCCGCTGTTGCTGGCCCGCGACAAGGGTGAGCCTTATGACGCCGCTGCGTTCGACACGGCGGTCCAGCAAGCGGTGACGCAAGCGGTCGCGGCGCAGATCGACGCGGGCGTATCCATCGTGAGCGACGGCGAATTGGGTAAGGTCGGCTATTCGACTTACATGATCGAGCGACTGTCGGGCTTTGGCGGCCATATCGACCGCAAGGTCGCGGCCGATCTGGCCCCGCTGCCCGAACTGCGCAAGAAGCTGGCCGCGATCATGGGGAGCCAGGAATTTACCCGCGCGTCCTGCATCGGGCCGGTAAAACTGGTGACGCTGGAGCCGCTGCACGACGACATCCGCCGGTTCAAGGCGGCGCTGGCCGATCACCCTGGCACGCGCGCCTTCATGAACGCAGCCTCCCCCGGCCTGATCACCGCTTTCCAGGTCAATCGCCACTATCCCAGCCATGAAGCCTATCTGGCCGACCTGGTCGATGCGATGCGGGAGGAATATGAGACGATCGTGGCGGCGGGATTCGACCTGCAACTTGATTGCCCCGACCTCGCCATGTCGCGCCACACCGGTTATCAGGATGCGAGCGAGGAGGAGTTCGTCAAGATCGCCGCCGCCAATGTCGAGGCTTTGAACGCCGCGACCGCCAACATACCGGCGGACCGGATGCGGATGCATATTTGCTGGGGCAATTATGAAGGGCCACACGATCATGACATTCCGCTGGAGAGAGTGATCGACATCATCCTGGCCGCCCGCCCGGCGACCGTGCTGTTCGAGGGCGCCAATCCGTGCCATGAACATGAATGGACGGTGTGGCGTGACGCATCGCGCCGCGGCGTGTTGCCCGACGACAAAATATTGGCCCCCGGCCTGATCGACACCTGCTCCAACTATGTCGAGCATCCCGAACTGATCGCGCAGCGGATCGAACGCTTTGCCGGGATCGTCGGCAAGGACCGGGTGATCGCCAGCACCGATTGCGGGTTCGGCACCTTCGCGGGATATGGCAAGATCGATCCGGCCGTGACCTGGAAGAAGCTGCGCTCGTTGCGCGCCGGGGCGGATTTGGCGGACGCCAGATTGTGACGGGCGAAGAGCGTCGCGCCATCGAGCAGGATTGCGCCCGGCTGGTCGCGCTCTACGCCAATCTCAACGATGCGGGCCGCTGGGCGGATGTCGCGGCGCTTTATGCGCCCGATGGCCGCATGGCGCGCCCGACAGCGCCCGGCGAATGGACGGAAGGGCGCGACGCGATTTTGGCCGCCTTCCTCGCCCGGCCGGCGCGGACCACGCGGCATGTCTGTTCCAATGTCGTGATCGACGTGCTGAGCGAGTGCGATGCGACGGGGGAGAGCGCGATGTTGCTCTTCACCGGCGAGGGTCCGCCTAAAGTCGGTTCCTTTCACGACCGGTTCGTGCGCATAGAGGGTGACTGGCGCTTCGCGGAACGGCGAGGCACTCTGACTTTTTGATTGCCGCGATTTCCAAGTCGCCGGATATGCCGATCCGGCTCGAAATCGCTTTGATGAACAGGGGTTCGCTGACTTATGAATGGCACCACGCCGTCCACCGTCAAATCGGCGATGCGCACCATCGACATCATCGAATATGTCGTGGCGCGTCCGGCAGGCGTGGTCGCGCAGGAGATCGCCGCGGGCCTGGCGATCCCGGTCAGCAGCCTGTCCTATCTGCTCGCGACGCTGACGGAGCGCCAATATCTGACGCGCGAAGGGCGGCGCTATCTGCCCGGCCCGGCGCTGGAGCGGCTGGCGTCGCCGCGCATCGCCATGTCGCTGGCCGACAAGGTCCGGCCGCTGGTCAAGTCGCTGCGCTTGCAGATGAACGAGACGGCGTCCTTCTTCATCCGCGACGGCTGGCATCTGGAGGCGATCGTCACCGAGACGGCGGAACAGTCGCTGCGCTATTCGATCAGCGTGGGGACGCGCAGCCCGCTTCATTGCCTGGCGGCGGGCAAGGCGCTGCTCGCGACCATGAGCGACGCCGAACTGGACGGCTATTTCGCGCAAGCGCAGCTGGAGAGCTTTACCCCCAGCAGCATCACCGACGAAGCCCAGTTGCGGGCCGAACTGGCGCAGGTGTGCGCCACTGGCATCGGGCGCACGCGGGAGGAATATACGCCAGGCATTTGCGGCCTGGGCATGGCGGTGATGGTGGACGAGGTGGCGGTCGGTGCCTTTGCGCTGGCGATTCCCGTGCCGCGCTTCACCGCCGAGGTGGAAGGGCGGACCATCGCGAAGCTGGAGCAGGCCGCGAGCCTGTTCACCGCCGCGGAGACGTCGGCGGTTTGAACAAGGGCGCGTGATGGGCGCGGCAGGGCGAAGTATACAGTGTCGTGGGGTGAAAAGGGCCGATAGTGCGCGCCAAGCCATAGCGACGCCACGCCCACGCCGCAGTCGGGTAACATCTGCGTCAGGGTGACGCCACGCCGACGCGCCCGGCGCGCGACACCGAAGCGACAGGGCGGCGGAGGAGGTCGGGCAGGCGCGGGGATGCTGGTCCATCTACAAGGATAGATCAGACAAAATCCTACATTGGAAGGGTTTTGGTGGATTGGCGGAAGGTCGGGTTTTAGGTGAGCCGCTTAGTCATATTTCAGATACGGGCGGCCCCGCCCTCGTTCCCCGCTCCCAAAGAACATCATGCTTTGCCGGACGATTTCTAGGTTTCATTCTTCCAAAATACATATCGATTCTGGTCTCGCAATGTCCGCTATCGGCGCGTCCGATCAACGGCCATTCGCGACTGCTTGATCATTTCGTTCATCGACAGCCGGTCGGCGATATGCTCCAATCCGGGTAATATCTGATGAACGACTGCGACGGAGACTGAAAAGCATATGGCAACCCATGCCAGCGATAGCGCCCTATCCCGCCATCTCGACAGCCGGTTTCATGTCGGCGCCGAGCGTGTGGCCCCCACGCCCTACCAGCCCAATTATCCGATCGAGGAATCCTATATCAACGCGCAGCACGCAAGCTATGCGTCCGCGCCGATGAAAGGGGCGTTGATTGATCTGGGGATACCCGGCTGGCTGCGGGTCGAAGACGCGCTCAAACTCTATGAACTGGCCTATTTCAGCGCGGGCGATGTGTTGGAACTGGGCACGCATCAGGGGTTGTCCACATCCATCCTGGCGCGTGCGCTGATCGATGCCGGTCATGGCCACCGCCTGGTCACGATCGATATGGAGCAGGTCTATATCGACAAGGCGCGGGCCGAGTTGGCGGCACGTCAACTGGACGGCGATGTCGAATTTCTGTGTGGTGACGCCGGGCCGTTTCTGGACCAATTCATGGCCGAGGGCCGGACGTTCGGCTTTGCCTTCATCGACCATTCCCACGCTTATGGTCCGGTGCTCAAGGCGTCGCAATCGCTGGGGCAGTTGCTGTCGCCCGGCTCCTTCGCGCTCTATCACGACTATGTCGACCGGCGAAACACGATGCGATGCGATGTCGGGGAAAGCGGCAAGGAATATGGCGTCGTTGCAGGTGCGCAGGATGGCTTGGCTACGGACCTGTTCGAATTTTTTGGTTGCTACGGCTGTACCGGGCTTTTTTATCGACGGTAAGACGCGGTCGCGGGCCTGGCGTGTCGCGACATCGTTCCAAAACGAACGGGGGACGCCTTTCGGCATCCCCCGTCCCATCCCGCTCAGGATGTGATCCGATTACGCGGCCTTCGTGCGCCAGCCGTCGGCGTAATTGTCGCGCGCGGCTTCCGAATAGGGGACCGAGGAGACGATCGCCTTGATTTCGGTCTGGACGTGCGGTTCGACGGTGGGCTTCGACGTGCCGCCATTGGGTTCGCCCCACAGCAGGGTGACTTCGGTGCCGGGCGTGGCGAATTCCGCGTCGACCATCGCCAGCGCCAGGAAGCGACCGGCGTTGATGGTATAGCCGATCCAGGTGGACAGGCCGACAGTCTTGCCGTCCTTGAGCACCGCATCATAGGGGTGCATGCAATAGACGGCGCTGGGGAATTCGAGGAACTTCGCCTTGTCGCCGGTCTGGAGCATGGAGCTCATGACGCGGACGATATCCTCATTATCCAAGGCCAGCGTCACCTTTTGACGGTGGGGCTGATCCTTGATCTTTTCCAACGCTTCGCGGCCGACGAAGTCATGGTCGAACTTGACCATGATGCCATAGCCCAGCTCCCAGGGGTTCAGATAATAGTCTTCGATATCGTCGGAGACGAAGCTGCCGCCGAGCGAGCATTTGCCTTCATAGCTGTTTTCGCTCGCCCATTCACGAAAGCCCTTCGAGCCTTCGCCGGTATAGGTGGCGGGCAGCGGCGAGGGAATCCAGCCGGATTCCAGCGTGTTGGATGAATAGGTACGGCCACCGCACAGCGTCAGGCCATGATCCTTGCCTGCTTCGATCAGCGCGTTGCGGACGGTGTCATAATCCTTCCAGGGACCAAACAGCTCGTAACCCGGCTGACCGGCCATGCCGTGACGCAGCGCGCGCACTTCGACGCCGGCGATCATGATCGGCGCCATGTGGAAGAATTTCAGGTCCGGCGGGGTCTGGCCCATCGCCTTTTCCAGCACCGGCATGGCGTTTGGCCCCTGCAACTGAAAGCGATAGTTGCGGCGATAGCCCTGCTGGTCGAGCGGGCGGGCGATGGTGCGTTCGTCGCGTTCCACCTTCACGTCCCATTTGCCGGTCGAGGCCCAATATTCGACCCATTCGATCGAGGGGGCGCGGCCGACCAGTTCGAACTTTTCTTCTTCGAGATAGAAAAGGATCACGTCGCCGATGACGAAGCCTTCGGGCGTGACGGGGGCGAACTGCTTGGCGCGGTTGGGCACGAAACCCTTGAAGCTGTTGGGGGCGAGGTAGGACAGCATGTCGAACGCGCCGGGACCGGTGACGAGCAGGTCGACCATGTGGAAGCTCTGGTTGAACAGGACCGAGCTTTCCGCCCAGCTGCGCTGTTCGTCGCGCCAATTGCTATATTCGCCCGGAACACCCGGATAGGCATTGGGGCCGACCTGCTGATTACGCAGGAATGTGACGATGTCGCCCTTTTCATCGAGCAGCTGTTGCAGGGTCTTGTCAGTCATTCAAACCTCTCCTTCGACTTGATCTGGAAGTGTACGAAAATCTGGCGCGGGCGACGTGGTGAGCCATTCCCGCACAAGGTAGTTGAAGGCCTGCGGCGCTTCCGCAGGCATCATATGGCCCGCCCCTTCGACGATGCGCAGTTGCGCGTTCGGGATGGCGGCGGTGATCGCTTCATGCTGGGCGACCGGGGACCATTGGTCCTGGCGGCCGACCATGGCGACGGTCGGGCAGGCGATGGCGGGCAGCAGCGCATCGACCGACGGGCGGTGCAGCAGCGCTTCGATCTGCGCTTCGAACGTGGGCAGGCCGGCGGCGACCGCCATGGCGTAGAGCGCGTCCATCAGGGCTTCGTTGCGCAGGGCGGCGAAGCCCATCATCGGGGGGAGCCATTCGCCGACCAGGGCGCCCATGCCCTGCGCGCGGCCAAGGTCGCGCAGGCGGTGGCGGCCTTCGCGCTCGCCGGGCTTCACAGCATGGACGCCGGTGTCGACCAGTGCCAGCCGTTCGACGCGATGGGGTGCCTTGCGCACGACTTCGAGCGCGACGCGCGCGCCCATCGAATGACCCAGCAGGGCGCAGCGATCGGGCATGCGGGCGATCGCATAATCGGCCATTGCCTCGATTCGGTCGCAACCTGCGTAGAAACCATCGACCACGACGCTGCCGGGGATAGCGGCCAGCGTTTCGCGGAACATGCGGGAATCGCACAGCAATCCCGGCAGGATCAGGAGGGGGGCGTTTTCGTCGCGACCTGATGATTTCGCATCCATGAATATTTCATCTACACGAATATTCTAGGCCGGGCCAGAGAGAAAATGCATCGGCGAACAGCCCGATGATTGCCTTACGACTGGTGCGTCTCCTCATCGGCCGGGCGAAGGCGGGAGAGCAGCAGGACCAGCGCAGCGACGGCCGAGCCGAGCGCGAGTAGCAGCGACGTGACGCCCCTGCCCGCCCCCACGGCCAGCAACTGCCCGGCGATAAACGGGCCAAGCGCCGCGCCCATGCGGCCGAAGCCGATTACGGTGCCCGTGCCGGTCGCGCGCAACGTGGTGGGGTAGATATTGGCGATCAGGGCGTAGAGGCCGACGACCGATCCATTGGCGAGAAAGCCCAGGATGAAGGCCGCGACCTGAAGCCAGACCATAGCGGCGGGAACCGCGCCGAAGGCGGCGACCGCGACCGCCGCACCAGCCAGGCCGACGATCACCAGCGGACGCAGGCCCAGGCGCGGAGAGAGGAAGCCGAGCGTCAACCCGCCGATCGCGCCGCCCATGTTCATGAACACCGACACGATCGTCGCCCGCGACGGATCGAAGCCCAGCGCCACGACCAACGAGGGTGCCCAGCCCAGCGCATAGTAAAAGGTCATCATGTGCAGGCCGTACATGAAGATCAGCGCGACGGTGGTGGCGCGATAGCGGGTCGCGAAGAGCTGGCCCATCGACGCTTTGGGTTCGTCCACGATTCTGACCTGCCCGGCCTCCGGCTGGCCAAGCCGCCGCAGGATGGCGTTGATGCGCGGCAGCGCGGCGGGACCGTGACGGGTGGCGAGCCAGGCGACCGATTCGGGCAGGAGGAGGAGAACGAGCGGCACCATCAGCGCGGTTGCGCCCGCGCCGGCGAGGAAGATCGATTCCCAACCATGGCTTTTCAATAATTGCGCCGCACCCCAACCGCCCACGATGCCGCCGACCGGATAGCCCGCCGCCATGATGCTGACCGCCAGGTCGCGGCGGCGGCGATTGGCAAATTCCGCCGACGCGGCATTCACCGCCGCCAGTACCGCGCCAAGGCCGAGGCCGGTGAAAGCCCTCAACAGGCAGAGCGCCACGACATTGGGAGCGAAGGCCGAGGCGAACATGCCGCCGACCATGATGGCGAGGCACAGGAGAATCTGCGGCCGGCGACCGATGCGATCGGCAAGCTGGCCCAGCGTCAGCGAGCCGACGACCATGCCCGCCAGCCCGGCCGAAATGACAAGGCCGATCGTGTCGTTGCCGACGCTCCACTGCCGCGCAATGCCGGGCGCGGCGAAGGTGACAGCCAATATGTCGAAGCCGTCGAGCGCATTGAGCAGGAAGCAGATGGCGATCGCCACGACTTGCGGCAGGCGCATCGGCTGAACCGCCAGGATGCTGCGCGGATCGTCGGCGGGCAAGGCTGTGATCGGCATGACGGCCATGGGCGGCGCTCCTCTCTATCTTGTGCCGCGCACATTGTATGCTGATGACACAATATGCAAATCGAAAGGCGCGCGGCCTGCCCCGACGCAAATGCTTGTGGAAAGCCAGAAACAAATATAACGATCGTTATTAATTAGGGAGAGGACAGACAAGACGATGCCGCACGCCACCACCCCGGCCGGCCGAACAGACAGCGAGCCGAGCCTGTTGCTGGGCATTGCCTTTGGCTTTCTATCCTCGCTTGGCCCCTTCGCCATCGACCTGTACCTGCCCGCGATGCCGGGGATGGCGCGCGCGATGGCGGCGGACAGCGGCACGGTGCAGCGCACCCTGTCCGCCTTTTTCCTGGGACTGGCGCTGGCGCAGATACCGCTCGGCACGCTGGGCGACCGGTTCGGGCGGCGGCGGCCGTTGATCGGCGGGCTGGCGCTGTTCGCGGTCGCGTCGATCGCCTGCGCGATGGCGACCAACCTGACCATGTTGATCGCGTGCCGATTTTTGCAGGGGATGGGGGCATGTGCGGGAACGGCGAGCGTGCGCGCCATGATCCGCGACCGGCATAGCGGCCATCGCGCCGCGCAACTGATGGCTTTCACCTTCCTGATCATCGGCATATCGCCGGTGCTGGCGCCATTGGCGGGCAGTTACCTGTTGCAGGTCATGACGTGGCCCGGGCTGTTCGTGTTGCTGGCAGGCGGCGGGGTGATCGCGCTGGTCGCCGTCCTCCTCTTCCTGCCGGAATCGCTGCCGCCCGAACGGCGGCTGCACCAGTTGCCGATGCTGGAAAGCTATCGCCGGTTGCTGACCGCGCCGGCCTTTCTGGGCTGGACGATCGTGGCGGGGCTGGCGACCACTATTCCCTTCGCCTTCGTCACCGCCGCCCCCTTTCTTTATACGCAGGGCTTTGGCCTGAGCGCGCACCAGTACAGCCTGTTGCTGGCGCTCAACGCCGTCATATCGATCATCGCCACCCAGTTCGCGCCGTCGCTGATGCGACGCTTTGGCGCGCGGCGGCTGGTGTCGATCGCAGCGACGATCGCGATTGCGGCGACGGCGCTGCTGACGCTCACAACTGTTTCGGTCGCTGTCTCGATCGGCGCGTTCCAGCTTTATGCGATGCTGCTGTTTGCGCTGGCCGGGCTGATCCTGACCCCGGCCGCCATTTCCGCGCTGGACGCTGCGGGCGGCGGCGCGGGCGCAGCGACCGGGCTGCTCGGCACGCTGCAACTGGCGATCACCGCGCTGGCGAGCGGCGCGGTGTCGCTGCTGCCGTCGATGACCGTGCTGCCGCTGGCGGCTTTGCTGGGCGGCAGCTTCATGCTGATGGCGGTGGTGATGCTGGGACTGGGCGGGCGGCGGGGTGCTTAGGGCGAAATCCGCTCGTCCTGAGTAGCCATTGAGCGAAGTCGAAATGGCATATCGAAGGATCAAGCATAGTGAGCGATGCTTCGATACGAGCCTTCGACAAGCTCAGTCTCTACTCAGCACGAACGGGTTTGGTCAGACCCAAAGTCATCAGGCTCCAATAGTCCCGCGGCGTGTTCCCGCGCAGGCGGGAACCCAATTCCGACGTCAGGACTGGGTTCCCGCCTGCGCGGGAACACATGGTGCCAGGGTCTAGCCGGCCCGCATCAGCCGCTCGGCGTGCCAGCGCAGGTGATCGCCCATGAAGGTCGAGATGCAATAATAGCTATGGTCATAGCCCGGTTGGAGGCGCAGCGTCAGCGGGATGCCGGCCGCCGCGCAGGCCTGTTCGAGCAGATGCGGCTTGAGCTGTTCGGCGAGGAAATTGTCGGCGTCGCCCTGATCCACCAGCAGGTCAGCGACACGGGCGCCATCTTCTATGAGGGCGACCGCATCATGCTTGCGCCAGACGGCGCGATCTTCGCCCAGATAGCCGCCCAGCGCCTTGTGCCCCCATGGCACCTGCGAGGGCGCGACGATTGGCGCGAAGGCCGATACGGCCTTGTAGCGGTCGGGGAAGGTCAGGCCGATGGTAAGCGCGCCATGGCCGCCCATCGAATGGCCCATGATCGATTGGCGGGTCATGTCGGCGACGGGAAATTCTGCGGCGATCAGCGCGGGCAGATCCTGCGTCACATAGGACAACATACGATAATGCTGCGCGAAGGGCGGTTGCGTCGCATCGACATAAAAGCCCGCGCCGAGGCCGAAATCATAGGCGCCCTCTGCATCGTCGGGGACGCCCTCACCGCGCGGCGAGGTATCGGGGGCGACGAAGATGAGGCCCAGTTCCGCGCAAAGGCGGCGATATTCGCCCTTGTCCGTTACATTGGCATGGGTGCAGGTGAGGCCCGACAGATACCAGACGACCGGCAGCTTTGCGCCGGCTTCATGCGGGGGGACATAGACCGAGAAGGTCATGTCCGTGCCGGTGGCGGCGGAGGCGTGCTTGTACACGCCCTGCACGCCGCCAAAGGCGCGATTGGTGCTGACCGTCTCCATCAATAGACCACGACCGAACGGATGCTCTTGCCCGCGTGCATCAGGTCGAAGGCGGTGTTGATCTCCTCCAGGCCCATGACGTGGGTAATCATCGGGTCGATCTCGATCTTGCCGGTCATGTACATGTCGACGATCTTGGGCACGTCGGTCCGGCCCTTCGCCCCGCCGAAGGCCGTGCCGCGCCAGTTGCGGCCGGTGACGAGCTGGAACGGGCGGGTCATGATCTCCTTGCCCGCTTCTGCGACGCCGATGATGATCGATGTGCCCCAGCCGCGATGGCAGGCTTCCAACGCGGTGCGCATCACATCGGTATTGCCGGTCGCGTCGAACGTATAGTCGGCGCCGCCGTCTGTCATCTCGACGATCTTGGCCACCGTCTCTTCGCGCGACAGGCCCCTGGAATTGAGGAAGTCGGTCATGCCGAACTTGCGGCCCCATTCCTCCCGGTCGGGGTTGATGTCGACGCCGATGATCTTGTTCGCACCAGCCAGGCGCGCGCCCTGGATCACGTTAAGGCCGATGCCGCCCAGGCCGAAGATGACGACATTGTCGCCCACCTGCACCTTGGCCGTGTTGATGACCGCGCCGACGCCGGTGGTCACGCCGCAGCCGATATAGCAGCTCGACTGGAACGGCGCATCCTGGCGGATCTTTGCCACCGCGATTTCGGGCAGGACGGTGAAGTTGGAGAAGGTCGAGCAACCCATATAATGGAAAATCGGCTGACCCTTGTAGCTGAACCGCGTCGTGCCGTCGGGCATCAGCCCCTTGCCCTGCGTCGCGCGGATCGCGGTGCACAGGTTCGTCTTGCCCGACAGGCAGCTTTTGCACTGGCGGCATTCGGGGGTGTAGAGCGGGATGACATGATCGCCCGGCGCGACACTGGTGACGCCCGCGCCGACTTCGCGCACGATGCCCGCACCTTCATGGCCCAGGATCGAGGGGAAGATGCCTTCGCTGTCGAGCCCGTCGAGCGTATAGGCGTCGGTATGACAGATGCCGGTCGCCATGATCTCCACCAGCACCTCGCCCGCCTTGGGGCCTTCCAGGTCGAGTTCGACGATTTCGAGTGGCTTTTTCGCTTCGAAGGCGACGGCGGCGCGGGTCTTCATGGGTTTACTCCCGAATTGGTCCGATGATCGGAAAATCTTGTGCCGGATCGGCAGGGGCTTGCGCAAGCCCGCGACGGAACGGCGATGGTCCCGCCCGCTCTAGCAATATCCCGCCTGCGCGATAAGAAAGCATTTGCGGGATTCATTATTTCGAGGGTGGGACAATATGCACCGCTGGGAAGGCATAGACGAATTCGTCGCAATCGCGGCCGCGGGCAGTTTCAAGGCGGGGGCGGAAGCGCTGGGCCTGTCCACCACGCATATGAGCCGCGCCATCGCGGCGCTGGAGGCGCGGGTGCAGGTGCCTTTGTTCCACCGCACCACCCGCACGGTAAGGCTGACAGATACAGGGCGGGTCTTTTTCGATCATTGCAGCCGGATCGTCGCCGAACGGGACGAGGCGATCGCGATGATCAGCGAGGGCGGCGAGCCGCAGGGCGACATCCGCATCACCTGCTCCACCGCAATGGGCGAGCGCTTCATCGCGCCGATCGTGCGGCGCTATGCGTCCAGCCATGCCAAGCTGCGGATCAGCATCGACCTGACCAACCGGCTGGTCGACTTGGTTGGCGAAGGCTATGACCTGGCCATCCGCACCGGGCAGCTGGCGGAATCGCGGCTGATCGGCACGCGGATTGCCTCGCGCCGGCTCTATACCTGCGCCGCGCCTGCCTATCTCGACCAGCAGGGCCGCCCCGCCAAGCCCGCCGACCTGTCGCGGCACGAATGCCTGGTCGGCACATCGGCGCTGTGGCGTTTCCAGCGGGGCGGGCGGGCGGAGAGCATAAGGCCCAAGGGGCGATGGCGCTGCAACAGCGGCGGCGCGGTGGCGGAAGCGGCAATCGCGGGCATGGGGGTATGCCAGTTGCCCGAATTCTACCTGTTGCCGCATATCGCATCGGGCGCGCTGGAGGAGGTGCTGGGTGATTTCCGGCCCGATGACGAGCCGATCTGGGCGGTCTATCCGCAGCGCCGACATTTGCTGCCCAAGATCAGCGGTCTGCTGGACCGGCTGCGGGCCGAATTGCCCGCCGCGCTGGCGCGGCAGGACTGACCCATTAGTCGGCGGGTTCTTCGTCGTCGCCGTCGGGACGGGTAAATTCCAGGAAACGGCTGTTGCCACTATCGTCAGTGGCTTCGAGCGTGTCGACCAGCATGTCGAGATACTGGTTCAGCATATCGACCTCTTGGGTCGCGAGCGCCGAGACGAGGTAGGTTGCCACCTTGTCCGTCTGCGGGCGCATCAGGCCATAGAGACGCCGGCCTTCGTCGGTCAGGACCAGCGTCTTGCGCCGTTTGTTGGCGGGGTCGCGTTCGACCGCGATGCGGCCATGCTTTTGCAGCGCGGCGACCGCGCGGGAGACGCTCATCGGATTGACGCCCGTCATTTCGGCCAGTTCGTGACTGGCCGAATGCGGGTGGCGGCCGATCAGCATCAGCAGGCGAAATTCGTTAAGGCTGATCTTGTAGCGATGTTCCAGATAAGTGGAGAAGGGCGCCATCAGCTTGTTCGCCAGCCGCAACACGCGATGCAGCGTGTCCGCGGGGCTGATTTCGGCAGCGCGCGGCCGCGGTGACTTGGCGGACGCGGACGATTTCCTGGGCGGGCTGCTGTTCGACATGGTGTTCCGATAGGGCATCTGGCGGTGGTTAAGTCAAGCCGATGATCGCGCAGCCGACGCTGGTGAATTGGCCGCCGGCGACATGATAATGAATATATTGGCGCATCGCCTGCACCTGACCCTTCGCGATCGGGGCGAACTGGTCCAGCCCCCGCGCGGCGAGCGTGGCGGCGTCGAGATCCTTTATCCCTTCGACCCGAATGATCCCTTCGAGCGCGACGAGATCGGCGCTGGACGCGAAGCGTTCGATCGTCAGGGTTTCGATGACGTGGGCGTGGAGGAAGCCGTAGAAGCGTTTGAAGGCTTCGCGGGTGCCGAGGTCCACGCCGAAGAAGCGGATGGCGGCGCCCGGCGCGTAGAAATCGAAGACTGTGTCATAGTCGCGATTGTTGAAGGCCTGCGCGTAGCGATCATAGTCGGCGCGATCCATCGCCCTCTCCCTTCGTTCGGGGCGGGATTTTTCCCCTGCCCGCTTGCCCTTTTAATAACGATCGTTATCTTAAGGACAAAGGGCGGTCGGACGCCAGCGAAAAATGATGGGAGAGGCTTATGAGCTATAGCGCGCAGGAGCAGCGCAACCTGGATCTGGTCCAGGTGATGTTTGAGCAGGTGCTGATCCCGATGGACGGCGATGCGGCCGACCGCTTCATCGCGGCGGACTATATCCAGCATAACCAGTGGGTCGATACCGGGCTGGAGCCGCTGAAAGCCTTCTTGCGCAAGGTGCGCGGGGAGAACCCGGATGCGGTGCATGACATCAAGCGGCGTTTTGCCGATGGCGACCATGTGATCGTCCATTATCATGTGCGGCGATGGGCGGGCGACACCGGCTTTGCGGTGATGGATATTTTCCGGGTCGAAGGCGAGAGGATCGTCGAGCATTGGGACGTGGTGCAGGATGTGCCGGCCGACAGCCCCAATCCCCATTCCCCCTTTTGAGCCGGGAGGCAGCGATGCGATTCAAGGACAAGATCGTGCTGGTGGTGGGCGGTAATAGCGGCATTGGGCTGGCCAGCGCGCAGGCCTTTGCGGCGGAAGGCGCGAGCGTGCGGCTGACCGGACGCGACCAGGCGACGATCGATGCGGCGGTTGGTGGCATAGAGGGCGCGCGAGGCTATCGCGCAGACATTGCCGATCTGGACGCGATGGAGGCGGTGATCGCCGATATCGCCGCGCAGGACGGGCGGATCGATACGCTGTTCGTCAATGCAGGCGTGGGCGGCTTCGCGCCCTTCCGTGACCTGACGCCCGATGATTGGGACCATGTCCATGGCGTCAATCTGCGCGGGTGCGTGTTCGCCATCCAGAAGGCGTTACGGCTGATGCGCCGGGGCGGGTCGATCGTGGCGACCGGATCGATCGGCGGCCATGCCTTTGTTCCGGGGAACACCGCCTATGCCGCGGCCAAGGGAGGGCTATATGCCGCGATGAAGGTGATCGCGGGCGAACTGGTGGGCGAGGGCATTCGCGTCAACCTGGTCAGCCCCGGCCCGATCGAGACGCCGCTGTTGCATCGTAATCCGGGCATGAGCGACGATGATGTCGACAATATGCGCGAGATGATGATCGCGGCGGTGCCGATGAAACGCATGGGGCGCGCCGAGGAAGTCGCGCGCGCTGTTCTGTTCCTGGCGTCGGACGAGGCCAGTTTTATCACCGCCGCCAATCTGTTCGTGGATGGCGGCACGCTGGAGTTGGGTTGATGGAAAATCTGTTTTCGACGCTGGACAATCCGCGGCTGGAATTTGCGATGGAGGTGCGGCTGCAATTTCCGCGGGTGCAGACCATCGTCAATACGCCGATGGGGGGCAATCGCAGCGCCGTCTATGTCGATGGCGGGACGTTCGAGGGGCCACGAATCAAGGGCAAGGCGGTGCCGGGATCGGGCGGCGACTATGCCTATTTCCGGCCGGACGATGTCGCGGTGTTCGACGCCCGCTATATGCTGGAGGAGGAGGACGGGACGCTGATCCTGCTCAACAATCGTGGGTTTCTGTGGGGGCGCAAGCCCGACACGATGGCGCGGCTGCGCGACTGGGCGTTTGGCGACGGGGGACCGGTGGAGCAGCAGGATTATTATCTGCGCGGCAATCCCAGTTTCGAATGTCCGGTCGGCAAACATGACTGGCTGACCAAGCATGTGTTCATTGGCGTGGGCGAGCGGCGCGCGGACGGGAATGTGCTGCGTTATTATGCGCTGACGTAAGGCATAGAGCACCGTGCTCCCGCGCAGGCGGGAGCCCAGTTCTGAGCGTGGGACTGGGCTCCCGCCTGCGCGGGAGCCCGGGGGGGGTTAGAGCGAAATCAGCGCGTCGAGGGCGATGGCGCCCTGCCCTTCAGGATAGACGATCACGGGATTGAGATCGACTTCGCGGATGGCGGGGGTGGCGGCGACCATTTGGCCCAGGCGCTGGACGATGTCGGCGACCGCTCCGATGTCCATCGCCGGGGCGCCGCGAAAACCGTCGAGCAAGGGGGCCATGCGCAGCGTGCGGATCTGGGCGATGATCGCGTCGCGGGTCAGGTCCGGCGGGAGCAGGCAGACGTCGTGCAGCAGTTCGGCCGCGACGCCGCCGAAGCCGACGAGGATGGTCGGTCCCCAATGCGGATCGTTGCGCGCGCCGACGATCAGTTCGACGCCCTTGGCCGCCATCCCCTCCACCAGCACGCCGTCAAGCGCGAGGCCGGGGCGCGAGGTGGCGAGATTGGTCATCAGCCGGTCCCAGCCGGCTGTGACGGCATCGGCGTCCGCGAGGTTGATGATGACGCCGCCCGCGTCGCTCTTGTGCGGTAGTTCGGGCGACTGGGCCTTGAGCACCACCGGATAACCGAGGCGATCGGCAGCGGCGACGGCTTCGGCTGCGCTCTGGGCGAGTGCGAAGGCTGGGAAGGCAATGCCCTGCGCGCCCATGATCGCTTTGGAGCGATGTTCGGGGATGGTGCTGCCGACCTGCGCCAGATCGGGCACGGGCTGGGCGTCGAGCGGGGCCACCGCCTCGTCGCGCTGGCGATGGGCGGCGATGCGGGCGAGTGCGCGCAGGGTTCGTTCGGCGGTGGGCAGATAGGTGACGCCAGCGGCACGCAGCGCGGCGAGATCGTCGGCGAACACGCCGCCGCCTTCATCCACGCCGCCGACGATGACCGGCTTGGTTGCGCCGATCGCCTGAAGCGCGTCCAGAACCGCCTTGAACTTGATGTGCGAGGTGCCAGTGTCGGTCTGGATCAGGGTGAGGAGGATCGTGCCGATCCGGTCGTCCTGCGCCAGCGCGGCGAGCGTGCGGCCGTAGAGGCCAGGATCGACCAGCCCCTGCGCGGTGATGTCCATTGGGTTGGTGACGGGGACGAAATCGGGCAGCGCCGCGCGCAGCGCCGGGCTATCGGCATCGGTCAGCTTGGGCAGGTCGAGGGCGACGGCTTCGGCCAGATCGAGCATCATCGCCTTGAACGCGCCGGATTCGGCGATGACGCCGGTCCCGCCGATCCCGGCGTCGGGCGAGCGGACGAGGATTTCGACGATGTCGCCCAGTTCCTCCAGCGAGTCGGCCAGGATGACGCCCGCGCGCTGGACATGGACGGCCATGACGGCATGGTCGCCCGCCATCGCGCCGGTATGGGTGGCGGCGCTTTCCGCACCTGCCGCGCTGCGGCCGGGATGGAGCAGGACGACCGATTTGCCTGCCGCCTTTGCGGCGCGGGCGGCGGCGAGGAAGCGGGCGGGGTCGCGGACATGTTCGGCGATAAGCGCGATGACGGCGGTGTCGGGCTGATCGACGAGATAGGCGAGATAATCCTCGATCCCGCTGGCCGCTTCATTGCCGGTGGAGATGTAGCAGTTCAAGGGCACGGCGCGGTGGATCATGGTCGTCGCCAGTACGGCCGCCATCGCGCCCGATTGCGAGACGATGCCGACGCGGCGGTCGCCCTGCGCCTTGGCTTCGGGCATTTCGATGAAGGTCAGCGAGACATTGTCGCGGAAATTGACGAGGCCCAGGCAATTGGGGCCTTCGACCACCATGCCGCTTTCGCGCGCGATGCGACCGATCTCTTGCTGGTCGGCCAGGCCCTGCGGCCCGTCCTCCGCAAAGCCGGCGGAGAAGATGACCGCAGCGCCCACGCCGCGGCGGGCGAGGCCGCGCATCGTGTCCAGCACGCCAGCGCGCGGGATAGCGAGGACGGCGACATGGACACCTTCTGGCAGATCATCGACCGAGACCACGCAGGGCCGCCCGCCGATCTCCGTGCGCTTGGGATTGACCAGATGGATGTCGCCGTCGAACCCCTGGCGCACAAGGTTGGCCAGCACCGATGCGCCCAGCGCGCCGGGCTTGTCCGACGCGCCGACGATCGCGACCGACCGGGGCCGCAGCAGGCAGTCCAGCGAGGCGGACGGCAGGCCATGACCCAGGATTTCCGCTTCCTCCATGCAAACAGCTTCCGTCACGCCCATCCCTCTCCCCGTTCGCGCGGCGCTATCCTGTCGAATCGGCCGCATGGTTCATGGTAATTGTGCGCCTATGATACAATTTGTGCAAGCCTGCGTAATCAGTCGTCTTCGTCCGGAGCGTCGGTCGCGGGGCCGAGTCTGGCGAGCAGGTCGTGCAGGGTCGCCAGTTCATCGGCGCTGAGCCGTTGCGTCATGCGCGCGTCGGATTGGCGGACAGCGGCCACCATGGTTTCGAGCTGGCGCGCGCCTTCGGGCCGCAGGGCGAGGGCGTTGGTGCGCAGGTCGCGGCCCGGCCGCCGTTCCACCAGCCCCTTGTCCGCCAGGATATTGACCAGCTTCATCGCGCTCGACCGATTGATGCTGAGCGCACGGCCAAGCGCAGTCTGGTCGCAACCCGGATTGTCGCGGATCAGGATGAGCGCGGTCATCTTCGCCGGCGACAGGTCGAAATCGCCCAGCGCGGCGCGCGCATCGGTTTCCATCAGCAGATTGGCCTGCTGCACGCGATAGCCGACAAGCGTCTGGAGATCGGCTCCCTGCTTCATCTGTTGCGATACCCCCTTGTCAAAATTGTATCCCAGGCGCACATATGCAGCCTATAGTTGTCCGCCGCGCAAAGCGATAGTCAATGCCCGCCCGGATCGGCCTGCGATAGCCATATAAAGGAGAGCGACTCATGGATCATGAATTTCGGATGCTCATCGACGGCGTACTGACGCCCGGCGTCAGCATGTTCGACGTGGTTAACCCGGCGACGGCGCAGCCTTTCGCCGCCTGCCCCAAGGCCGACGAGGCGTTGCTGGAACGCGCAATCGCGGCGGCGAAGCGCGCGCAGCCCGGCTGGGCGGCGACACCGGTTGAGGAACGCGCCGCGCTGGTGAACAAGCTGGCCGATGCGCTGGAGGCACGGATCGGCGAATTCGCCAGCCTGCTGACCAGCGAACAGGGTAAGCCCTTGGACCAGGCCGGATATGAGATCATGGGCAGCGTATTTACCCTGCGCGCCTTCGCCGCGATGCGGGTGGAGCCGAAAATCCTGAAAGACGAGGGCGGCAACAAGGTGATCGAGCATCGCACGCCGCTGGGCGTGGTCGCATCCATCACGCCATGGAATTTCCCACTGATCCTGTTGATGAACAAGCTGGGGCCGGCATTGGTCACGGGCAACACGATGGTCGCCAAGCCCGCGCCGACGACGCCGCTGACCACATTGTTATTCGGCGAACTGGCCAAGGACATATTGCCGGCCGGCGTGCTGAACATCGTGTGCGACCAGAATGAGCTGGGTCCGTTGATGACCGGGCATCCCGATATCGCCAAGGTCGCCTTCACCGGATCGACCGCGACCGGCAAGAAGGTGATGGCGTCGTCCGCCGGCACCGTGAAGCGGGTGACGCTGGAGCTGGGCGGCAATGACGCGGCGATCGTGCTGGACGATGTCGATGCGCGTGCAGTGGCCAAGAAGGTCTATCAGGGCGCGATGACCAATGCCGGGCAGATCTGCGTCGCGGTGAAGCGCGCCTATGTGCCCAGCGCCATGTATGACGAGTTTTGCGACGAACTGGCGAAGCTGGCCAATGAAGCGATCGTCGACGATGGTGCCAAGCAGGGGACGACCATCGGCCCGGTGCAGAACAAGATGCAGTATGACAAGGTCACCGCCCTGATCGCGGACGCCAAGACGCGCGGCACGGTGCTGGCCGGAGGCGAGCCGATGGACCGGCCGGGATACTTCATCGCGCCGACCATCGTGCGCGACCTGCCCGAAGACGCGCCGCTGGTGCAGGAGGAGCAGTTCGGCCCGGTGCTGCCGGTCATGAAATATGACGATATCGCTGATGTCATCGCCCGCGCCAACGACAGCGATTACGGCCTGGCCGGTACGGTATGGGGCAAGGATGTGGCGCGCGCCACCGCAGTCGCGATGCAGATCGACACCGGCACGGTATGGGTGAACCAGCATCTGGCGATCGACGCCAATATCCCGTTCCGCGGGGTCAAGCAGTCCGGGCTGGGCGGCGAACTGGGCGAAGCGGGTCTGCTGGAATATACCCAGGCGCATATCGTCAACATCGTGGAACTGGAAGACGCCTGACGATCACCGCTTTGTAACATCATCGAGGGCCGACGACGCATAATGCGTCTTCGGCCCTCTTTTTTTGATATTTTCCACCTAGTCATTCGACATATTCGGAACATTCGCTTGTGTCGTAATCATAGCCTCGATCCCCAGGGACATTCCCCCTGATCGAGGAGTTCGCACTTGGCCTTTTCCCGCCTCGCCACCGTCGCCGTCGGCGCCGTCACCCTCGCCGCCATGGCCATGCCCGCCAGCGCCCATGGCATCTGGTTCGCGCAGCGCGCCCGCCAGCTGGCGCTGATCTACGGCGTGGGCGCGGACGATCTGGACGCGGTCAAGCGGTTGCCGCTGGTCAAGAGCGTGACCGGCTATGACGCCGACTGGGCACCGGTCGCCACATCGCTGCGCGCGGCCGGGGCGATCCCGGTGGTGGACAGCGACGAGCCGGTCGCGGCCGTCGCCGCGATCATGGACTATGGCTATTGGAGCAAGACGCCCGACGGCGAATGGCACAATAAGGGCCGCGACGAAGTGCCGACCGCGACGCTGGCCGAGCATAATTTCAAATACGCCGTCTATCTGAGTCAGGTGCCGACCAAGCCGGTGCCTTTGTTCGAGGGGCATATGTTGCAGGTGGTTCCGGTCGACGGCATCCCGCAGAAAATGGGCAAGCCGATGACGGTGCGCGTCTATTACAAGGGCAAGCCGATCGCCGGTGCGACGGTGATGCAGGATTATGTCAACGATCCCGACGAGGCTGCGCCCGCAAAGACGGCGGCCGATGGCACAGCGACGATCAAGCTGCGCAACCAGGGCATCAATGTGCTGATGGCGATCTATGTCGGCCAGACGACCGACAAGAAGGTCGATCATGAGGAATATCGCGCCTCCCTGTCCTTCGTGCTGCCGCACGCGCCGGAATAAGCTGCATTTTTCAGGAGAATAGCCATGCATTTTCGCACGACCCTTGCCGCCATCGCCCTCATCGCCGCCCCTGCCATGCTGCACGCCCATGGCAGCATGAAGCCGCAGCATGGCGGGCTGGTCCAGATGACCGGCGAGACGATGATCGAACTGGTCGCCGGCCCCAAGGGCGTCGATGTGTATCTGAGCGAAGAAGATGAGCCGCTGGTCGCTGCGGGTTTCACCGCCAAGCTGACCCAGACCGCAGCGGGCGCCAAGACCGAGGCGGCGCTCAAGCCCGCCGGTGGCAACAAGCTGAGTGCCGTCGGCTTCAAGGCCGCCAAGGGGGCCAAACTGGTCGTCGCACTGGTCGACAAGGGCGGGACCAAAAGCTTCGCCACCTTCCAGGCGAAGTAAGAGGCCATGATGCACAGCGCGATCCACCCCCCGCTTCTCTCTCCAGGCGTGCGGCGGGTCGCACTGCTGCTGGGGCTGGCGCTCGCCTGTATGAGCGCCTCGCTCTGGGCGCATGGCGTCAATGAGAATGACAAGGCCTTCATCGAAGGCGCGTCGGGGATCAACATCATCCCGTACATGTATCTGGGTGCCAAACATATGGTCACCGGATATGACCATCTGCTGTTCCTGGCGGGCGTCATCTTCTTCCTCTACCGGATGAAGGACGTCGCCGCCTATGTGACGCTGTTTGCGATCGGGCATAGCGCTACATTGCTGTTGGGGGTGTTGCTTGATATCCGCGCCAACCCCTTCCTGATCGACGCGATCATTGGCCTGTCGGTGGTCTATAAGGCGATCGACAATCTGGACGGGTTCAAGACCTGGTTCGGGGTGTCGCCCAATCCCAAGGCGGCGGTGCTGATCTTCGGTTTCTTCCACGGTTTCGGCCTGGCGACCAAGTTACAGGCGTTGACACTGGCGAAAGACGGGATGATATACAATCTCATCAGTTTCAATGTCGGCGTCGAACTGGGCCAGTTCATGGCGCTGGCGATCATCCTGCTGCTGATGAACCTGTGGCGTCTGTCACCCGGTTTCAACCGCCGCGCCATCCTGGCCAATGCCGCGCTGATGACCGCCGGCTTCGTCCTTATCGGCTATCAACTGGCCGGCTATTTTACCGAAGGGGCCTGACATGACCGCAACGAGTGCATCCGCCCTGCCTGCCCGCATCAGCCCGTCACCCGCCACGCTGGCCAAGGCGACCGGCGGCGCGGCGCTGGCCGCGATCGCCATCGTCACCCTTTTCGTGCTGCCCGCCGAATATGGCATCGACCCGACCGGCTTCGGCAGCGCGATCGGCCTCAATGGCATGGTATCGGGCGAGGCCAAGGAGGCCGCGCCCGCCCCGAGCGACGTTGCGAACCCGACCAAGGCGACGATCGCCAAGTCCGCCGCCTGGCGGCAGGACGAAATGACCATCACCCTGGCGCCGCATAGCGGCCAGGAAGTGAAGGCGCATATGGCCAGGGGCGACAGCTTCATCTTCACCTGGGCTTCGACCGGCGGCCCGGTGAAGGCCGAAATGCATGGCGAGAAGGCCGGCGCCACCGACGGGTCGTTCACCGACTATTGGAAAGAGTTGGCCATGACCGGCGGCCAGGGCGATTTCACCGCGCCGTTCGATGGCACCCATGGCTGGTATTTCCGCAACAAGGGCGACACGCCCGTCACCGTGACCGTCAAGACGGTCGGTTTCTACAAGGATCTCTTCCAGCCCAAGGGCGCGTGAAGAGCCAGGGAAGGGATAGACAGATGAACAGCATTGCGGGGCAAGCGCCCCTGACAGGCTTTGGCCCCGGCGCGACGGGGCCGGTCGCAGCGGCGAAGGCGCGCACGCGCCTGATCGCCATCGATGCGCTGCGCGGGCTGGTCATGCTGTTCATGCTGGTCGATCATGTCCGTGAGACTTGGTTCCTGCATTTGCAGGTGACCGATCCGGTGGACGCCAATACCACCGATCCGGGCCTGTTCTTCACCCGGTTCCTCTCGACATTCTGCGCGCCGACCTTCGTCGCGCTGACCGGCCTGTCCGCCTGGCTCTACGGCCAGTCGCACAGCAGGGGCCAAGTGTCGGAATTTCTGCTGAAGCGCGGGCTGTTCCTGATTTTTCTGGAATTCACCGTGGTCGGCTATGCGTGGCCGACGCAGGCGCCCGCCTTTCCGCCAACGGCGATCTGGTTGCAGGTGATCTGGGCGATCGGGATCAGCATGGTGGCGCTGGCCGCGCTGCTGCATCTGCCGCGTGCGGCGCAGTTTGGCGTGGGGCTGGCGATCGTGTGCCTGCACAATCTGCTCGATCCGATCCGGCTGACGGCGCAATCGCCCTACTTCATTCCCTGGGCCGTGCTGCACCAGCGCGAAAAGTTCGAGATCGCCGGTACGATGGTCAAGACCACCTATCCGATCCTGCCCTGGATTGGCGTGATCCTGCTGGGTTACGCCTGCGGACCGTGGTTTGCACGGGGCACCGATCCCGCGCCGCGCATCAAGCGGCTGGCGATGCTAGGGCTTGGCCTGATCGTCGGGTTCGTGGTGATCCGCTATCTTAACATCTATGGCGACAAGCCGTGGTTCGTCGCGGAAACGCCGCTGCGCACGGTGATGAGCTTCCTGGCGCTGACCAAATATCCGCCCTCTCTGCTGTTCCTGATGCCGACCATCGGCACCGGCTGCCTGCTGCTGGCGCTGTTCGAAAAGTGCGAGGGCAGCAAGGCGATGCCGCATCTCGCAATGTTGGGCGGCGCGCCGATGTTTTATTATGTTCTGCATCTCTATGTGCTCAAGCTGATCTACAATGTCGCTTTGGTGCTTTACGGCCCGACCAAGGGCAGCGTGTTCGGCGTCGATCAGCTGCGCTGGGTGTGGATCTGGGTCTTTATCCTGATCCCGGTCCTCTACTTCCCGACCCGCTGGTTCGCGCAATTGAAGCAGCGTCGCAAGGATATCTGGTGGCTCAAATATCTCTAAATGGGCGCAGGGCCGCTGCCTTCGGGAAGCGGCCATTTTGCGGGATTTTTGGTAGGATCGGCGGCGCAATCGCGCCCAGCATTTTCATGCCGTAGCGCCCCGCGATTCACAATTTTGCACCGTCCCATGCGCCAAGTTTGACGTAATATATCCGTAACTCGACCTAGCCTCGATCTCAAGAAGAGGTGATCGAAAACACCCCGTGGCCCGGCCCCGACGACAGGATGCAACATCCGCGCGGGAAACAAGAAGAAGACCAGCCGGTCCGCGTTTCGCAGGATATTCGGGAACAGCGACTTCATAAGGGGAATCATCATGCGCACATCATCGGCCCTTCGCCTGGCCTTCATCGCCAGCACCGCCGCCATCGCCCTGTCTTCCGCCGCACAGGCGCAGGAACCTGCGGCCGCCAGCGCGGACGGCGACATCGTCGTCACCGGCCTGAAGCGGCAGTATTTCGGCGACACGCCGGTCAAGGAAATCCCGCAGGCCGTCCAGTTTCTGGAAGGCAAGCTGCTCGACAATTTGAACATCACCCGGCTCGATACCGCGCTGGAACTGGCGAGCGGCGTGTCGAAGCAGAATAATTTCGGCGGCCTGTGGGACAGTTTCGCGATCCGTGGCTTTGCCGGGGACGAGAATTTCCCGAGCGGCTTCCTGGTCAACGGCTTCAATGGCGGTCGCGGCTATGGCGGCCCGCGCGATGCGTCCAACGTCGAGCGGATCGAAGTGCTCAAGGGCCCCAATGGCGCGCTGTTCGGCCGGGGCGAACCGGGCGGCACGGTCAACATCGTGACCAAGAAGCCGACCTTCAATGAAGGCGGCCACTTCGCCATTTCAGGCGGCAGCTGGGAAACCTATCGCATTGAGGCCGACTATAATCTGCCGCTGAGCGACAGCATCGCCATCCGCATCAACGGGTCGTCCGAACAGGCCGAAAGCTTCCGCGACACGGTGGAGACGCAGAAATATACGCTGACGCCGTCGGTTTTGCTGAAGCTGTCGGACAAGGACATCTTCACCTACGAACTGGAATATGTGAAGCAGGAGGTGCCGTTCGATCGCGGCGTGGTGGCGATCCCGACCATCGGCGCCGATGGCAGGATCATCAGCGCTAAGCTGGGCGCCATTCCCAGCAGTCGCTTCCTGGGCAACCCCAATGACGGCCCGATCAAGATCGGCGTGCTGGGCCATCAGGCGCAATATCAGCATGACTTCAGCGAGGATTGGACGCTGATGCTGGGCGCGGGCTATAAGGACACGACGTTCGAGGGCTATTCGAGCGATCCAGAACTGGCGGTGGGTCGCCAGCAGATCGACAATGACGGCCGCACCCTGTCGCGCCAGCGTCGCTATCGCGATTACAGCACCACCCATATGGTGTTCCGCGGCGAAATCAGCGGCAAGATCAACACCGGATCGATCGTCCACAATATCCGCATCGGCGGCGACTGGGACCGGTTCAAGATCAAGACGTTCCAGCTACGCTATCGCCCGACCGCGGCCGACCAGTCCTATGCGATCGATATTTTCAACCCCAATTATAATATTCCCGCGCCCGCGCCGACAAGCGTCATTCAAAATTCTACGGAGGTCCAGAAGGCCTGGGGCGTGTATATTCAGGACCAGATCGAGATCACCGAACAGATCAAGTTGCGGTTCGGCGGCCGTTATGACGATTTCAGCCAGAATATCGACAACCGTCTGGGGATGACCAACCCGGCGTCCTACACCAAGTTCAGCCCGATGGCGGGCCTGGTGTTCGAACCGACCCAAAGCCTGTCCTTCTACGCCAGCTATGGCAAGGGGTTCCGGCCGAACAGCGGCGTCGATGTGAACAACAATCCCTTCGCCCCGGAAATCAGCAAAAGCTATGAAGTCGGCGCGAAGTTCGTGACGCCCGATGGCCGGATCACCAGCACATTGTCGCTCTACAAGATGAGGAAGAGCAACGTCCTGACCGCCGATCTGCAGACCGGCCTGTCGGTGGCGGTCGGCGAGGCGAAGAGCCAGGGCGTCGAGTTCGACGTCAACGCCAAGCTGCCTGCCGGTTTCGAAATCTTCGCGACCTATGCCTATACCGACGCAGGCTGGGCCGACGACTATGGCTCCGCCGGGGTATTCAAGAACGATCCGTTGCTCAACATTCCCAAGCATCAGGCCAATATCCTGTTGTTCAAGAATTTTGCGATCGGCGATCATGAAGCGATGCTGGGCGCGGGCGTGACCCATTTGAGCAAGCGCCTGGGCCAGACGGCGGAGAATTTCTATCTGCCCAGCTATACCATCGCCAAGATACTGGGGTCATTCAACATTACCGAGCAGATCAAGCTGTCGGCGGACGTGAACAACCTGTTCGACAAGAAATATTATGCCAGTTCCTATTCGGCGCTGTGGGTCCAGCCGGGCACGCCGCGGTCGTTCACGGTGCGGGCGAGCTTCAACTTCTGATCGACTGACTTCGGGGCCGCGAGGCTCCGATCGGCCGCCGACGTTCCCCCCTCCAAGCCCTGGGGACGTCGGCCGCCTTTTTCCTGTAAGGTCGCGCGATATGAGTTTGCTCTACACATCCGATCCCGTCCGTGGCGGGGTATGGCGTGCGATTTTCGCCGAAGAAGCGCCCGACATCGCTTTTGTCGATCCGTCGCAGCCGCATGATCCCGAGGCGATCCGCTATCTCGCCGCCTGGGTGCCGTCGGCCGAATTGATCGACAGCCTGCCCAATCTGGAGATCCTCTTTTCGATCGGCGCGGGCATAGACCAGTTCGACATGGACGGGTTGCCGCCCCATGTCCGGGTGGTCCGCATGATCGAACCGGGGATCGCGGCCGGAATGGTCGAATATGCGACCATGGCCGTGCTGGCGCTGCACCGGAACCTGATCGATTATGGCATCGCGCAGCGCAACGGCCGCTGGGCACCGATCAAGCAGGTGCCCGCGGGCGAACGACGGATCGGCGTGATGGGGCTGGGCAATCTGGGCCAGGCGGTGTTGCAGGCGCTCAAGCCCTTCGGCTTTGCCCTGTCGGGATGGAGCCGGTCGGCCCATGCGATCGACGGGGTCGATTGTCATGCGGGCGAAAATGGGCTGCCAGGATTTCTGGCGGGCTGCGACATCCTTATCTGCCTGCTGCCGCTGACCGACGAGACGCGCGGCATTTTGTGCCGGGATACGCTGTCGCAACTGCCGCGCGGGGCGGCGATCGTCAATGTGGGGCGGGGCGGGCATCTGGTGGAGCATGATCTGCTGTCGCTGCTGGATGAGGGCCATGTTTCGGGCGCGGTGCTGGACGTCACCGAGCCGGAGCCGCTGCCGGCCGGGCACGCTTTCTGGGCGCATCCGCGCATCCTGCTGACGCCGCATGTCGCCAGCATGACCCGCCCGGATGGCGCGGCCCGCGCGCTGATCGCCAACATCCGGCGCTTTGCCGACGGCCAGCCGATGGACGGCGAAGTCGCGCGCGACCGCGGATATTGACGCGCGACATGCCATGCCGCGCCAGCCCGAAAGGATAGCCGTAAGAGGCGGATAGTCTGCCGGAATTATGGGCGTGATCGATCACGGCAGGCTATGCCGAATGCATGTTGATAAAAGCCTATAATCTGCGCCCGCCTTTCAAAAAATGGGCTTCATGTTCCGGTGCAGCCATGTCGTAATGCTGTTGTCACACGGCCCCAGCGGCCACCTGTAGAACCCGCAAAGGACGCTTCGCCGATGCCCAATTTCCGGCCCAAATATATCAGCTTCGATTGCTATGGCACGCTGACCCGTTTCCGCATGACGGACATGGCGACCGCCTTCATGGCCGACCGCATCGATGCGGAAAAGCTGCCCGCCTTCTGCAAGGATTGGGGCGCGTACCGCTTCGACCAGGTGATGGGCGACTGGGAACCCTATCAGGAGATCATCCGTAACTCGTTGCGTCGGACCTGCGAGAAGTGGGGCGTCGCCTATAACGAAGCCGATGCCAATGCCGTTTACGCCGCTGTGCCGACCTGGGGTCCGCATGACGATGTGGCCGGCGGCCTGAGCAAGATCGGGGACAAGATTCCGCTGGTCATCCTGTCCAACGCGATGAACGAGCAGATCCATCATAATGTCGCGATGCTGGGCGCGCCGTTCCACGCGGTCTATACCGCGCAGATGGCGCAGGCGTACAAGCCGCGGATGCAGGCGTTCGAATATATGTTCGACCAGCTAGGCGCGAACCCGGAAGATATGATGCACGTATCGTCCAGCTTCCGCTACGACCAGAATACCGCGACCGACCTGCATTTCGGGTGCCGCGTGTTCGTGGGTCGCGGGCATGAGCCGTCCAACCCCTTCTACCGCGACGTCGAAATCCCGCATATCGGTTGCCTGCCCGCGGTCGTGGGTCTCTGATCGAACGATGAGCACGTCCCCCCTCTCCTACTGGCTCGCCAGCGCGCCCGCCTTCACCGGCGGGGCGGAGGGCGGGGTCGATGGTTCGGCGGACGTCGCCATCATCGGCGGCGGCTTTACCGGGCTGTCCGCGGCGCTGGCGCTCGCCAAGCGCGGGGCGCGTGTCGTGCTGCTGGAGAAGGGGCGCGTCGTCGGCGAGGCTTCGGGTCGCAACGGGGGCCAGTGCAATAATGGCACGGCCCAGGATTATGGCGCGCTGTCGGCCCGGTTCGGGAAGGACATCGCCAAGGCCTATTATCGGGCGCATTGCGACGCGGTCGATACGGTCGAGCGACTGGCGCGCGAGGAGGGCATCGACTGCGACTTCAATCGCTGCGGCCGGATGAAGCTGGCGGCCAAGCCGGCCCATTATGACAAGCTCGTTCGGGCGCATGATTTGCTGGCGGCCGAAGTGGATCAGAATGTCCGACTGGTGCCGCCCGACCGCATCCGCGACGAAGTGGGGTCGGACGCTTTCCACGGCGGGCTGATCCAGACGACGAGCGCGCAGGTGCATCCCGCGCGGTTTGGCATGGGATTGGCCGAGGCGGCGGCGCGGGCGGGGGCGCTGATTTACGAACAGGCCGACGTCACCGATTTTCAGCGTGTGGCCGAAGGTTGGCGCGTGACGTCTTCGCGCGGGACGGTGACGGCAAAGCAATTGCTGGTCGCTACCGGCGGCGCACCGGCTGTCGGCCCCTTCGGCTTCTTCCGTCGGCGGATCGTGTCGGTCGGCAGTTTCATCATCGCGACGCAGACGCTGGACGATGCACTGATCGAGCGATTGCTGCCGGGGCGGCGCAATTATGTGACCAGCAAGAATATCGGCAATTATTTCCGCCTGACCCCCGACAACCGCCTGATCTTCGGCGGGCGGGCGCGCTTTGCGATCAGCGATCCGCGGTCGGATGCGAAAAGCGGGCTGATCCTGGAGGCCGCCATGGCCGAGATGTTCCCGGCGTTGAAGGGCGTGGGCATCGATCATGTGTGGGGCGGGATGGTGGACCTGACCGCCGATCGGCTGCCGCGCGCGGGGGAGACGGACGGGCTGTATTATTCGATGGGCTATAGCGGCCATGGCGTGCAGATGGCAACGTATATGGGGCAACAGATGGCCCGCGTGATGAGCGGCGAGCCGGGCGCGAACCCCTGGGGCGGGCTCGATTGGCCCAGCGTTCCCGGCCATTTCGGCAAGCCCTGGTTCCTGCCGCTGGTGGGCCTGTGGTATAAATGGCAGGATGTGATCCATTGATGGACGCGCTGTCGCCCTTTTCCCGCCGGGACTTGATCGGCGCGGGGCTTGGCATCGGCACCGGGCTGCTGCTGCCCGACGGCGCGCTTGCCGCCGCCAAGCCCCGGCAGGGCGGGCGCATCCGCGTCGCCAGCCTGTCCAGCTCGACCGCCGATACGCTGGACCCGGCCAAGGGCGCGCTGTCGACCGACTATGTGCGCCATTATATGTTCTATAACGGGCTGACCGTGCTGGACCGGCAGTTGATCGCGCGGCCGGCGCTGGCCGAACGGATGGAGAGCACCGACCAGATCGCCTGGCATGTGCGGCTGCGCAAGGGCGTGACGTTTCATGACGGGGCGGACCTGACCGCCGCCGATGTCGTGTGGTCGCTGCTGCGGCACAAGGATGCGGCGACTGGGTCCAAGATGGCGCAGATCGCCGAGCAGTTCGCGCAGGTCAGGGCGACCGGGCGGCATGACCTCACCATCCGCCTGACCGGACCCAATGCGGATTTGCCGACCATATTGGCGCAGTCCCATTTCCTGATCCTGCGGGCCGGGACGCGCGATTTTCGGACGGCCAACGGAACCGGCCCCTATCTGTGCGCGCAGTTCCGACCCGGCGTGCGGACGCTGGCGCGGCGCAACCCCAATTATTGGAAGCCGGGAAAGCCCTATCTGGACGAGATCGAGCTAATCGGGATTCCCGATGAGGTCAGCCGGGTCAATGCTCTGCTGTCGGGCGACGTCCATCTGGTGATCGCGGTCAATCCGCGATCGACCAAGCGGATCATGGCGTCACGCGGCCATGCGCTGCTGGAAACGCAGTCGGGCCTCTACACCAACCTCATCATGCAGCAGCGGCAGTTGCCGACCGGCAATCCGCATTTCGTCGCGGCTATGCAATATCTGCTCGACCGGCCGCTGATCAAGCGGGCGCTCTATCGCGGCTATGCGACGATCGCCAACGACCAGCCGATCCCGCCCTTCCACCCCTATTATCGCGCCGACCTGCCGCAGCGGTCGCTCGATCTGGACAAGGCGAAATGGCATTTGCAGCGCGCAGGCCTGACGGGCGTGCGCCTGCCGGTCTATGCGTCGCCCGCCGCCGACGGATCGGTCGACATGGCGTCGATTCTTCAGGAATATGGGTCGCGGGTGGGGTTGAAGCTGGCGGTCAACCGGGTGCCGGGCGATGGGTACTGGTCGACCCATTGGATGAAGCATCCGCTGGGTTTCGGCAACACCAACCCGCGGCCGACCGCCGACCTGCTGTTCAGCCTGTTCTACAAGTCCGATGCGGCATGGAACGAGAGTGGGTGGAAAAATCCCCGCTTCGACCGGCTGTTGCTGGAGGCGCGGGGCGAGGCCGATCAGGCGCGGCGCAAGCAGCTTTATGGCGAGATGCAGGGGTTGGTCCACGACCATTGCGGGGTCGGCATTCCGGTGTTCATCAGCCTGATCGACGGTTATGACCGGCGGTTGAAGGGCCTATATCCCGTCTCGCTGGGTGGCCTGATGGGCTATCAATTCGCCGAACATGTGTGGTGGGAAGGCTGATGGCGGGCGCATCCTCCCACAGCGGCATGAAGGCCGCGCTGACGCTGACGGCCAAGCGGTTCGCGTCGTCGCTGCTGACGCTGTTGCTGGTGTCGGTGACGATCTTCGTCATCGCGCAACTGCTGCCCGGCGACGCCGCGCAGGAAGCGCTGGGGCAGAGTGCCACAGCGGAACAGGTCGCAGCGCTGCGGCATGAAATGGGGTTGGATCGGCCCGCTTACGTTCGTTACGCCGACTGGCTGGGCGGCATGGTCAGTGGCGATCCGGGTCAGTCGATGGTCGCCAACATGCCGGTAGCGGAGGTGATTGCCGAGCGCCTGCCCAACAGCCTGCTGCTGGCCGCGCTGACCGCGCTGGTGGCGGTGCCGGTGGCGCTGGCGATCGGCATCGGGTCGGCGATGAACCGCGGCGGGCGGATTGATCGGGCGCTCAATATCGCCACCTTGTCGATGGTCGCGGTGCCGGAATTTCTGGTCGCGACGATCGCCGTCCTCATCTTTTCGGTGAAGCTGCGCTGGTTGCCGTCGATCGCTCTGGTGTCCGACGACATGACATGGGGCGAGTATCTGCCCGGCGTGGCGATGCCGATCCTGACGCTGAGCGTCGTCGTCATCGCGCAGATGGCACGGATGACGCGGGCCGCGGTGATCGACCAGATGGACCGGCCCTATGTCGAGATGGCAGTGCTGAAGGGCGTCGCGCCGGTGCAGGTGGTGCTGAAACATATCATGCCCAATGCGATCGCGCCGATCGTCAACGCGATGGCATTGAGCCTGTCCTACCTGCTGGGCGGGGCGGTGATCGTAGAGACGATCTTCAACTATCCGGGGCTTGCGAGTTTGATGGTCAATGCCGTCACCAGCCGCGACATGCCGTTGTTGCAGGCCTGCGCCATGATCTTCTGCGCGGCCTATCTCCTCCTGATGCTGATTGCGGATGTCACTGCGATCCTCGCCAACCCCAGGCTGCGGGCGCAATGATCGCTTCCGCTTTCCGTCGGGCGAAAGCTCTGCCGCTGTCGGGCAAGGTCGGGTTGGTGCTGGTCATCTTCTGGTTGGCTGTCGCGCTGTTCGGGCCGATACTGGCACCTTATCCGGTCGGTGCCTTCGTCGCCTATGACGTGTTCGACGGCCAATCTGCGGCGCATTGGCTGGGCAGCGACTATCTGGGCCGCGATGTGTTGAGCCGGTTGCTGTCAGGCGCGCGCTACACGGTGGGGCTGGCCGCCGCCGCCGCGCTGCTGGCGAGCGCGACCGGCACCGCGCTGGCGCTGACGGCGGCCGTGGGTGGCGCAAAGGTGGATGAGCCGCTGTCGCGCTTCATGGACATGCTGATTTCCATTCCATCCAAGATATTTTCGTTGGTGCTGGTCGCCGCGTTTGGATCGTCGCTTCCGCTGTTGCTGCTGATCGCCGCGATTACCTATGTTCCGGGCAATTACCGGATCGCGCGGGCATTGGCGGTGAATCTGGCGCAGATGGACTATGTACAGGTCGCCCGCGCGCGGGGCGAAGGGCGGTTCCATATCGCGATCACGGAAATATTGCCCAATATGATCCACCCGCTGCTGGCCGATTTTGGCTTACGCTTCGTGTTCATCGTGCTGCTGCTGTCGGGCCTGTCCTTCCTGGGGCTGGGCGTGCAGCCGCCGGACGCCGATCTGGGGTCGCTGGTGCGCGAGAATATTTCGGGGCTGGGCGAAGGGGCGTTGGCGATTTTGGCGCCGGCGGTGGCGATCGCGACTTTGACGGTGGGCGTGAACCTGCTGATCGACGCGCTGCCGGGACGGGGGAAAGGGCGATGAGCGATAGACCGCATGTCGAGGTGCAGGGCCTGGTCGTGACCGCGCGCAATGCAGCGGGCGAGACATTTCCGATCGTCAGCGGCATCGATTTCGCGCTGAAGCGTGGCGAGGTGCTGGCGCTGATCGGGGAGAGCGGATCGGGCAAGACGACGATCGCGCTGACATTGCTGGGCCATGCGCGGCCGGGGGCGACGATTGCGGGCGGGTCGATCCGCGTGGGTGACGCTGACCTGACCACACTGGATCGCGGCGCGCTGGCGCAGCTGCGCGGCAACCGCATCGCCTATATCGCACAAAGCGCGGCGTCGGCGTTCAACCCGTCGCGCACGATCATGGACCAGGTGATCGAGCCGGCGATGATCCATGGCCTGATGGCGCGCGCCACGGCCGAGGCGAAGGCGGTCGAGCTGTTCCGCGCGCTGGCCCTGCCCTTCCCCGATACGATCGGCGGGCGCTATCCGCACCAATTGTCGGGCGGGCAATTGCAACGGCTGATGGCGGCGATGGCGCTGATCACCGATCCCGAACTGGTGATATTGGACGAGCCGACCACAGCGCTGGACGTGACGACGCAGATCGAAGTGCTGCGCGCGTTCAAGGCGGTGGTGCTGGAGCGCGGGGCGACCGCCATCTATGTGTCGCACGACCTGGCCGTGGTGGCGCAGATGGCCGACCAGATCGTCGTGCTGAGCCAGGGACGTATCCGCGAGGCCGGGGCCGCGGCGCAAATCCTGCACGCGCCGGCCGATGATTATACCCGCACGCTGATGGCCGCGGCGCGCCCGGCGATCCGGCCAATCCCGGCCAAGGCGGATCTGCCCGCCGCCGCGCCGTTGCTGGAAATCCGCAATGTGACGGCCGGCTATGGCAAGGTCGGCAAGGATGGGTTGCCGCGTGTGCCGGTGCTGCGCGACATCAACCTGACGATAGAGCGTGGCGGGACGTTGGGCGTGATCGGCGAAAGCGGGTCGGGCAAGTCGACCATCGCGCGGGTCATCGCCGGGCTGCTGCCGCCTGCGAGCGGGCAGGTGCTGTTGGATGGCGAGCCGTTGCCGCCGGGGCTGGATGGGCGCAGTCGCGAGCAGTTCCGCCGTATTCAATTGGTGTTCCAGAATGCCGATACCGCGCTCAATCCCGCGCATAGCGTGGGGCAGATATTGGAGCGGCCGTTGGCCTTCTATGCCGGGTTGAAGGGCAATGCCGTGCATCTGCGGGTGCTGGAACTGCTGGACCTCATTCGCCTGCCCGCCAGTTTGATCGACCGCAATATCGGCGGTCTGTCGGGCGGGCAGAAGCAGCGCGTCAACCTGGCCCGCGCGCTGGCGGCGGACCCGCAGATCATCCTGTGCGACGAGGTCACGTCGGCGCTCGATACCGTGGTGGGTGCGGCCATATTGGAGCTGATGGCGGAATTACGCCGGGAGCTGGGCATCGCGACGATGTTCATCAGCCACGATATTTCGACGGTGCGGGCGATTTGCGACGATATCCTGGTCCTCTATTCGGGGACGATGGTGGAGACCGGGCCGCGTTCGGCCTTCGCCACCGCCCCTTTCCACCCCTATACCGACCTGCTGATCGGATCAGTGCCGGAAATGCGCGCGGGGTGGCTGGAGGAAAGCCATGCCGGCGCTGCGCCACCGCCGATCGGTGCGGCCGGCGACCATCCCGATCTTTGCCGCTTCCTGCCGCGCTGCGCCGCGCGGGTGGACGGCCTGTGCAACATCACCCCGCCGCCCCGCCATGGGCTGGACAAGGGCTCGGCGGGGGCCAGCCGCATATTGTGCCATCATGGAGATGAAAGTTTGATCCCGTTATGAGCCGGTTCGTTCGACTGGGCGAAACTGATCGCCCGCCCATCACCCTGCATGTCGATGGCGCGCCGGTCGCGGCGCTGGAGGGCGATACGTTGATGGTCGCGCTGCTAAGCGCGGGCGGCACGCTGCGCCAGAGCGAGTTCGGGCCGGAGCAGCGGGCCGGATTCTGTTTGATGGGGGCATGCCAGGATTGCTGGGTGTGGACCGAGAGTGGCGATCGCCTGCGCGCCTGTTCCACCCTGGCCGCGTCGGGCCAGCGCATCGTCACCAGCCAGCCGGGGGCGTCATGGCCGAACCACGTATAATTATCGTCGGCGCAGGCCCGTCGGGGACACGCGCGGCGCAGGCCTGCGTCGCGGCGGGGCTGCGGCCGATCGTGATCGACGAGGCACGGCGCGACGGCGGGCAGATTTATCGCCGCCAGCCGGACAATTTCACCCGTCCCTATGCCAAACTCTATGGCACCGAGGCCGGACGGGCGCAGGCGCTGCACGAGACGTTCGACGGGCTGAAGGGCGCGATCGATTATCGGCCCGAAACATTGGTGTGGAATATAGCGGGCGGCCATGTGTGGACAGCGAGCGCGACAGTTCAGACGGCTATGCCGTTCGATGCGCTGCTGCTCTGCACCGGGGCGACCGATCGGTTGATGCCGGTCAAGGGCTGGCAGTTTGCGGGTGCCTACAGCTTGGGCGGGGCGCAGGTGGCGCTCAAGAGCCAGGCGGTGTCGATCGGGCACAAAGTCGTGTTCATGGGATCGGGGCCTTTGCTCTATCTAGTCGCGAGCCAATATGTGGAGGCTGGCGCGGATGTCGCGGCGGTGCTGGATACGTCGCCGTTCAGCGCGCGAGTCAGGGCGTTGCCCGACCTGCTGGCGATGCCGTCGGTGCTGTGGAACGGCGTGGCGCTGACGCGGGCGTTGAAGCGCGCGGGCGTGGCGGTGCATCTGGGCGTGACGCCGGTGGAGATCATGGGCGATCCCGAGAGCGGGGTAAGCGGCATCCGTTTTCGCGGCGGTTCGGGCAAGGAAGAGACGGTTCGCTGCGACGCGGTGGCGATGGGCCATCATCTGCGGCCGGAGACGCAGCTGGCCGACCTGGCGCGCTGCGCCTTCGCGTTCGATGCCGGGACGCGGCAATGGCTGCCTGAGCGCTATGGCGACGGGCGGTCGAGCGTGGCGGGCGTCTATCTGGCCGGCGATGGCGCGAAGATATTGGGCGCTCGGTCGGCCGAGGCGAGCGGACGGCTGGCGGCTTTGGCGGCTTTGGCCGATTTGGGGTTGCCGGTGGACAAGGGCGAGATGACGTCGTTGCGCGGGGACGTGGCCAATTATGCAAAGTTCGCGCGGGGGCTGGCCAGGGCTTTCCCCTGGCCGTCGGCCCAGGCCGCGGTCCTACCAGACGACGCCATATTGTGCCGCTGTGAAGGCGTAACGGCGGGCGACCTGCGCGGCGTGATGCGCGAGACGGGCGCGCAGGAAGCGAACCGGGCCAAGGCGTTCAGCCGGGTCGGCATGGGCCGGTGCCAGGGGCGCTATTGCGGGCTGGCCGCGGCCGAGCTGATCGCGGCGGAAAGCGGCGTGCCAATCGAGCAGGTCGGCCGCCTGCGGGGGCAGGCGCCGGTCAAGCCGCTGCCCGTCGCGATCGGAGACGAGACATGAGCGAGGCCAGCGATGTTATTATCGTGGGCGGGGGGTTGATGGGGTCGTCCGCCGCGCTGTTCCTGCGCGGGCATGGGATGTCTGTCACGCTGCTGGAAACCGACCTGATCGGGCGGCAGGCGAGCGGCACCAATTTCGGCAATGTCCGGCGACAGGGGCGCGCCATCCACCAATTGCCGCTGGCCAATCGGGCCATCGCCATCTGGCGGCGGTCACGCGAGTTGCTGGGCGCGGATGTCGAATATCTCCAGTCGGGGCATATCCGCGTCTGCTATCGCGAGCGGCCCGAACTGGTCGGATCGATGGAGGATTATGCGGCGCAGGCCCGCGCGGAAGGGCTGGACCTGGAATTGCTGAGCGGCAATGCGCTGCGCGACAAATTTCCCTTTTTCGGGCCGGACGTGCTGGCCGGTTCCTATTCGCCGACCGATGGCCATGCCAATCCGCGCCTTGCTGCGCCCGCCTTTGCGCGGGCGGCAGAGCGGCTGGGGGCGATGATCCATGAGAATACGAAGATTGTCGACGCGCAGAAGGTCGGCGAGGATTTCATCGTCACGGCGGCGGATGGGCGGACGTTCCGCGCCCCGATCCTGCTGGTGACGGCGGGGGCGTGGGGCAATGCGCTGTCTTCGCAGTTTGGCGAGCCGGTGCCGATCGTGCCCAAAGGCCCCAACATGAGCGTCACCGAGCCGGTGCCCTATGCGATCCATCCTGCGGTCGGCGTGATGACGCCGATCGAGGAGGAGACGGTCTATTTCCGGCAGGTCGCGCGCGGCAATATCGTGCTGGGTGGCAGCACGCGCGGGCCATCCTTCCCCGACCAATATCGCGCCTATGTCGAGCCGCAGAACACGATGAGCCAGCTAAAGCACATCCACCGACTGGCGCCGATGCTGGGCAAGCTCAACATCATCCGGGTCTGGTCCGGGATTGAGGGCTATATGCCCGACAGCCAGCCGGTGATGGGACCAAGCGCGACGACCAGCGGGCTATACTATGCTTTCGGCTTTTCCGGGTCGGGGTTCCAGATCGGGCCGGGCGTGGGCGAGACGATGGCCGAGATCATCGCGAAGGGCGGGACGGATATTCCGATGGAGCCCTATAAGATCGCGCGGTTTGCGGCGGGATAACGGCATGGGTCAGAAGCGCGGCGGCCATTGGCGCGCGGCGTGGAGCAGGCGCAGGATGCGCACTTCTGTGTCGGTCTGCTCATAGATTAGGATATAGTTGCGGTGGGCTACCCACTCGCGCGTGCCCGGGACGCGGCCGGGCCGGCCCATGGCGGGATGTTGGGCTAGGTCGGCCGCCTTTTGCGAAAAGAGGGTGTCGAGGGTGATCGCGGCGCGCGGGCTGCGGGCTTCGACATAATCGTAAATGGCGTTACGATCCTCGACGGCCTCCGCCGTCCAGTGCAGCGTCATTGCGTCTCGTCTAGCTTCCGCAGGGTGGCGGCGCGACGTGCGGCGAAATGCGCCTCGACATCATCGCCCGCGATCATATGGCCCGCCTGCGCCGATGCCTGCCCGATTTCGACCTGACGGCGAAACCAAGCGTCATGGCTTTCTGCCTGTTCTTCGCGCTGAACCACATCGCGCATGAAATCGCGCAGCAGCTGTGCGCCGGTGCGATCCCGCGCCTTGGCAGCGCGGGCGAAGCGGCCTTTGAGTTCCTGATCGACGCGAAAGGTGAAGGTTGCCTCATTCATGGCATTGGCGCTCCATGTGTTGCATGTGATGTGCAATGTAACACATGGAGCGCCAATGCCCAATATCAAAATTCGATCAACGCGACCTTGGTCTTGAGGTTCGCCATATAGGCTTCGCGGCCCAGATCCTTGCCGATGCCAGATTGCTTGTAGCCGCCGGTGGGCAGGATGAAGTCGTTGCTGCGGCCGTAGCGGTTGACCCAGATGGTGCCGGCTTCCAACGCACGGGTGGCGCGCAGGGCCCGGCTGAGGTCGCCGGTATGAACGCCCGCAGCCAAGCCATAGTCGCTGTCATTGGCCAGCGCATAGGCTTCCTCTTCGTCGGCGAAGGTCTGGACGGTCAGCACCGGACCGAAGATTTCGCCCTGCACGACTTCGCTCTTCTGATCGACATTGGTCAGCAGGGTGGGCGCGAAATAGCTGCCCTCCTGCGGCGCGGGCGCCCGGCCGCCGCCGGTCAGGACTTCCGCGCCCGCCGCGGTCGCGCGGCCGACGATGCCGGCCATGCGGTCGAGTTGCCCTTCGGAGATGATCGGGCCGAGCGTGGTGTCGGCAGCCCAGGTCGGGCCCGCCCGGTGCATATTGAAGGCGGTGACGAGGCGGTCGATCACCTGGTCCGCGACTGTGTCCTGCACCAGCAGGCGCGATCCGGCGACGCAGACCTGGCCTGCATTCAAGGTGATGGCGCGGGCCACGAGCGCCGCCGCCTTGTCGAGGCCGGCGTCGGCGAAGATGAGCTGCGGGCTTTTGCCGCCCAGTTCCAGCGTCACCGGCTTTGGCCCGGTTTGCGCGCAGGCGGCCATGATTGCCGCGCCGGTGCGGGTGGAGCCGGTGAAGGTGACCTTTGCCACTTCCGGGCGACGCACCAACGGATCGCCGACCGAGCGGCCGTCGCCCTGGACGATGTTGAAGATGCCGGCGGGCAACTCCGCCTCGATCGCCAGTTCAGCCAGGCGCACGATGCTGAAGGGCGTCATTTCTGAGGGTTTGAGGACGATGCTGTTGCCCGCGGCGATGGCAGGCGCGATCTTCCAGGCGGCCATGACCAGCGGCAGGTTCCACGGCGCGATCGCGGCAACGACGCCATAGGGTTCGGTGATGGTGAGGCCGAGCTTTTCGGGCGTGGTGGATGCGACTTCGCCGCCGACCTTGTCCGCCCATTCGGCGAAGAAACGGATGGTTTCGGCGGTGTAGCTCAGGTCCCAGGCATTGATTTCCTTAAGCATTCGGGTCGACCCCACCGCCTCTAGCGGGGCGAGCGTCGCGGCGTCGGCCTCGATCAGGTCTGCCCAGCGGCGCATCACCTTCATCCGGCCGCGCGGATCGCTCTGCGCCCAGCCGCTGCGCTTATAGGCGCGCTGCGCATCGGCGACGGCTTCGACCAGTTGGTCGGCATCGACGCTGTCGAGTTCCGCCTGGATGCGGCCGTCGGATGGCCGCCGCACGATGATCGCGGGTCCGCGCCCGGCGACGCGCCGGCCGCCGATGAAGTTATTCGCCTGGGGAAGGCTGATCTGATCGGGGTCGAAACCGGTCACGGCATAATCTCCTTCATACGGACATTCCGACAAAATAGGCGGGCGTCGCGGCATTTGTTGCAGTTGCATGGGAAAATGTGCGCGATAATCTTCCAAAATCAGCGCGAAGGCAGCAGCCAATGCTTAGGGCCGCATCTTAATGTCCGACCACTGATTCCGAATAGAGGCAGGCGGGCGTCCCTTTCCCGCCAAGGAGCAAGACGCATGGCGACAGGCATAGAGGCGATGGTGGACCTGCGGCGGATGACGCTCGAGGATCTGGCCGCCGCCCATACCCTATCGAGCGAACAGAAATGGCCGCATCGCATCGAGGATTGGGAGATGCTGTTCGCGCTGGGCTTTGGCTATGTTGTTGAGCGTGATGGGGAAGTCATAGGGACGGCGATGGCCTGGCTCTATGGCGCGGATGCCGCGACGCTGGGGATGGTGATCGTGTCGCCGCGGGCGCAGGGCATGGGGCTGGGCCGTCGGTTGATGGAGGCGGTGCTGGGCGATCTGGGCGACCGTACCGTGCTGCTGAACGCCACGGACGAGGGCGCGCCGCTCTATCGCAAGCTGGGGTTCGAAACCATCGGTCCGGTGTTCCAGCATCAGGGCGCGGCCTTTGCCGTGCCGATGGCGGAGTTGATCCCCGACGAGCGGGTGCGACCGCTGGGCGTGAAGGATATGGGCACGTTGCGAGACATGGCGCGGCGCGCGACGGGCATGGATCGCGACGCGTTGCTCGACGCGCTGGTGCCCGGCGCGCAGGGCGTGGTGCTGACCCGCAGCAACGAGCCGGTGGGCTTCGCGCTGTTCCGACGCTTTGGGCGCGGCTATGTCGTCGGGCCGACCGTCGCGCCGGATACGGGCGGGGCGAAGGCGCTGATATCCCACTGGCTGGGGTCCAATAGCGGCATGTTCTGCCGGTTAGACATCCCCGAAGAAAGCGGGCTTGGCGGCTGGCTGGACGAACTGGGCCTGCCCTGCGTCGGGCGGGTGGTGCGCATGGTGCGCGGACGACAGCCGGTGATCGATCCTTCGGTCACGACCTTTTCTCTTACCACGCAGGCGCTCGGATGACCCTTACCCTCAACAACCCCGCCCTTTTCATCCAACAGGCCTTCATCGGCGGCGACTGGGTTGGCGCGGTGTCCGGGGCGACCCTGCCGGTCGATAATCCCGCCACTGGCGCGATCATCGGCACCGTGCCCGATTGTGGCGAGGGCGATACGCTGGCGGCGATCGCGGCGGCGGAGGCGGCTTTCCCGGCGTGGAAGGCGCGGACGGCGGCCGATCGCGCGGCCGTGCTGGAACGCTGGCACGCGCTGGTGATGGCCAATGTCGCCGATCTGGGCCGGATCATGACTGCCGAGCAGGGCAAGCCGATCGCGGAGGCCGAAGGCGAAATTCGCTATGCGGCGAGCTTCATCAAATGGTTCGCAGAAGAGGGCCGCCGCGTCGATGGCGGGATCATTCCGGCGCCGGAGGCCAATCGCCGGATATTGGTAATGAAGGAGCCGGTGGGGGTGTCGGCCGCGATCACGCCCTGGAATTTCCCAGCTGCGATGATTACCCGCAAATGCGCGCCGGCTTTGGCAGCCGGCTGCCCGGTGGTGGTCAAGCCGTCCGAGCTGACGCCGTTCAGTGCGCTGGCGCTGGCGAAGCTGGCGCAGGAAGCTGGCTTTCCGGCGGGGGTGTTCAACATCGTCACCGGGATGCCGACCGCGATCGGTGGGGCGCTGACCGCCAGTCCGGTGGTGCGGAAGCTGTCCTTCACCGGATCGACGCGGGTCGGCGCGCTGCTGATGCGGCAATGCGCCGACACGATCAAGCGGGTCAGTTTCGAACTGGGCGGCAATGCGCCGCTGATCGTGTTCGAAGATGCCGATATCGACATTGCTGTGGCGAGCGCGATGGTCAGCAAGTTCCGCAATGCGGGCCAGACCTGTGTATGCGCCAATCGGATATTGGTGCAGGATGGTGTCTATGACCAGTTCGCCGAGAAGCTGGCCAGGGCGGTGTCCGCGCTGAAGGTCGCTCCCGGCGATCAGGCAGGTAGCACGATCGGGCCGCTCATTAACGTCGCCGCCGCGCAGAAGGTGCAGGCGCATGTCGAGGATGCGCTGGCGCATGGCGCGACGCTGTTCGCGCAGGCGCCGGAGGGGGCGACGGGCGATCGGTTTGCGACGCCGGTGATCCTAACCGGGGCGACGCGGGACATGCGATTGGCACAGGAAGAGACGTTTGGGCCGGTCGCGCCGCTGTTCCGCTTCACCCATGAGGAGGAAGGCATCGAACTGGCCAACGCCACCAGCTTTGGCCTGGCCGCCTATTTCTATACCGAAAATCTGCATCGCGCCTTTCGCGTGGCGGAACGGCTGGAGGCGGGGATGGTGGCGCTCAACAGCGGAGCGATCGCGATGGAGGTTGCGCCGTTCGGCGGGGTCAAGATGTCGGGCCTGGGCCGCGAGGGCGCCCATGCGGGGATCGAGGAATATCTGGAAACCAAGGCGTTCCATATTGCGGGGCTGAAACTTTAAGGAGCGCCCTTTCCCCCGTTCGGGCTGTTTAAACGAGTCGCCTGCCTCGTTTGAATGTCTAAGCCCTCTACTTTTTCTCAAGACAGAAAAGCCCTTCGACAGGCTCAGGGCGAACGGAGTGAATCATGTCTGCCACCAATCGCACCTATTCCATTTCCGTCATTCCCGGCGACGGGATCGGCAAGGAGGTCATGCCGGAAGGCATTCGCGTGCTGGAGCGCGCGGCGAGCCTTTATGGGTTCAGCATTACGCAGACATGGCAGGATTTCGCCTGCTGCGATTACTACGCCAAACATGGCCAGATGATGCCGGACGACTGGAAGGACCAGATCGGCAAGCCCGATGCGATCTTCTTCGGCGCGGTCGGCTGGCCCGATACGGTGCCCGATCATGTTTCGCTATGGGGATCGCTTCTCCAGTTCCGGCGCGAATATGACCAATATGTCAATTTGCGCCCGGTGCGGCTGATGCCCGGTGTCCCCTGCCCGCTGGTCGGGCGCGAGCCGGGCGATATTGATTTCTGGGTGGTGCGCGAGAATACGGAAGGGGAATATAGTTCGGTCGGCGGCAAGATGTTCCCCGGCACCGATCGCGAAATCGTGATTCAGGAGACGGTGATGACGCGGCATGGCACCGACCGGGTGTTGCGCTACGCCTTCGAACTGGCGGCGACGCGGGAGCGCAAGCATGTCACGTCGGCGACCAAGTCCAACGGCATCGCCATCACCATGCCGTGGTGGGACGAGCGGGTGGTGGAGATGGGGAAGAATTACCCGGCCGTCACGCATGACAAATATCATATCGACATTTTGACGGCGCAGTTCGTGCTGAACCCCGACCGGTTCGACGTGGTGGTCGCGTCCAACCTGTTCGGCGACATCTTGTCCGACCTTGGCCCGGCCTGTACCGGGACTATCGGCGTCGCGCCGTCGGGCAATATTAACCCGGATGGGACGCATCCGTCGCTGTTCGAGCCGGTCCATGGGTCGGCGCCCGATATCGCGGGCAAGGGTATCGCCAATCCGGTAGGGCAAATCTGGTCGGCGGCGATGATGCTGGAGCATCTGGGCGAGGCGGACGCCGCCGCCGCGATCATGCGCGCGGTGGAGACGGTGCTGGCGGAACCGGGCCTGCGCACCGGCGACCTGAAGGGCAAGGCGAATACCGAACAATGCGGCAAGGCGATCGCCGACGCGCTGGCCTGAACCTGCATAGATGAACGAAAGCCGCGTGTTCCCGCGCAGGCGGGAACCCCGTTCAAACGGCAGGACTGGGTTCCCGCCTGCGCGGGAACACCCTTGCTTAAAAAAATCGGACATCCAGCGGGACAGCGGCAGAATATGCTGCCCCGGTTCGCGATTAAAGTGGGCGACAGTGCCTATTCACCCCATATCGGGCTTTCGCCCCGCGGCATAAGGATAGGCTGAACCCCAGAACCACAATGGCGAGCACCTCGACGATGCATCAATCCAACCGATCCCTGCTGGACATCGACCGTGACCATCTGATCCATCCCGTCACCTCCTTCCGCGGGCATGAGGCGCATGGCGCGCTGCTGCTGGAAAGCGGCAAGGGCATGTGGTTGAAGGATGTCGAGGGCCGGGAACTGCTCGACGCCTTTGCCGGCCTGTGGTGCGTCAATGTCGGCTATGGCCAGGACAGCATCGCCGATGCCGCGGCCGAGCAGATGCGGCGGTTGCCCTATGCGACGGGCTATTTCCATTTCGGCAGCGAGCCGGCCGTACGGCTGGCGCAGCGGCTGGTGGACCTTAGCCCCGAAGGGCTGGACCATGTCTATTTCACGCTGGGCGGGTCGGACGCGGTGGATAGCGCGATCCGCTATATCACCCATTATTACAATGCGATCGGCAAGCCGGAAAAGAAGCAGTTCATCGCGCTGGAGCGCGGCTATCATGGATCGAGCAGCACCGGCGCGGGGCTGACGGCGCTGGCCAATTTCCATCGCGGGTTCGACCTGCCGCTGCGCTGGCAACATCATATCGCGTCCCCCTATCCCTATCGCAGCGACCTGGAGGGGGACGATGCCGCGATCATCGCGCGGTCGGTGCAGGAATTGAAGGACAAGGTGGCGGCGCTGGGCGCGGACAATGTCGCCGCCTTCTTCTGCGAACCGATCCAGGGATCGGGCGGCGTGATCGTGCCGCCGGTCGGCTGGCTCAAGGCGATGCGGGAAACCTGCACGCAGCTCGACATTCTCTTCGTCACCGATGAGGTCATCACCGGCTTTGGCCGCACTGGCCCCATGTTCGCGTGCGAAGCGGAGGGGGTGACGCCGGACCTGATGACGTTGGCCAAGGGGCTGACCGCCGGCTATGTGCCGATGGGCGCGCTGTTGATGTCGGACAAGGTGTATCAGGGCATCGCCGATGGCGCGGCACCCGAAATGGCGATCGGCCATGGTGCGACTTATTCTGGGCATCCCGTCAGTGCGGCGGTGGGGCTGGAGGTGCTGCGCCTATATACCGATGGCGGGATATTGGGGAACGGGCAGAAGGTTGCCGCGCGCTTCGACGCGGGGCTGGCGGGGTTGGTCGATCATCCGATGGTGGGCGACACGCGCGGGCGCGGCCTGTTGGGCGCGATCGAACTGGTGGCGGACAAGGGCAGCAAGGCGCGGTTCGATCCGGCGCTGAAACTGGCCGACCGGCTGTTCGCCAAAGCCTATGACAATGGCGTCATTTTCCGCGCCTTTGCCGATAATATCATCGGCCTGGCACCTGCGCTTTGCGCGTCGGACGGGGAGATGGACGAGATATTCGCCCGCATCGCCAAGACGCTGGACGACATGCTCGAAGAAGCGGATATTCGCGCGGCGCTGGGATAAATCACGGGGAGCAAGGCATATGTTGGGCGGACCCAGACTGGACAGGATCGACCTGAAAATCCTGACGCAGCTTCAGCAGTCGGGCCGGATCACCAATGTCGAGCTGGCCGATGCGGTCGGCCTGTCCCCCAGCCCGTGCCTGACCCGCGTGAAGCGGCTGGAGAAAGCGGGCTATATCACCGGCTATGGCGCGCATATCAACCTGCACAAGCTGGGTGAATATCTGACCGTCTTTACCGAGGTGACGCTGACCGAGCATCGGGCGGGCGACTTTTCCCGGTTCGAAACGCGCATCCGCAAGCTGGACGAAATCGTCGAATGTCATCTGGTCAGCGGCGGATACGACTATCTGCTGAAGTTCGTGACGCGCGGCGTGGGCCATTATCAGTCGATCATCGAGGGGATGCTGGAAAGCGATTACGGCATCGAGAAATATTTCAGCTATGTCGTGATCAAGTCGCCCTTCATCAAACATCATTATCCGATCCAGCATCTGTTCGGGGAAC
>JAVBXL010000096.1 GCA_030824575.1 bacterium | reverse complement strand
CGGGCGTGGTCACACACACACACCCGTTCGTCCTGAGCCTGTCGAAGGACCGGCTGAGCCTGTCGAAGCCCCTTCCTGTCCTTCTACGCATCGCTGCGACGTCGCTTAAACCGACGCCCCCAGTGCATAGTCGAAGCGCTTACCCATGACCGCCACCCTCTCCCTCATCCAAGATCATTGGGGCTGGCTGGTCTTCGCGGCCCTGTTGGGCATAGCGGAGGTGATGATCCCCGGCGTCTTCCTGATCTGGATATCGATCGCCGCCGCCATCACCGGCCTGGCGGCCCTCGCTCTGCCGATCGCGCTCCCGCTCCAGTTCCTGCTGTTCGCGGCCCTCAGCATCGCGGCGGTCTATGCCGGCCGCCGCTGGTATGTGGACAATCCGGTCGCCTCCACCGACCCCCTGCTCAACGATCGCGCCGCGCGCCTGATCGGCCATAGCGTGATCGTGGCGGAACCGATCGTCGGGGGCGAAGGGCGGGTGAAGGTCGGCGACAGCGTCTGGAGCGCGACCGGACCGGACACGCCGATGGGCGCGCGGGTCCGTGTCATCGGTATCGACGGCACGGTCCTGCTGGTAGAGAGTCTCTAACCGCCGCCTTCCACTAAAAGCGGCGATGATCCTTGCCGTCGATCAGGTCGCACGATCCCCGAAAGGCATAGGGGTCAAGGCCATGGATGCTGATCTGCCCGCTGCGCCGGTCGATGGTGACGCTGGGCTTGTTCAACCCGTTCAGCCGATATTTGGCATGGATCATGTCCGGCTGCACATCGACATCGTACAGATCCCACCAGCCGTCATGGCCACGCGAATTGAGCGGCGGGACCAGCTTCTTGGGCAGGCTGATGCGGCCCCCGCCATCCCATAGCTGGATCATGACCGAGGCGTCGAACTGCTGCGCCGTCATTTCCGTCCGGTTGCCATAGTCGTAGCGATTGCGCCGGCTGTTCCACGACCAGCCATAGGTGGTCGCCACGCCGGGACGCTGGCCGTCACCAAAGCAGACCAGCCCCAGGTCGACATCATAGTCGCCCACGCGCAGCGGCCCGCCCATGGCACCCGCAGCGCCCGAATAGCTCGGCGCCTCGCGCGCGGGATAGGGTTGCTGATAGCCGCCGCGATCCTCCATCCGGTGTGCGCCACGATCGTCATGGCCGCCCGCCCGCTGGTCGCAATCGGGCGCCGGGCTGGACGTTATGGATGCGTATCGCCCATCCATCGTTGCGACCGTCACGCATTGCCGGGTCTGGGGGTTCCACCAATAGCCATATTTGCGATCGTCGCCGGTCTGCACCTTAACGAAGCGATAGCCGCGGGACTGCATCGCCGTCTCAGCACCCGCAGCACGCGCGCCGACCAGGTCACTAATGTCGCCGGGCGTCTGCGCCTGCGCCTGCGCGCCGCTCGTCAAAGCCGCCATGGCGATCACAATCATGGCTGATGTCTTCATGATCCTTCTCCTTTTCCTGCCATAACAATCCCTAAGCGCATGCTGTTGCACCGGCGCGACATCGGCTCAACGCACCATCAGCGCGATGGTGACGAACATGATCAGGGCCAACGCCATCGCCATCAAGGCCTGACCGAAACCGGCAAGGATCGATATCCCCAACCGCTTCGAAAACCAGAGCGACTGCACCCCCAGATACCATGCGAGCGCGACCAGCACGACGACCAGCCCCGCATCCCGCCACACCGCCCCGGTCATGCCGTAAGTCAGCGTCCCGATGCCGATCAACAAGGCGAAAGGCGCCGTGGTGAAACATTGCCCGTAAAAGGGACGCCGCAAATTCGCGTGGGTCAGGCGGATGCCCTGTCGGCGCAGCAACCGCACCGCCATCATCAGCGCGAACAGGCTAAACAACACCAGCCGCAGCGCCAGCAGCGCCAGATCCGAATCGACCAGCGCCGCCAGCCCGTGGCGATCCGCCAGCAGGGGATTTTGCCCGGCGACGGCCACCTCGATGCCGTGAGATATCATCAGCGTCAGGAACAGGAACAGCGGCGGACGGATGGCGTCCTCATATTGCTCGTCGGGCCGGTCCGACACTTCGCGATCGGCATAGGCCATCATGTGCAACGGCCGCACCATCGCCCGCCACAGCGTCAGGGGATAGAAGATCAGCCACCCCATGACCGTATAGAGCGCCTCGTCGAGGGACTCGATGATCTTCATGAAATCCATGGGCAAAGCGTCGATGCAATCACGCCATTTGTCGAGAGGCTTTGGTCGTCAGCGGTCCGTTAACCCCGACTCCCGCCACGCATCAAATATCTCTGTCCTACATATGGGGATTCATGCCACCCATTTTGACATGAGCACGCCAGACCCTCTCCACTTCACCCCGGTCCCCCATGCCCGCCGCGCACGCGGCTGGACCCCGGATGCCCAAACCGCCTTTATCGCCGCGCTGTCGCGCAGCGGCGTGGTCGCGCAGGCTGCCCGCAGCGTCGGCTGCTCCCCGCGATCGGCCTATTATCTGCGACAGCGTCCGGGCGCGGAGAGTTTCGCCGCCGCCTGGGACTGGGCGCTCGACATGGGCCTGGACGATAGTCGCGCGCGCGCCGTCGCCCTGGCCAGAGGCAAGGAGGAGCGACCGATCGTGCGTCGCGGCCGGATTGTCGGCACACGGATCGAAACCAATCACCGTCTGCTGTTCGCGGCACTGCGCGCGCTCGGATCGGAACGCAGCGGCGCCCGCGCGGCCATGCCGCATCGCATCCGCATCGCCACCCGGCACATGCTCGGCGCGCTGGCCGATCTTGGGCCGTTCACGCCGTCCGAATGGACGGCGCTCCGTCCCGCACTGGCGGCGCTGGGCGGGCAAGACGGAGACGCACCGCCGCCGGCATCCTTGTCATAATCTGTCGCCGGCAGGAAATAAGATGTCGAAATTGGCGGGAAATATGCGAAGTTAAGGGCGATATTGCCACCGGAGATACCCGCCTCATGCAGACCAATCGCCGCGATTTTCTGGCCGCCGGCGCTGCCGCCTTCGCCCTAACGGCCCTCCCCGCCCGCGCCGCCGTCACCGGCCCGGACGCCGCGGCGCAGGCGTTGCTCGCCGACATGGCCGAAGCGATGCTGGCCGACGCCCCGGAAACCGCCAGCGGCCTTGGCCTCGACACCGGCGCGCGAGCGCCCCTCAAAAGCCGCCTCGGCAACAAAACGCCCTCCGGCCAGGCACAGATCGCAGTCCATGTGCAGGACCGCCTCGCCCGGCTGCGCAGCATCGATCTCGCCCCGCTCTCGCCCGCGACCCGCATCGATGTGGAAGTGGTGCGGACCGCCCATGAAACCGCGGCGGAAGGTTTCGCCTTCCCCTTCGGCGACATGGCGATCATGAACAGCAACTGGTCCTACCGCAACAGCCCCTATGCGGTCGCCCAGAACACCGGCAGTTTCGTCGAAACCCCCGATTTCCTCGACAGCAACCATGTCGTCAAGGACAGCGCGGACGCCGACGCCTATCTCGCCCGCCTCACTGCCTATGCCGCGAACCTGGCCGGCGAAACCGACAGGTTGCGGCATGACGCCGGCATCGGCGTCACCGCCCCGGCCTTCCTGCTCGACAAGACGCTGGGCCAGATGCAGGCCGTGCAGGCCCTCCCCCTCGACCAGTGGGTGCCGGTCGCCTCGCTCGCCCGCCGCACGAAGGACATGCCCGGCAATTACGCCGCCAAGGCGCAGGCCATCGTCCATGATCGGGTTGCCCCTGCCCTCGCCGCTCAGGTCGCCGAACTTACCCGCCAGCGCGCCACCGCGACGATGGACGCAGGCGTCTGGAAACTCCCCCAGGGTGATGCCTATTACGCTTGGGCGCTCAAAGCCGGGACCACCACGACCATGGCCCCGGACGAGGTCCACCAGCTCGGTCTTGACCAGCTCGCCGCGCTCCAATCCGAAATGGACGGCCTGCTCAAACAATTGGGCATGACCAGGGGCACGGTCGGCGAACGCATGACCGCGATGGGCAAAGACCCGCGCTACCTCTTCCCCAACAGCGATGCCGGCCGGGCGCAGATCCTGTCCTTCATCGACGGCCGCCTCGCCGACATTCGCACCCGCCTGCCCCGCGCCTTCGCGACGCTGGTGCCCGCGAAACTCATCGTCAAGCGCGTGCCGCTGGAGATCGAAGCGGGCGCGCCCGGCGCCTATGCCGGCGCCGGGTCGATCGACGGCAGCGTGCCGGGCAACTATTATATCAACCTGCGCGACACCAGCATCTGGCCCCGCTACAGCCTGCCGACGCTCTGTTATCATGAGGGAATACCGGGCCATATCTGGCAGGGCGAATATACGTACAAACTGCCGCTGATCCGCTCCATGCTCGCCTTCAACGCCTATAGCGAGGGCTGGGCGCTCTATGCCGAGCAACTGGGCGCGGAACTGGGTGCCTATGACGGCGATATCGCCGGGCGGCTGGGCTATCTCCAATCAATCGCCTATCGCTGCTGCCGCCTCGTGGTCGATACCGGCCTTCACGCCAAGCGCTGGACCCGCGACAAGGCGATCCACTGGTTCGCCACCACCAACGGCTCGACCGTCGAGGATGTCCAGGGCGAAGTCGATCGCTACTGCGCCTGGCCGGGCCAGGCCTGCGGCTACAAGGTCGGCCATGGCGAAATCGTCCGCCTGCGTGGCATGGCGAAGACGGCGCTGGGCGATAAATTCGACTTCCGCCTGTTCAACGACGCCGTGGTCAAAGGCGGCGGCGTGCCGATGACTGTGCTGGGCCAGAGCATCGACGCCTGGGTCGCGGAGCGGCGGGGGGCTGAATAAATCCGTCATCCCAGCGAAGGCTGGGACAAGAAAAGGCCGGAGGATTGCTCCCCCGGCCCTTTCCTAATCAATCTCAGCCCGCGTTACCCGACGAAAGCCCGCTCGATGACGAACTGCCCCGGCGCGGCATTGGACCCTTCGGTAAAGCCATTCGCCTCGAAATACGCCCCGAACTGCTTGATCATCTCCATGCTGCCGCACATCATGATCCGGTCGGTTTCGGGGTCGAATTTCGCCGGGCCGGGGACGCCTTCGAACAGCGCGCCGCTCTCGACCAGCTTGTCGATGCGCGCGGTGTGGCCGTCGAACGGCTCGCGGGTCACGGTCGGCACATAATGGAACTGGTTGGGCGCCTGTTCGGACACCAGCGGGTCGTCGCCCCACTTGGCTTCCATCTCGTCGCGGAACGCCAGGTCGCTCACCCGGCGCACCGAATGGACCACCACGACCTGCTCGTAAAATTCATACACGTCCGGGTCGCGCGGCAGGCTCAGAAACGGCGCCAGCCCCGTGCCGGTCGACAGCATGAACAGCCGCTTGCCCGGCAACAGCGCGTCCGTCACCAGCGTGCCCGTAGGCTTGCGGCCCAGATAAATCTGGTCGCCCGGCTCGATCTTCTGGAGCTTGCTGGTCAGCGGGCCGTCCTGCACCTTGATCGACAGGAACTCGATTTCCTCGTCCCAGGCGGGGCTGGCGATCGAATAGGCGCGCAGCAGCGGCTTGCCGTTATCGCCCTTCAGGCCGATCATGATGAACTCACCCGACCGGAAGCGGAAGCTGGCCGGCCGCGTGATGCGGAAGCTGAACAGATGCTCGTTCCAATGCTTCACCGACAACACGGTTTCCACGGAAAGCGCACCGGTCGGTTCCAAAACCGGCTTTTCGATCGTCTCGTCGGTCAACAGTCTATCCTTGCACTACGCACAGCATCGCAGCGGGGCGATGCTTCTTGCGGATCGTTCGCAATAATATCGAAGTCCGCGAATGGCCCGTCCACCGTGCGAAGGCAAGACCAAAAAAACTTGGGGGCCATAAACCTGTAGCGGGCAGAAGCGCGTTTTCGCGACCGCTCCGCCGCCGCCTCGTTCAGCCGAACAGGCCCTTGGCGATGCCGCCCAGTTCGTTCATCGGATTGCCGTCGCCATCCCGGTCGAAAAAGCCGCCCAGCTTCCCCAATATCGCTTCCGGCCCGCCGAACGTACCCAGCAATTCCTGCAACTTGTCGGCCGACACGCCATGTTCGGCGGCGGTTTCGGCCAGCGCCGACACGCTGGTTTCGCCCGCCCCGATCTTGGCGCTGATCTCGCTCATCAGGCTCTGCATCTGCTCGGGCGTCACGCCGATCTGCGCCGCAATGGCTTCCAGCCCGCCCATTTTGCCAATCAGATTCTCGAACATGCCCGCAACTCCGCATGAAGGTTGGCGTTCAGAATAGCAGCTTGCGCCCTTAACCCAAAGCAAAAGAGCCGGAGGATCGCTCCCCCGGCTCCTTGTATTAACCCGTGGCCTGCGATCAGGCGGCGACAAGCGCCGCGTCGCGCACGCCATCGTCGACATGGTCCACGAACTGCGCGAAATTGTCCACGAACGCCTTTACCAGCGTCGCGGCGGTCGCGTCATAGGCTTGCCTGTCGGCCCACATGGCGCGCGGGTCGAGGATGGTCGGCTCCACGCCATTGACCGCCACCGGCACGTCGAACCCGAAATTGGGATCGGTGCGGAACTCGGCCTGGTTCAGGCTGCCGTCGAGCGCCGCGTTCAGCAGAGCACGCGTCACCTTGATCGGCATCCGCTTGATGCCGGGCATCGTCGCCTTGCCGCCCGCCCAGCCGGTGTTGACCAGCCAGCAGGTGACACCGCCCTTGTTGATCCGCTCCTTGAGCAGATTGCCGTAGACCGACGGGTGGCGCGGCATGAAGGGCGCGCCGAAGCAGGTGGAGAAGGTCGCGGTCGGCTCGGTCACGCCGATTTCGGTTCCCGCGACGCGCGCGGTATAGCCCGACAGGAAATGATACATCGCCTGTTCCGGGGTCAGCCGCGCGATCGGCGGCAGCACGCCATAAGCATCCGCCGTCAGGAAGATGATGTTCTTCGGGACCGGACCCAGATTCTTTTCCGACGTGTTCGGGATGAAGTCGATCGGATAGGAACCACGGCTATTTTCGGCCAGGCTGTTGTCGTCCAGGTCGATCTCGCGAGTTTCCTCGTCGATCACGACATTTTCCAGCACCGTGCCAAACCGCTTGGTGGTGGCAAAGATTTCCGGTTCGGCCTCGGCCGACAGGTTGATCATCTTGGCATAGCAGCCGCCCTCGAAATTGAAGACTGCAGTATCCGACCAGCCATGCTCGTCATCGCCGATCAGCGTGCGGCTGGCGTCGGCCGACAGGGTCGTCTTGCCGGTGCCGGACAGGCCGAAGAAGACCGCCGTGTCGCCGTTCGCGCCGATATTGGCGGAACAATGCATCGGCATCACGCCCTTGACCGGCAGCAGGTAATTGAGGATGCCGAATACCGACTTCTTCATTTCACCGGCATAGGCGGTGCCGCCGATCAGGATCAGCTTCTCGGTGAAGTTGACCGCGACCACGGTTTCGCTGCGGCAACCGTGACGGGCCGGATCGGCCTTGAACGTGGGCAGATCGATGATCGTATATTCGGGCGCAAAGCCCGTCAGTTCATCGGCCGTGGGCCGCACCAGCAGCGTGCGGATGAACAGATTGTGCCAGGCGCGCTCGTTGACGACCCGCACATTGACGCGATGTTCGGGCTGCGACCCGCCAAACAGGTCGGCGACATAGAGCGTGTCCTTCTCGCCCAGCGCCTTGAAGAAATCTTCCTTCAACGCGGCGAAGTGCTCTGGCGTCATGCCGCGATTGGTGTCGCCCCACCAAACGGTCGATTCGGTTTCGGCGTCACGGACGATGAACTTGTCCTTGGCGCTGCGGCCGGTATGCTTGCCCGTCTTGACGACCAGAGGGCCATCTTTGGACAATATGCCCTCGCCGTTGCGCACCGCTGCTTCGACCAGCGGCGCCGTGCCCAGATTCCAGAACTGGGTGGCATTGGTCTTGATGCCCTGGTCTGCCAGGGTGATTGAGGATTTGGCCTGCACGCCTTTGCTCCTGAATATGTTGTGCTCGTATCGCGTCATTCATCATGTTCGCGACCGATCCGCCCCTTGGGCACCGCTTATATGGCACGGCGTCCCTTGCTGCTGACAATCAAAGGCATAGGGCTTTGCACGGAAAGCGTCAAATCCCCGTGCGCAGCGATATGTCCCGAATTTCATCACTCATGTTCGTGAAACCGCAGTCCCCCTTCCTTGCGAGCCCGGCCCCCATGGTCTAACGCTCTTTCCATCCCCCTTTCACGATCATCTGGGACACCGCATGACCGCAACCATCGCCCTGGTGGATGACGACAAGAATATCCTGACATCGGTGTCGATCGCGCTGCAGACCGAAGGTTTTCTGACGCGCATCTATTCCGACCCCGAAGGCGCGTTGAAGGCGCTGCTCGACAACCCGGCCGACCTGGCCGTCTTCGATATCAAGATGCCCCGCATGGACGGGCTGGAATTGCTGCGCCGCCTGCGCGAAAAAAGCCAGATGCCCGTCATCTTCCTGACGTCGAAGGCGGACGAACTGGACGAGGCGCTGGGCCTGGCCATGGGCGCGGACGATTATATCGCCAAACCCTTTTCGCAGCGACTGCTGCTGGCGCGCATCCGCGCCATCCTGCGCCGCGCGGAGGTCAGCAAGACACCCGACGCGCCCGACCAGCCAGTCGCCGACCCGATCATCCGCGGCCGGCTGGAAATGGACCCGGCGCGCCATCGGGTGAAGTGGAACGGCCAGGACGTCACCCTGACCGTCACCGAATTTCTGATTCTGGAAACCCTTGCGCAGCGCCCCGGCGTGGTCAAGAACCGTAATCAGTTGATGGACGCCGCCTATCAGGACGACGTCTATGTCGACGACCGCACGATCGACAGCCATATCAAGCGGCTGCGGCGCAAGTTCCGCGAGGTGGATTCCGACTTCAATGCAATCGACACCCTCTATGGCGCCGGATATCGTTTCTCGGAAGAATGACGGCGGCGATGCCGGGTTGCGCTGGTCCGGCCGGATCAGCCTCACGCCGCGTATCCTGGCCGTCAACGTCTTCGCGCTGGCGCTGCTGGCGGGGGGCTTCTTTTATCTCGACAGCTATCGCACGCGGATCGTCGACGCTCGGCTGGAACAATCGGCGCGCGAACTGAAACTGCTGGCCATCGGCCTGGAAAACGCGCCGGCCGATCGTCACGACGCATTGATCGCCGCCTATGCGCGCCAGACCGGCGACCGGGTGCGCCGCTATGCGGTCGGCGGCGGCCTGATCGCCGACAGTTTCGCGATGAACGCGCCGCGCTATCGGCTGCGCCTGCCGTCGGAGGAGGGATGGCAGCGCCACGTCGCCCGCTTCCTCGACAAGGCGATCGACCGGATCGTGTCGGCCGATCGTCCGCCGGACTTTGTCGAACCGGCGGTGGACCGGGCCGATGCCTGGCCCGAACTGCTGCTGGCGCGCAAGACAGGGCAGCAACATGCTTTGAACCGCTACGCCCCCGACCGCACCTTCATGATCTCCGCCGCGGTCGGGATGCGCGACGGCACGGCGCTGCTGGCGACTGAAAACGCCCGCGACATCACCCGCATCGTGCGCGCAGAACGGCTGCGCTTCAGCATGGTGCTGGGCGTCGCGGCGCTCGCCTCGATCCTGCTCTCGCTGTTCCTGGCCCGCACCATCGTCCAGCCGCTCCAGCGCCTCGCCCGCGCCGCCGTGCGGGTGCGCCTTGGTCGCGCGCGCGAAGTCACCGTGCCGCGCCTGCCCGAACGGCGCGACGAAATCGGCATGTTGGCCCGCGCCTTGTCGGACATGAGCATTGCGCTGCGCCAGCGGATCGACGCGACCGACGCCTTCGCCGCCGATGTCAGCCACGAACTCAAGAACCCGATCGCCTCGCTGCGTTCCGCGCTCGATGCGCTCGATCGGGTGGGTGCGGACCGGATCGACCTGCGCGATCAACTCATGGCGATCGCACAGGACGATGTGCGCCGGCTCGACCGGCTCGTGACCGACATTGCCGAAGCCTCGCGCGTTGATGCTGAACTGTCCCGCACCCGATTCGAGCCGATCGACCTTGGCCTCCTCATCGAACGGATGGTGATCGCCCGCGAAGCGCGCGGCGTGCCGCGCGGCGTCCGCCTCGCCTTCGCCCGCCCGCGCAAGGATGTCGCGGTGGTGCTGGGCGAGGAAGGCCGGCTGATCCGCGTGCTCGACAATCTAATCGACAACGCCATCTCCTTCTCCCCTGACGACGGCCTGGTTCAGATCATCGCCACCGTCGCCGACCATGAAGTGCTGGTCAGCGTCGAGGATGAAGGACCGGGCGTCCCGCCATCGGAGCGCGAACATATTTTCCGCCGCTTCCACAGCGTCCGGCCGGAGGGAGAGGTGTTCGGCAAACATTCGGGCCTTGGCCTTGCCATCGCCCGGTCGATCATCGAAGGGCATCAGGGCAAGATCGGCATCGGCGACCGGGAAGATGCGCAAAGCGGCGCCCGTTTCATCCTGCGCCTGCCCATGGCGGTGGAGCGCGATCCGGGCATCGTTTCGGAATAGGACGAAACGCCGCCGCAACGGCATTTCCATCACGGCCAACACAGGTTAAGAGAATGTCGGGGATATGGCGCGCGCACTTTCATCAGAAACGCTGCATGCAACGAGCGTGGCCATTGCTGGCCGTGTCGTGCTGCTGTGCGGCCCCAGCGGCAGCGGCAAGTCGGACCTCGGCCTGCGCCTGATCGATCGCGGCGCCATCCTTGTCAGTGACGATTATACGCTGGTCAAACGCATCGACGGTCGACTGGTCGCCACCGCCCCCGACACGATCCGGGGCAAGATGGAAGTGCGCGGCCTCGGCATTATCGCCATGCCCGTGGCGCAGGATGCGCCGGTGGCCCTGCTCGCCGATCTGTTCGACATCGTTGATCGTATGCCGCTGGAGCCGATGTTCCGCGCCGTCGCCGGCATTGACGTGCCCGTCATCAAGATCGCCCCGTTCGAAGCCTCCGCCCCGATCAAGGTCGAACTGGCGTTGAAATCCCTCGGACTTGCGCCATGACCCCGCCCAAAACCATATTGCTGCTCTCCGGCCTGTCCGGCGCGGGCAAGACCACCGCGCTCAAGACGCTGGAGGATATGGGCTGGGAAGTCGTCGACAACCTGCCCCTCGTCCTGCTCGACCGTTTGCTCGACACGCCCCTGCCCGCGGGCCATGCGGGGGAGGATGAACGCCCCCTGGCGCTGGGCATCGACGCGCGCACCCGCGGCTTCGACGCCAATGCCATCGTCCAGCGGATCAAGGCGATGCGCGAACGCCATGGCCATGACATCGAAACCCTGTTCCTCGATTGCTCGGGCACCGAACTGGAACGCCGCTTCGCCGAAACCCGCCGCCGCCATCCCCTGGCGCTCGATCGCCCCGCCGCCGACGGCATCGCGCGCGAACGCGAACTGACCGAACCGCTCCGCCGCTGGGCGACGCAGGTGATCGACACCACCAGCTTCACCAGCAACGCGCTGCAGCAGGAGATTCGCAGCCGCTTCTCGCGCGAACGCCTGTCGGACCCGGTGCTCACCATCCTGTCCTTCGGCTTTTCGCGCGGGGTGCCGCGCAACGCCGACCTGATGTTCGACATGCGCTTCCTGCGCAACCCGCACTGGGACCCGGACCTGCGCCCCAAGACGGGCCTGGACCCGGACGTTGCCGCCTATATCCAGCAGGATCCGGCCTATGAGGACGCTCTGGCAAAGATAGAGGATCTGCTCGTCACCCTGCTGCCGCGCTATTCGGAGGGCGGCAAAGCCTATATCACCGTGGCCTTTGGCTGTACCGGCGGCAAGCATCGTTCCGTCCATGTCGCCACCCGCGTCGCGAACCACTTGCAAGATGCGGGCTTTTCGCCCACGGTCCTGCACCGCAATATTGAATCGACGCCCCAGGATAGTCTGGAGAAGCGCCGTCCGGGAGGCCCGAAAGCATAGTCATGAAGCAGGTGGGCCGCAAAAGCACATGATCGGACTCGTACTCGTCACCCATGGGTCGCTGGCGACCGAATTTGTCGTGGCCATGGAACATGTGGTCGGCCCCCAGCAGCAGATCGAAACGATCTGCATCGGGCCGGAAGACGACATGGAACTGCGCCGCGCCGACATCGCCACCGCGGTCGCCCGCGTGAATGATGGCGCGGGCGTCATCCTGCTGACCGACCTGTTCGGCGGCACTCCCTCCAACCTCGCCATCTCGTTGCTCAAGGCGGGCGAGATAGAGGTGATCGCGGGCATCAACCTGCCCATGCTCATTCGCCTGGAAAGCGCGCGCAAGGTCATGGACGTGCGCGCTGCGGTTGCGGCCGCGCGCGAAGCCGGGCAGAAATATATCAGCGTCGCATCGGAATTGTTGGGCAGTAGCACATGAACGAAATCAGCCAGGACGTCAGGATCAGCAACAAGCGCGGCCTCCATGCCCGCGCCAGCGCCAAATTCGTGACCCTGGCCAGCGGCCTCCCTGCCGACATCCTCGTCAGCAAGGACGGCAATCACGTCACCGGCACGTCGATCATGGGCCTTATGATGCTGGGCGCCGCCATGGGGGACAGCATCACCATCAAAGCCACCGGCCCCGAAGCCGCCGATTCGCTGGGCAAACTCGTCACCCTGGTCGAGGACAAGTTCGGCGAGGAGTGAGGCTGCGGTTGTCTGGGATGGGTGGAAAGGGGACTGGCGGGTTTACAGGAGCAATTGTTGTAGAGCAGTCATAAAATCCACCGTCACCCCAGCGAAGGCTGGGGTCTCAGGCGTTGACGCGCTACGGTAAGATATGGCGCGAGGCGGCTACATCTACATCATGACCAACAAGCCGAGGGGTGTTCTCTATATCGGCGTCACAGCCGACATTGCAGCACGAGCCGAACAACATCGAAACGGCACTGGTTCGGCTTTTTGCAGAAAATACGGGCTGACCCGCTTGGTTCTAGTCGAGCCACATGATGACATCATGCTCGCCATTGCCCGCGAGAAGGCGCTCAAAGCCTGGAAGCGGGAATGGAAAATCCGGCTTGTCGAAG
>JAVBXL010000057.1 GCA_030824575.1 bacterium | reverse complement strand
ACGCGCGTCTATCCGGGCCGCAATGTCGGCATCGGCAAGGACCACACGCTGTTCGCGCTGAACGAAGGCCGCGTGGTATTCCACACCGGCAAGCTCGGCCGCAAATATGTGTCGGTCGATGGACAAGCCCAGGCGGCCGAATAACGGACGATCGATGACGGATCGTCCCCCGCAATAGGGGCGATCCTCCCGGTAGGGCTTTGACAGCAACCGCCGGTTTCGAGGGAAACAAGGGGCGCTCCTTTCATGGGAGCGCCCCTTTTTCCGTTGCCCGTTCTGTGCTGGAACGCGGCCGACCGACAAGGGTGCATTTCTCTTCCGATTTCCCTCAAGCCTCTGGAACTCCACGCCTTCTCGCGCGTCTTGCGGGCGGGGAACCATCCAGAACAATGCGTCGCGAAGTCGTCATGATTGGCGGCTAAGCGCGCTGATAAGAGGAGAGACGAGAATGTTTGCCCGTACCCCCCGCCTGCTCCTGCGTCCGGGCTGGATGGAAGATGCCGCCACGCTGGCCCAGGCCATCGGCGACCCCGCAATCCTGCGCAACCTGACCCGCGCGCCCAGCCCCTATGGACTGGACGACGCGCAGGCGTTCCTGGCGCTGCCCCAGCATCCGCAATTGCCGCGCCTGCTGGCCTTCACCCGTACCCAAGGCGCGCCGCGCCTGGTTGGCGGATGCGGCGTGCATCTGGACGAGGATGGCGCGCCGGAACTGGGCTATTGGATCGCCCGTCCCTATTGGGGGCTGGGCTTTGCGACGGAGGCTGCGCGCGCCGTCCTGGGCATGGCGCGCGCCAATGGCGTGCGCGATATCCGGTCCAGCCATTTCGCCGACAACCCTGCGTCGGGCAATGTCCTGCGCAAACTCGGCTTCCGCCTCAGCGGACGCACAACGCAGCGCTACAGCCTGGGCCGCGACGCCTTGGTCGATTGCCTGATGTTCGAAGAAGGCGATGCCGGGCGACAGAGCAACGACCCGGCGATGGACCTCTATCGCGATGCGGTGGTGCCGATGGCGGCCTGATAAGACGCCTCCCTTTTATAAAGGAGGCGCTTTCAGTCGATCGAATACCCGCGTCGGCTTTCCGCCCAGTTCGGTGTCGGTCAGCGCGTGGAAGCCTAGCTTCTGCGCGACCTTGATCGACGCCGCATTGCCCGGATCGATGATGCAGCGGAGCGATGAGGCTTCGAGATGGGCGTCGGCCCAAGCGAGGATCGCCTGCATCGCTTCGGTGGCGATCCCCCTGCCCCAGGCCGGCGGACCGAGCACCCAGCCAGCTTCCGGCACGCCCTCCAGTTCGGCAAGGCCCCTTTCGGCGTTCAGCAGGCCCGCTTCTCCCAGGAACATGCCGCTGTCGCGCGCCTCGATCACCCACATGCCGTAGCCGAGCAGCGACCACATGCCGGCATAGCGCAGGATGCGGAACCAGACCGCCTGGCTGTCGAGCGGGACGCCGCCAATGTGGCGCACGACATCCGGGTCGGCCCAGAGCGCGCGGCAGGCGGCATAATCCTCGACCCTGTGAGGGCGGAGGATCAGGCGGATGGTTTCGAGTGTCGGGGCATCGGTCATGCGCTGATAAAAGCGCCCCGCTTTCCCCCGGTCAAGCGGCGGAGGGGAGCCCGCCGCCTTGCCGCGCATGCGCATAGGGGCTGTCGGCCAGGGCGATGAGCGCGCGGTCGTCCACCTTCCAAGGATGGAAGCCGGGCATGAAATAGCCCAGCCACGGCCGCGCCACCCGGCGCAAGATGCCCGGCCGCACCAGCGCATAGCGCAGCAATCCGCCCCAGGCGCGGCGACCGGTGATGCCGTCCTGCCGCAGCAGGTCCATCATGCCGCGGGCGCGGTGGTGGAGGAAATGCTTCGTCACCACCAGCATCATCGCGGTCTTCACCCACCAGCGCTTGAAGCGGCTCCAGTCGCGCGTGGCATGGACCCAGGTGTCATGGGCGACGCCCTTATGCTCGATTTCCTCGATCGCGTGCCAGCGCCACAGCGCCGCGCTTTGCGGGTCAGCGCCGTCGAGATGGCGCGGGTCGCTCAGCAGTTCATGGGCGAGGATGGCGGTGAAATGTTCGAGCGCCATGGTCGCGGCCAGGCTGGCGATCGGCGGGCGTTGTTTCGCAAGGTCCAGCGCCATCGTCACGTCGGCGTCGAGGCGGGACACGTCATAGCCATGGTCGGTCACCTGCCGGTTGAAGGCGAGATGTTCGCGACTGTGGACGACTTCCTGCTTGGTGAAGGCGGCGATTTCGCCCGCCAGCTTTGAAGGCGCGCCATCGCGGAAAGCGCGAACGCTATCGATGAAATAAGCTTCGCCGCGCGGGAAGGTGATCGACAGCGCATTGAAGAAAGCCGTGGCGATCGGGTCGCCGTTCAGCCAATGTCGCGCCGTCACGCGATCCCGTCCGAAACGGCGGTCCCGGGGCGTTATGGTGAGGTCGGTCGGGGTCATGGGGATGTCTCCGGTCGTTACTTACATTGATGTAAATAAGAGTTGCTTACAATCATGTCAATAAAGCGCGCGCGTCTTAGCCCGGATGAAAGCCGCCTTGTCGCCGTAGAGGCGGCCCGCGACCTGCTGATCGAGGCGGGGCCGCAGGCGGTGACGCTGAAGGCTGTGGCCGGGCGGGTCGGGCGGACGCACGCTAACCTGTTGCACCATTTCGGATCGGCCGCGGGATTGCAGAAGGCGCTGGCCGCGCATCTGGCCGACACGATCACGGCCAAGATCGGCGAGGCGGTGGATGCGGCGCGACGCGGCGAGGTCAGCCCGCGCATCATCGTCGACATGACGTTCGATGCGTTCGACCGGGAGGGTGCGGGTGCGCTGGCAAGCTGGATGCTGGCGTCGGGCAATGAGGATGCGCTGGACCCGGTGGTGGAGGCGATCCACCGGCTGGTCGACAAGCTGGCGGCGACCGCGCGGACCCCGCATCTGGCCGAACTGATCCGGGACAATACGCTGATGCTCGTCCTGCTGGCGCTGGGCGATTCGCAACTGGGTGGGGCGATGGCCGCTGCACTGGCGTTGCCGCGCGAAAAAGCGCGCGAAATCGCCACGCGCAGCCTGACATTCGCGCTGATGCAGGAGGCCGCGGCGATGGCGGCGCAGGCCAAGGTTTAACTTTGCGTCATTAAGCGCTATGGGCGCGCACAAGATGGACGGTCCCTGCATCGTCCCCCTGTTTCTTGTTTTACGCATTCTGCGAGCCGCCGACTGTTCCAGCCGGCTTCAGAATGCATTATGGGCGCGCCATGCATTTTCTCGATCAAGCCAAAATCTACATCAAATCCGGCTGGGGCGGCCCCGGCGCGGTCAGTTTTCGTCGCGAAAAATATGAGGAATATGGCGGCCCCGACGGCGGCAATGGCGGCAAGGGCGGCGACATCATCTTCGAAGCGGTGCAGGGCCTCAACACCCTGATCGACTTCCGCTACACCCAGCATTTCAAGGCGCAGCGGGGCACGCCCGGCATGGGCAAGAACCGCTATGGCGCGGGCGGCAAGGATTTGATCATCAAGGTGCCGGTGGGCACGCAAATCCTGTCCGACCCCAAGCCGATCGAAGGCAGCGAGGACGAGGACGGCATCCCCGATTATGAGGATCAGGACGTCCTGGCCGATTTCACCGAAGTCGGGCAGCGCGTCACCTTCCTGCGTGGCGGCGATGGCGGCCGGGGCAACATGTCCTACAAGACCAGCACCAACCGCGCCCCGCGCCAGCATGGCACGGGCTGGCCGGGCCAGGAAATGTGGGTGTGGCTGCGGCTGAAGCTGCTGGCCGACGTCGGGCTGGTGGGGATGCCCAATGCGGGCAAATCGACCCTGATCAACCAGGTGACCAATACCAAGGCGAAGGTCGGCGCCTATGCCTTTACCACCACCAAGCCGCAGTTGGGCGTGGTGCTGCACAAGGATCGCGAATTCGTGCTGGCCGATATTCCCGGCCTGATCGCAGGCGCGGCCGAAGGCGTGGGCATCGGCGACCGGTTCCTGGGCCATATCGAACGGTGTCGCGTGCTGCTGCACCTCATTGACGCCACGGTCGACGATCCGGTCGAAGCGTTTCACATCGTGACCGAAGAACTGGCCGCCTATGGCGAAGGGCTGGACGAAAAGCCGCAGATCGTGGTGCTGAACAAGGGCGACTTGCTGGGGCAAGAGTTGATGGAAGACATCGCCGACCAGTTGCGCGACGAAGCGGGCGTAGAGGATGTGTTCATCATCTCCGGCGCGACCGGCGAGGGCGTGGGTCCGCTGCTGGACGCGGTGCTGCTAATGATGGACGAGGATGCGCGCGAGGCATCCGAAGAGGCTGGAAAAGAGAGCGACGGAGCGTGGTCGCCGATCTAGGCGATTTGCATGACACCCGTTCGCCGCCAGCGAAGTCGAGACGCGGGTGCATGACGGTTCTCGACTTCGCTCGAACCGAACGGACCATTTGCCTGTGACCTCTCCCCTTTCCGGTTTCCCCCCTGCCCTGGTCCGCCGCTTGGTCGTCAAGATCGGGTCGGCGCTGCTGGTCGATCCAACCGGCGCAGTGCGGGTGGACTGGCTGCGCACGCTGGTTTCCGATGTTGCGGCACGCCGGGCCGCGGGCCAGCAGGTCATCATCGTGTCGTCGGGCGCGATCGCGCTGGGCGCGCGGCGATTGAAGCTGCCCAAGGGCGGGCGCGGGTCGCTGGAGGATGCGCAGGCGGCGGCGGCGACGGGGCAGATCGCTTTGTCGCAATGCTGGGCCAGCCTGCTCGATGAAAAGGGCATCACCGCCGCGCAGATGCTGGTCACGCTGGACGATCTGGAAAATCGCCGCCGCTACCTGAATGCGTCGGCGACGCTGGAGCGGCTGATGGCGCTGAATGTCGTGCCTGTGGTCAATGAGAATGACAGCGTGGCGACGGCCGAAATCCGCTTTGGCGACAATGACCGGCTGGCGGCGCGCATCGGACAGGCGGCACGGGCTGACGCGGTTGTACTGCTTTCCGATATCGACGGGCTTTACACCGCCAACCCGCACGCCGATGCCAGCGCCATGCTGATTGAAACGATAGAGAAGATCGACGCGCGGATCGCGGCGATGGCCGATGACGGGTCGGCGTCCGGCATGGGATCGGGCGGCATGGTGTCGAAGATCCAGGCGGCGCGGATCGCGACCGGCGCGGGCGCGCATCTGGCGATCATTTCGGGCAAGGTCGATGCGCCGCTGTCGCATTGGGCCGGTGGCGGCAAGGGGTCGATCTTCCTCGCCGCACAAGGCAAGGGCGCGCGCAAGGGTTGGCTGGCCGGGCGCCTGACCACGCGCGGCCGGATCATCGTGGACGCGGGGGCGGAAAAGGCGCTGAACAAGGGCAACAGCCTGCTGCCCGCCGGGGTCGCCAGTGTCGAGGGCGTGTTCGATCGGGGCGACGTGATCGACATTGTGGCGCAGGATGGCCGGGTGATCGCGCGCGGGCTGATCGAATATGACAGCGAGGCCGCGGCGAAGATCGCAGGCAAACGCAGCGACGACATCGCAGCGTTGCTGGGCGAAATGCCGCGATCGGTGCTGGTCCATCGCGACCATATGGCGATGGTCTGAGAGACATGCAGCAGATGCGAATTGCCATGACCGGCGCGACGGGATTCGTCGGTGCCGAGACGCTGGAGCAGGCGCTGAGCGACGGGCTGCGCATCAACGCGCTGACCCGTCGGGCGCAGCCGCCGCGCGCCAGGCTGAAATGGGTGCATGGGTCGCTGGAGGATAGCGCCGCGCTCGATACGCTGGTGCGCGACGCCGATGCGGTGATCCATATCGCAGGCGTGGTGACCGCGCCCGACCGCGAGGGGTTTGAAGCGGGCAATGCGCGTGGCACCATGGCGGTGGTCGATGCGATGCGCAAACGCGGGATCAAGCGACTGATCCATGTGTCGTCGCTGGCGGCGCGGGAGCCGGGCTTGTCCGATTATGGCTGGTCCAAGGAACTGGCCGAAAAACATGTGAAGGCGAGCGGCCTGGATTGGACGATCGTGCGCCCGCCCGCCATCTACGGGCCGGGCGACCGCGAGATGCTGGAACTGTTCCGCATGGCCAAGCGCGGCGTCATGCTGCTGCCGCCGGGCGGGCGGCTATCGGTGATCCATGTAAGCGATCTGTCGGCGCTATTGCTGGCATTGACGCAGGAGCGCGAGAACAGCCTGACGCGTACCTATGAGGTGGATGACGGCACGCCGGGCGGATGGGATCACAAGGAATTTGGCGCGGCGATCGGCCGGGCGGTGGGGCGCCCAGTGCGGACCTTCGCCACGCCGCAATGGCTGCTGAACGTCGCGGCGCGCACCGACCGGATGGTGCGGGGCAGGAACGCGAAGCTGACGCCCGACCGGGTCGATTATTTCTGCCATCCCGACTGGGTGGTGGCGAAGCGCAAGCAGCCGCCCAAGCGGCTGTGGCTGCCGCAGGTGAAGACGCAGGACGGGTTGGCCGCGACGGCCGCGGCCTATCGGGAGAAGGGGTGGCTGTGAGGCAGCCCATCTTTCCCGAAGCCCGTTCGTCCTGAGTAGCCATTGAGCGAAGTCGAAATGGTGTATCGAAGGATCACCCGCAGCGCCCGATGCTTCGATACGGCCCTTCGACTTCGCTCAGGCCCTACTCAGCACGAACGAATCATTCACCTATTCCTGCGCCGCTGGTTTCTTCGCGCGCTGTTCGGCCAGAAATTCGCTGATCGCCTGGCCGCTGGCGTTGAGCAGCGGGTAGGTGCGGGCGTCCGACAGCCAGTCGGGGCGACGCGCGCCGCTGCCGTAGAATGTGTCATAGACCAGGCTGAAAGCGAGGAAGAGCAGGGTCGCGCCGATCAGCCCCTTCACCGCGCCGAAACCCGCGCCCAGCACCCGGTCGACCGGCCCCAGCACCGACTGGCGGGTGCGGCGGCCGATGGCATGGGCGATCAGCTTGCCTGCGCCGAAGGTCACGCCGAACACCAGCACCAGCGCCAGGATCGCCGCACCGCTGGCCGTGCCGATAAAGGGCGTCAGCACTTCGGCGACCGAGGCGTGAAACAAGCGGATGCAGAAGATCGCCAGCACCCAGGCGATGAGCGAAAGGGTTTCGAGCACGAAACCGCGCATGAGGCCCAGCACGGCGCAACCGCCGATGGCGAGCAGGACGGATATGTCGATGGCGTTCATTCCCAGCGTGGCTATCCGCGTCCCAGCATCTGGTCAACAAGCTGCGCGAGGGTGCGGAAACCACTGACCGCGATTCCCTTCACTCCATCGGCCGCCGCGGCAGGGATGAAGGCGCGGTTGAAGCCGAGCTTGGCCGATTCGCGCAGGCGCAGGGGGGCGTGGGCGACCGGGCGGATCTCGCTCGACAGCGCAATCTCCCCGAACAGGACGACGTCGGAGGGCAGCGGCTTTTCAGACAGGGCCGATACCAGGGCGGCTGCAACTGCCAAATCGGCGGCCGGGTCCGACAGGCGATAGCCACCCGCGACGTTCAGATAGACTTCGCAGGTTGAGAAACTGAGGCCGCAGCGCGCCTCCAGCACGGCCAGCACCATGGCCAGCCGCCCGCTGTCCCAGCCTACCACCGCGCGCCGGGGCGTGGCGCCGCTGGACAGGCGCACGACCAGCGCCTGGATTTCGACCAAGACCGGGCGTGTCCCTTCCAGCGCGGGGAAGACGGTCGCGCCCGTCACGGTTTCGTCGCGCTGGGTCAGGAACAGGGCGGAGGGATTGGCGACCTCCTCCAGTCCTTCGGCGACCATGGCGAAGACGCCGATTTCATCGGTGCCGCCGAAGCGATTCTTGATCGCGCGCAGGATGCGATATTGGTGGCTGCGTTCGCCCTCGAACGCCAGCACGGTGTCGACCATATGTTCCAGCACGCGCGGGCCGGCGATGCTGCCATCCTTGGTCACATGGCCGACGAGGATCAAAGCGGTGCCGCGTTGCTTGGCGAATTTGATCAGTTCCTGCGACGAGGCGCGGACCTGGCTGACGGTGCCGGGGGCGCCCTCGATCAGGTCGCTATGCATCGTCTGGATCGAGTCGATCACCAGCAGAGCGGGCGGCTGCCCTTCGCTCAGGGTGGTCAGAATATCGCGCACCGATGTCGCGCTGGCGAGCATGACCGGGGCGCTACCCAGGCCCAGTCGCTGCGCGCGCAGGCGGACCTGGTCGGTTGCTTCCTCGCCACTGATATAGGCGACCGATAGCCCGCGCGCGGCGACCCGCGCCGCCGCCTGGAGCAAAAGCGTCGATTTGCCGATGCCAGGATCGCCGCCGATTAGGGTGGCGGACCCCGCGACGATGCCACCACCCAAAGCCCTGTCGAATTCGGCGATGCCGGTGCTGGTGCGCGGCGGCAGTTCGATCTTGCTGTCGAGGCCAATCAGCGTGATCGCGCGGCCGCCATTTTGCAGGTCGTGGCGCGAGGAGAAAACGGTTTCGGCCGCTTCCTCGACGATGCTGTTCCACTCGCCGCAATCCTCGCACTGGCCCTGCCAGCGGGCCGCAACGGTGCCGCATTGCTGACAGACGAATTTGCGCTTTGCCTTGGCCATGATCCCGATATGGCGGGCAAGTGCGAACAATGCAAGAACATCGCGGCGGGTACTGGAAACATCCGGCGCGCTGGCGCATTGTTACGGCCATGAAAACAATCCGTGTCGCGAGCTATAATATCCGCAAGGCCATCGGCACCGACCGGCGGCGGATGCCTGAACGGGTGCTGGAGGTGCTGGCGGAGGTCGATGCCGACATTATCGCATTGCAGGAGGCCGATCGGCGCTTTGGCGTGCGATCGGCGGCGATCCCGCCGCGGCTGATGGACAGCCAGAGCGACTATAAAGCGGTGCCGCTGGACGTGCAGGCCGATTCGATGGGCTGGCACGGCAATGCGCTGTTGGTGCGCAAGAGCGCTGAATTGGGCGCGCATGACGTGCTGCACCTGCCCTATCTGGAGCCGCGCGGCGCGACCATGGCGGAGGTGACAATGGGCGGCGCAAGCCTGCGCGTGTTCGGCATGCATCTCGACCTGTCGGGCCTGTGGAGACGCAAGCAGGCCGCGGCGGTCATCCATGCCGCGGCGCAGGGCGAGGCGATGCCCACTGTGCTGATGGGCGACCTGAACGAATGGAGCGCCGGGCGTGGTTGCCTGGCCGACTTTGCGCGCCATTATAGTTTCGCGCCGTGCGGCCGCAGCTTCCATGCGCGGCGGCCGGTCGCGCGGCTGGACCGGATCATGCATTGCGAGCGTCTGACGCTCAAGGATTGCGGCGTCCATGAAAGCGGTGCGGCAAGGAAGGCATCGGACCATTTGCCGATCTGGGCCGAGTTTTCGGTTGGGTAGTCACTGCATCCGTTCGTTTCGAGCGAAGTCGAGAGACGTCGGCGCTTCGGTTTCTCGACTTCGCTCGAAACGAACGGAACTTGGCTTGTCGGCCTCGACAAGTCCGCCACCCTCTGCGACGTTCGCCCCATGAAGGAGCGGGAATTGCGGCTTGCGCTGGTCTGCTATGGCGGCATCAGCTTGGCGATCTATATGCATGGCATCACCAAGGAGGTGTGGCATCTGGCGCGCGCCAGCCGCGCCTTCCATGAAGGCGTGCCGGCCAGCGGTGGCAGCGAGGCGGTCTATGCGCAGGTGCTGGCGGCGATGGAGGCGGCCAGCGGCGTGCGGCTGCGCGTCATGCCCGACATCATCGCGGGTGCCAGCGCGGGCGGGATCAACGGCATTTTCCTGGCGCAGGCGATCGAGACGGGCCAGTCGCTGGAACCGCTGACGACGATGTGGCTGGATAATGCCGATGTCGATCGGCTGCTGGACCCGGACGCCCGCCCGGCCCGCGCCATGACCAAATTCTGGGCCACGCCCCTCGTCTGGATGGCGGCGCGGCGGCCGGGCGATGCGGTGGAGCGCACCGTGGCCCCGGACACGCGCGAGGAAGTGCGGATGAAGCTGTCCCGCTTCATCCGGTCGCGCTGGTTCGAGCCGCCGTTTGGCGGGGAGATATTCTCCACCATGTTGATCGACGCGTTCGATGCGATGGCCGCGACCGGCGATGGTCCGGCGCTGCTGCCCGATGGCCATCCGCTCGACCTGTTCGTGACCGTTACCGATTTCGAAGGCCACCCGCAGAGTCTGAACCTCAACAGCCCGGCGCAGGTGATCGAGACGGAACATCGACTGTCGATCGGCTTCAAGGCGCGCGGACGGGGCAAGAGGCCGTTCGCCGATCCGGCCGAACTGGTGTTCGCGGCGCGCGCGACCGCCAGCTTCCCCGGCGCATTTCCGCCCTTCACCGTGCGCGAGCTGGACCGGGTGCTCAAGCGCCGCCATCGTGCATGGCCGACGCGCGACGCTTTCCTGGGCCGCGCCCTGCCCCGCCATGCGTCCCGCGGGACGGCCGAGGACGCCGTGCTGATCGATGGGTCGGTGCTGGCCAACGCGCCCTTCGCCCAGGCGATCGGCGCGCTGCGCAACCGGCCGTCGCGGCGCGAGGTGGACCGGCGCTTCGTCTATATCGATCCCAAGCCGGGGCACCGTTCCATCCGCCTGAACAAGGAAGGCGAGCAGCAGGATGCGCCGACCGGGGCGGACACGCCGCTGCCCGGATTTTTTCGCACCATTTTCGGCGCGCTGTCGGACATTCCGCGCGAACAGCCGATCCGCGACAATCTGGAAGCGATCGACCGGCACAGCACGCGCATCCGGCGGATGCGGCGTATCTTGGACGCTCTGCGCCCCGGTATCGAGACGGAGGTCGAGAGCGCGATCGGCAAGATGCTGTTCCTGGACCGGCCGACGCCCGCGCGCCTGTCCGCCTGGCGCGCCAAGGCGCAGCAGCGGGCGGCGAGCGCGGCGGGCTTTGCCTATCCAGCCTATGGCCATCTCAAATTATCGGGCATCGTCGAATCGCTCTGCTCGCTGCTGTTCCGCCTGAGCGGTGAGGACAGCGCGATGATGCGCGAAAGCTATCGCCAGGCGATCTGGGCCGATATCCGCAAGAATGGCGCGGACCAGTTGAGCGCGGAGAGCGGTTCGGCCTCCGCCCCCGTCGCCTTCTTTCGCGCCCATGACCTCGCCTTTCGCATCCGCCGCCTGCGCTATCTGGCGCGGAGGCTGGCCGATACGCTGGAACTGGAGGCACAAGTCGACGATCCGGCGGTGCTGGGGATGCACGACGCCATCTATGGCGCGCTGACGCTCTATGCCGAATGCGAGGATAGCGATTTCCATGACGCCGACATCGTCGCGGCGGCCAAGGCGGTGCCGACCGACGCTGCCACGGCGCTGGCCGCGGTGGCGCAGGCGCGCGGGCTGAAGGCGCGGGACGAGGCGGCCGACCTGATGCTGGCCGAAGCGCTGGCGGCGCTGCCCAAGGCGGGGCGGCGGACGATGCTGCTCGCCTATCTGGGCTTTCCCTTCACTGACATCGCCACGCTACCGTTGCTCCAAGGTGACACTCTGGACGAATATGATCCGGTCAAGGTCGATCGGATTTCGCCGGAAGATTGCGGCGCAATCCGTAGCGGCGGCGCGAGCGCGACACTCAAGGGCATTGAATTCAATAACTTCGGTGCGTTCTTTAGCAGGGTCTATCGTGAGAATGACTATCTGTGGGGCCGGCTGCACGGTGCCGAGCGGCTTCTGGACATCGTGATTTCGGCAATGCCCGCAGCAAGCCGTCTTTCGCCCGAAACGCTGGCGGACTATAGGCGGGCGGCGTTTCTGGCGATCTTGGACGAAGAAGAGTCGCGGCTGCCCCATGTAGCCGATTTAATCGCCAGCTTGCGGGAGGAGATCGGGTGAGCGGGCGTTTGGGTCTGGTTCCTGTGGTGCTGATGCTGGCCTTGGTCGCCGGCTGTCGCGACTCGTCCGCCGACAGTGCGCAGGCCGACAATGGCCCGTCGCAACCGATCACAACCGTCGCCACGATCGCACCGGAACCCGCCCCCCTTCTGCCCCCCGTCGAACCCGTCGTCGCGCCAGTGAAGGCGTCGCCGGTCGTGACGGTGCGCGCGCAACCAGCGCCGCGCAACGCGCTGGACCTGCCGCCGTCGGATGATGGCGGGTCGGCCCTGCCCTTCCCGCAGGAAGTCACCACCTTCATGGTGGACCGCGACGGGTGCGACCATTTCCGCGGCGAAGAACCCTATGATGCGGAACGGCGCGCCTATATCGCCGAGAATATCGCCGAATTGTGCAGCGGCACCGATGCCAAGCTGGCGATGTTGCGGCGGCGCTATGCGGCCGATCGATCGGTGACGGCGGCCTTGCGCGGCTATGAGGAGCGGATCGAGGGCGTCTCCAACTATTAAGGCTTGGCAACTTTAAATAACCGTTCGTCCTGAGTAGGGACTGAGCGCAGTCGAAGGCCCGTATCGAAGGCACGCTGCGCGACATCCTTCGATACGCCATTTCGACAAGCTCAATGGCTACTCAGGACGAACGGATGATTTAAACCAGAGTTGTCCATTTTATTCAGCGACCTTAGTCCGCCAGCGCGTCGATCGCGTGGGCAAGAGCGATGTCGCGTTGCGACAGGCCGCCGGCGTCATGGGTGGTGAGAACGATATCCACCCGGTTATAGACGTTGGACCATTCGGGATGATGATCCGCCTTTTCCGCCAGGATCGCGACCCGCGTCATGAAGCCGAAAGCGCCGACGAAATCGGTGAAGGTGAAGCGGCGTGATATCCCGTCCGGCTCCGCCACCACCGTCCATTGCGGCAGGTCGGCCAACGCCACGGCGCGATCCTCTTCGCTCAGTTTACCAATCATGTCCCTATCCTCATGAAATACCATGCGGTATGTGGCAGGCATGTCGCATCCCGGTCAACCGCCCCGCTTCGCCCCGACCCCCCAGGAGATCGAGGCGCTTGCACTGGAAGCGCTCAGTCGCCTGCCGGACCCGTTCAACGCGCATCTGTCCGATGTCGTCCTGTTTGTGGAGGAGTTCGCGCCCGCCGACATATTGAAAGAGATGGAGATTGACGACCCGTTCGGGCTGACCGGCCTGTATAGCGGCCGTCCGGTGGGGCAAGAGGCGCAGACCGGGGACATACCCCCGACCGTCCATCTGTTCCGCCGTCCGCTGCTGGACGAATGGGTCGAAACCGGCGTGCCGCTCGACGCGCTCATCACCCATGTCGTGGTGCATGAGATCGGCCATCATTTCGGCCTGTCCGACATCGACATGCATGTGCTGGAGGATATGGTCGCCTCATGACCGGGGCGGCGCTGCGCCTGACCGACCTGGCCTGCCTGCGCGGGGGGCGG
>JAVBXL010000098.1 GCA_030824575.1 bacterium | reverse complement strand
CCGCCAATGGTCGATCCCGACATGGCTGCCGTTGCGCCTGTCCCGGTCGAGGAAGCACCCGATACGAAAGCGCCGCCGTTCGCGGCCCCGGCCGATAACCGCTTCGACGACATCTATGCCGGCGCGCCTGCCGATCCGGTCGAGGAAAGCCGCTCTGCGCCCGCGCCGCCGTTCAAGGCGCGGCGCAATCGGCTCAAGCTTTGGACCTATGCCGCAATCAGCTTTTGCCTGATCGTCGCGGCGGCGGGCGGCGCATTCTTCTATTTCGGACCACCCGCCTGGATGGTATCGATGGGGCTGGTCGGCGAAGAGGGCGACCCGGACCTGCTCTTCTACCTGTCCAAGCCCGCCGAGCGGCGCAAGCTGCCGACCGGAGAGGAATATTTCGCTTTCGGCGCGCGGATCGTGAACAGCGGCGCACAGGCGCTGCCGGTGCCGCCGGTATTGGTGCAGTTGCGCGATCGGCAGAATCGCCTAGTGTTCAGCTGGACTACCAAGGCCGACAAGAGCCGCCTGAAGCCCGGCGAAGAGGCGTCGATCAACGAGAGCCGGATCGACATTCCCAAAAATGCCGAGAATCTGTCGCTGACCTTCGTTCAATAAGACGAGCGGGTAGTAAAGAGGCGGCGGGCTCGTACCCGCCCCACCTTTACAGCGATCATCAGGGGTAGCTGACCGTCTTCGGGCGGCCCTGCGGAATGGGGATAAATTCTTGGTCGTCGCCGGGGACAAGGGGGAAGCGCATCGCTTCCCAATCCTCGCGCGCCTGCATCAGCCGATCCTGAGTCGAGGACACGAAATTCCACCAGACATGGCGGGGCGAGGTGAAGGCTTCTCCGCCGCACAAGACCACCCGGCCGCCATCGACGCTCATCAGGGTGGCGGAGGTGCCGGGCCGCAGGACGTAGAGCGTCTGGGGCGTGAGCATCAGGCCGTCGAGCATGGCGTCGCCGCCGGAGACGTAAATCGCGCGCTCGTCGGCGGACGGATCGATTGCGATGCGGCCGCCCGGCGACAGCTGGATATCGGCATAGATGGTCTGGGCATAAGTGGTGACCGGCGACGTCTCGCCCCAGAGCGACCCCATGATAACGCGGGCCCGGACATGGCCATCGTCGATGACGGGCATGCAACCCTCGCCCACATGCTCGAACGCCGGGTCCATCTCTTCATAGCGGTCGGGCAAGGCGAGCCAAGTCTGGATTGCGGACAGTTTCGATTCCTTGGCCCGGTCGGCGTCGGGCGAACGCTCCGAATGAACGATCCCCTTGCCTGCGGTCATCAGGTTGACCGCGCCCGCCTCGATCAACTGCTCGGTGCCCAGCGAATCGCGGTGGAGGAAGGCCCCTTCATACATGTAGGTGACGGTGGCGAGGTTGATATGCGGGTGCGGGCGAACGTCCACGCCATGGCCCGCGCCGATCTTGGCTGGCCCTGCCTGGTCGAAGAAGATGAAGGGCCCGACCATTGTGCGGCCCTTGACCGGGAGGGAGCGGTGCACCCGGAAATCGCCCAGATTGTGACTGGTGGGGGTGATCGTCTGAAGGATGAGGTCGTCTGCGGTCATGGGGCGTCCAGTTCGGGATAATGGCGGAACACATCCTCCTGGCTGAAGGGGAGCCGCCGGTCGCTGGATAGATAGTCCTGCAATTCAGGCAAGGCCGCAACCCTGTCATACAGCGCAGCGAGTTGAGGATAGCCGGGCATTAGCGTCGCCATGCGCAGGGGAAAGGCATAGCGCAGGCCCGCGATCAGGTGGAACAGCGACAGGTCGGCATGGCTCCAGCGCCCGCCCGCCAGCCACTCGCTCCTATCGGACGCCATAGCGCGTTCGAAATAGTCGAGAAACTTGGGGATACGGTCGCGTCGAAAACCACGGGCACGGCGCAACGATTCGGCCTTCTGATCCTCATAATAGAGATCGACGCCGACCGGGTGATGGACGTCGTGCGCTTCAGCCACCAAGTCCATGATGGTCAGTTGAAGCTGGGCGAGCCAGTAGCGGCTCTTCATTCCCGACGGGCCGCATTCATGCCGTTCCGAGAGGTAGAAGAGGATGTTGGCGGTCTGGGCGATGGTTGCGCCATCGATGCCTAGATAGGGCGGCGCGAAGGCGGGGCCACGGGCATGATCCGCCATGTCGGCGACCAACGCGTCGGCACCTTCATGCCGTGCGCAATCGCGATAGGCGATGCCGCAGGCCTCCAGCGTCAGGCGGACGAATTCGCCCCGACCGGCTATGGTAGGCCAGTACCAGAAATCATAGGCCATGGATGGACGCTCCTTGCTCCGCGAAGCAAGGGGAACGTCCCGCCGAGGCTTAAAGTCTCACCCCTCGCCGGGCGCGCGGGCCTTGATCGCAAGGGCATGGACCTTTTCCGCCAGCAGATCGGCTAGCGCAGCGTTGACCAGCCGCTGGCGCGCGACGCGGTTCTGGCCTGCGAACAGGGAGGAAACAATCTCCACCGTGAAATGGCTTTCGCCCGATCCGTCATGGCCGGCATGGCCGCGATGCTTTTCGCTGTCGTCGATGACGGCGAGATGGTCCGGCGACAGGGCGGCGTGCAGCCGCGCCTCGATTTCTGTGGCAACGGGGCCTTTGAGGTCAGTGGTCATGTCCCCTATATAGGCTGCCTTGCCGCCACTTGCATCAGGACTTCCTTGTCTACCGATCCTTTCTCGACCCGTCGTTTCAACCGTTTCCATGGCCGGGTGGAAGGCGACCGCCCCTGCGCCGCGCCCGGATGCCCCGAACCAGGCGAATTCCGCGCGCCACCGGCAGAAGGCAGCGCGCGGCCGGGCGACGAGGGGCCGCGCTGGCGCTGGTTCTGCCTGGATCATGTCAAGGCGTTCAACCAGGGCTATAATTTCTTCACCGGCATGACCCCGGACGAGATCGCCGCGGCGCAGCGCCCCTATGCCGGGTGGGAGCGGGAGACGCGCGCCTTTTCCGCCAATGCGCATAGTCCCTCGCCCAAATGGGCGGATTTCGTCGATCCGCTTGATGCGATCGGCGCGAAGTTCAAGGAGCGTATGGCCAAGGCGCGGGCCGATGCGCAGGTGCGGCAGGACGGCAAATTCCTGTCGGGTGAGGATCGCAAGGCGCTGTCGCTGATGGGGCTGGAGATTGACGCCGATCGCAAGGCGCTGCGCACACGCTACACCGAATTGCTGCGCCGCTATCATCCCGATCATAATGGCGGCGATCGCAGTCATGAGGGCGCGCTGCAAAGCGTGATCGAAGCCTATGGGCATTTGCGCAAGGCTTCGGTTTTCGCTTAACTTCGCACTTTTCCCGCATGTTTTGACATTATCGTAAAATGATAGGAAATTTTACTGCGAGGATGGTGGACCGGGACAAGCGCCGGTTACCTTTCTATCATAGCCGCATCATGTAGGACAGCACGGCCCTTGCCCCGGTCCGATCGGGCTGTCATAGCGCCCGGCCTTTCAAAAACCCCGGAGATGTTCATGCAGGACGTGCCGCACGCGCTGGGCCTCGATTTCGGCACGACCAACAGCGTCGCCGCGCTGGCAGCCGGCGGGGAGTCGCGGCTGGTCGAATTTGCCGGGAAGGAAGCCACCGGCGCGGTGTTCCGGTCGGCGCTCTGCTTCTGGCATGACGAGGCGGTTAAGGGCGGCATGGCGCATGAAGCCGGGCCGTGGGCGATCGCGGAATATATGGAATATCCCGAAGACAGCCGCTTCCTGCAATCGTTCAAGTCGGTGGCGGCAAGTCCCGTGTTCGAAACAGCCAATGTGTTCGAGAAGCGATTCCGCTTCGAGGAATTGGGGCAGATGTTCCTCAATCGGATGATCGACCATGCCGGCGGCGCGCTGGACAAACGCCCCGAACGGATCGTCGTGGGCCGACCGGTCGAATATGCCGGATCGCGGCCGGACGAAGCGCTGGCGCGCAAACGATACGACGCGATGTTCGCCGGGTTCGGGACGGAAGTTCATTACGTCTATGAGCCGCTGGGCGCGGCGTTCAGCTATGCCAGCCGCCTGACCGAAGCGGCGACGATCCTGGTCGCGGATTTCGGCGGCGGCACCAGCGATTTTTCGCTGGTCCGGGTCGAAGCGCCGGGTGCGGCGCGGCGCTGCGTCCCGCTGGGATCGACTGGCATCGGGCTGGCGGGCGACCGGTTCGACTATCGCATCCTCGACCATCTGGTGCTGCCGATGCTGGGCAAGGGCGGCAGTTACCAGAGCTTCGGCAAGGAATTGGAGATACCGCGCAGCTATTTCGCCGATTTCGCCGACTGGTCGCGCCTCGCCCTGATGCGCAACCGGCGCACGATGGACGAACTGGCGCGGTTGCAGAAGAATGCGAAGGCGCCCGAAGCGATAGGGCGGATGATGACCGTGATCGAAAAGGAACTGGGCTATCCGCTCTATGATGCGGTCGGCGCGCTGAAACGGGCGCTGTCCGAGAGCGAAAGCGCCACCTTCCGCTTTTCGGGTGGCGGGCTGGAGATCGAGCAGGCGGTCACGCGCGCCGATTTCGAACGCTGGATCGCGCCCGATGTCGCCCGAATCGAAGAGACGGTGGACAAGGCGCTGGCCAAGGCCAATGTCGCGCCTGATACCATCGACCGGGTGTTCCTGACCGGCGGATCGTCCCTTATTCCAGCGATCCGCGACATTTTCCGCCGCCGTTTCGGGCAGGATAGGCTGGCGACCGGGGGCGAACTGACCTCCATCGCTCACGGACTGGCGCTGATCGGCGAGGAAGCCAATTTGGCGGAATGGGCAGCTTGATCCGGGCGCGCCTTGCCCCCACTCTCTCGACATCGCCTTCATGGATCGTTTAGGGCGGACATGACTCGCAGGAAGATGATGACCCGATGACCGATATTTCCAACGTCCAGCCTGACACTCGCGCCGAAACGCTGCTGGACGCGCCCGACCGCGAAGTGGATGCGCGCGACGTGTTCGGCATCGACGTCGATATGAAGATCCCGGCGTTCAGCCAGGCGGACGAGCGCGTGCCGGACCTCGACCCTGCCTATGTGTTCGACCCGGACACCACGCTGGCGATCCTGGCGGGCTTTGCGTTCAACCGCCGCGTCATGGTGCAGGGCTATCATGGCACCGGCAAGTCGAGCCATATCGAACAGATCGCCGCGCGCCTGAAATGGCCGTGCATCCGCATTAACCTGGACGCGCATATCAGCCGTATCGACTTGGTCGGGCGCGACGCGATCGTGTTGCAGGACGGGCAGCAGGTGACGCAGTTCAAGGAAGGCTTGCTGCCTTGGGCGTTGCAGCGCCCGGTCGCTCTGGTGTTCGACGAATATGATGCCGGTCGCCCCGACGTGATGTTCGTGATCCAGCGCGTGCTGGAGACGGATGGCAAGATGACGCTGCTCGACCAGAATCGCGTGATCCGCCCGAACCCCCATTTCCGCCTGTTCGCGACCGCCAACACGGTGGGTCTGGGCGACACGACGGGCCTCTATCATGGCACGCAGCAGATCAACCAGGGCCAGATGGACCGGTGGAACCTGGTTGTGGCGCTGAATTACCTGCCCGCCGCGACCGAGGCGCAGGTGGTCCTCGCCAAATCGGGCGAATATGATCATGAAGGCGGCCGCAAGGAAGTCGAGAGCATGATCAAGGTCGCCGAATTGACGCGGCAGGGCTTCATCAACGGCGATATCTCGACCGTGATGTCGCCGCGCACCGTGATCAGTTGGGCGCAGAATGCGCTGATCTTCAAGAATGTCGGCTTCGCCTTCCGCCTGAGCTTCCTCAACAAATGCGATGAGGCGGAGCGGGCGCTGGTCGCCGAATATTATCAGCGCGTGTTCGGCAAGGATCTGCCGGAAAGCGTGGCGAGCCGGGCGAACTGACCGTTCGCACCGGCCAATTTGGCGGGAGTTTCCCATGATCGTCGTCGAACGGATCGACCCCAAGAACGGCACGGCACACCGGATCAGCATTCGGGGGCATGAGATCATCGCGGATATGTCCGCGCCCGACGGCGATGACGCCGGGCCGGACCCGCATGACCTGTATGATGCGGCGCTGGGCGCTTGCAAGGCGATGACGATACTGTGGTATGCGCAGCGCAACGCCATTCCGGTGGAGGACATCCATGTCGGCGTGGTCCGCGATGCGAGCCAGGAGCGCAAGGGCATCTATAAGCTGACCACCCGCATCGCAGTGACGGGGCCGCTGAGCGACGAGCAACACGACAAGCTGATCGCGGTCGCCGCCAAATGTCCGGTCCACAAGCTGATGGCCGAGGTCGAGACGCAAATCGAGACGATCGCCGTGCCCCGCGTCGGCGAGGCGGAACGGCCATGAGCGGCGGGTCGACGATGGAACGGCGCGGATTGCCGCTGGCGAGTGCGTTCAACCTGCGCGATTTCGGTGGCTATCCGACGGCGGACGGCGGGCGGGTGCGCCGCGGCATGTTGTACCGATCCGGCACGATGGCGCTGCTGACGCCGGAGGACAGCGCGCAATTGCAGTCGCTGGGCATCAAGGCGATATGCGATTTCCGCCGCCCCGGCGAACGCAGGTCCGAACCGACCAGCTGGCATGACGTAGACGTCGATTATTATTGCCGCGACTATAGCGGCGCGACCGGCGTGCTGATGGACCTGGTGCGCGAAGACCGGACGACCGCGGCGGACATGCGGGCGGCGATGCTGAACGTCTATCATGAAATCGCGACCGACCATGCCGAAGCCTATCGCGCCATGTTCGCGCAGATGCTGGACGGGCGGCTGCCTATCCTCATCAACTGTTCGGCCGGCAAGGACCGTACCGGCGCGGGCGCGGCCATGATCCTGGCGGCGCTGGGCGTGTCGCGCGAGGTCATCGTCGAGGATTATCTGCTGACCAACAGCCATGCCGACTGGGCGTGGCGGCTGGCGCAGGGCGAGAGCCATCTGAGCAAGCTGCAACAGGCCAGGGCCGATGTGGTGGAGCCGCTGCTGATCGCCGACGCGGCCTATCTGGAGGCGTTGTTCGCGCAGTTCGACGCCGCGCATGGCGGCATCGACGGCTATTTGCGCGATGTGCTGGGTGTCGATGCAGCGGCGCGCGCGGCCTTGTGCGAGGCTTTGCTGGAATCATGACGGAGCGTTCCCCCCTCGACGCATTCAAGGATGTGCTGTCCGGCGCGGCGCGGGCGATGACGCGCGACGCGGAAGTGGAGGTCGGCTTTACCGCCGATACGCCCCATGCTGCGGGCAAGGCGATCAAGGTGCCGACGCCCAGTCGCGCCCTTCCTGCCGATCAGGTGGCGTTGGCACGTGGTTTCGCCGATGCGTCCGCGCTGAAGCTGCGCCATCATAACGCCAAGGTTCATGCCAACTCCGCACCCGGAGAAGCGGTCGCGCGCGCGGTGTTCGATGCGGTCGAGCAGGCGCGGGTCGAAGCGATCGGTTCGCGGTCCATGGAAGGCGTGCGCGCCAACCTCAACCATGCGCTCGACCTGCGGCTGAAATCCGACGCGATCCGCCGGGCGCGGTCCGCCGACGAAGTGCCGCTGTCGACCGCGCTGGCGCTCAAGGTGCGCGAGCGGCTGACCGGCCAGGCGATCCCCAGGGATGTGGCGGCTGGCGTCGCCATGGTCGATCAGTGGATTGAGGACAAGGCAGGCAGCGATCTCGACGCGCTGGGCCTGGCGATTGACGACCAGCGCGCCTTCCAGCGGCTGACCACGGCGATGCTGGAGCATCTGCAACTGATCGACGCCGATGTGCCGCCCGATACGGAAGAACCCGAATCGCAGGAAGAGAGCGAAGAGCAGGAAGAACAGCAGGACGAAGGCGATAGCGGCCAGGACGAGTCCGGCGACAGCGACATGAACGCCGAAGCCCGCGCGGAGGACCAGGGCGGCGACACCGAAGAGGGCGATACCGACTATAGCGACGAGTTCGACGCCGACAGCGATGCAGGCACGGACGATATGGGCGAGGAAGGCATGATGCCGGTCCGGCCCAACCGGCCGCTGTCCGACTTGCCGCCCGGTTTCGATTATAAGGCCTATACGCTGAAGTTCGACGAGGTCGTCAGCCCTGAAGAGCTGTGCGACGAGGACGAGCTGGTGCGGCTGCGCGGCTTCCTGGACCAGCAGCTGGTCAGTTTGCAGGGGGCCGTCACCAAGCTGGCCAACCGCCTGCAGCGCCGTTTGATGGCGCAGCAGTCGCGGTCGTGGGACTTCGACCAGGAAGAGGGGATGCTGGACGCGGCGCGGCTGGCGCGGATCGTGATCGATCCCACCCATTCGCTGTCCTACAAGAGCGAGCGCGATACCGAGTTTCGCGATACGGTCGTCACGCTGCTGATCGACAATAGCGGATCGATGCGTGGCCGGCCGATCAGCATCGCGGCGATCAGCGCCGACATCATGGCGCGCACGCTGGAGCGGTGCGGGGTCAAGACCGAGATATTGGGCTTTACCACGCGGGCGTGGAAGGGCGGGCAGAGCCGCGAGGAATGGCTGGCCGCCGGACGGCCACCGATGCCGGGGCGGCTCAATGACCTGCGCCATATCGTCTACAAGAAGGCCGACGATCCATGGCGGCGGGCGCGCAAGAATCTGGGCCTGATGATGCGCGAAGGGCTGCTGAAGGAAAATATCGACGGCGAGGCGCTGCTATGGGCGCATAGCCGGCTGATCGCGCGGCAGGAGGAACGCCGCATCCTGATGGTGATCTCCGACGGTGCGCCGGTGGACGATTCGACCCTGTCGGTGAACAGCGGCACCTATCTGGAGCGGCATTTGCGCCAGGTGATCGACTGGATCGAGAACCGCTCGCCGGTGCAACTTGTGGCGATCGGCATCGGTCATGACGTGACGCGCTATTACAAGCGCGCCGTGACGATCATGGATGCCGAGCAGTTGGGTGGGACCATGGTGGAGCAACTCGCCGGATTGTTCGACGAGGATTGACGAAAAAAACATAGGCCTGCGAAGGCAGGAGCCCAGTCTCATGCGTTTGGACCGGGCTCCTGCCTTCGCAGGCCTATTTGTGTTTGGAGAGTTTGCATGAGCGTCGCCTTTCGTCGTGAGAGCGATGACGAGCATATGGAGCCCAAGTTCGAATTGCCGCTGCCGCCCGGTCCCAATTGGGTGACCGCGCGGGGGCTGCGGCTGACGCGGGAGAAGGTCGAGGCACTGGAAAGCGTCGATACCGGCAGCATGGAAGAAGAGGCGGCCAAGAAACATAAGCGGGTGCTGCGCTACTGGCGCACGCGGCTGGCGACGGCGGCGTTGCAGGCGGCGGCAGATGGCGATGCGGTCGCGTTCGGGACACAGGTGACATATCGATTGAACCGGCAAGAAAAGACGGTGGCGCTGGTCGGCGATGACGAGGCCGATCCGCATGAGGGGCGGATCAGCTTCTCTTCCCCGCTCGCCCGCGCGATGATGGATGCGGAAGTCGGCGAAAAGGTGGATTTCGCCGGGAAGGTCGAGGCGGTCGAGATCCTACAGATCATGGTCGTCGGCGAGGACTGATCCCTTTCTTTGGGCATGAAAAAAGCCCGCCGGTTTGCGCCGGCGGGCTTTTTGCGTTGGGTTCAAAGACTAATCAGGCACCGCGGGCCGCTTCGAACAGGAACCAAGCGCGCTGTTCCGCCTGGTCGGTCCAGTCATCGACGATGCCTTCGGTCGCGTTGTCGCCCGCCTCGGTCGCGGCGGCCTTCACCGCGCGGAAGGTTTCGACCAGCGCCAGATTATCGTCGCGCAATTCCTTGAGCATGTCCGCCGGGGCTACGAACTCGGCGTCGTTATCCTTGACGGTCTGGTGCCTGGAAATGTCGCCGATCGAGCGCAGGGTCACGTTGCCGGTCTTGCGCACGCGCTCGGCAATCAAATCGGTCGTACCCAGGACTTCGGTCGCCTGCTCATCAAACATCAGATGATAGTCGCGGAAATGCGGGCCGGAGACGTGCCAATGGAAATTCTTGGTCTTGAGATACAGCGCATAGCTGTCCGCCAGTGCGCCGTTGAGCGCGTCGGCCACGGACTTGGTCGCATTGCTCTTGAGGTCGGTCGGGGTCTTCAGATCGGGCGCGGTCATGCACTATCCTCCAGTTCGCGAAAATGATTTCGGATATATAATGATCGCGCAGGCAGATGGTGCCATTTTTTCCGGCAGGAATATCCGATCAGCCTGATGGACTGGATCGATCAGAGCAGACCGGTCGCCGACAGCGCCATGATCCCGCCCGCCAGCAGCAGCAGCACGCCACCGGTCCAGCGGATGGCCCGCAACGGCAGCATGGCCAGAATAGGATCGCGCAGCAGTACGATGGGGACAAGCGCGGCGATGACCCCGATCGCGCCGCCGATGCCGGCCAGCATCGGATCGGCGGTCCGGGTGGCGACCCCCAGGATCAGGAATTGCGGCCCGTCGCCAAAGCCCAGGATGAAGAGGCCGAGCGCGGTGGTCAGGAAAGCGCCGGTCGGCCATCCGGCGAGCGGATCAGGCGCGGAGGCTGGCCAGAACAGGCCCGCGCCCAGGAAGAGGACGGACAGCGCCATGAAGAGCAGCCGGGCGTCCGCGCCGAGCATCGGCCCGATCCAGGCGCCGGCAAAAGCGGAGATGACGGCGTTGGCGGCAGCCGCGACGACGATGCCGGCGATGACCGCGCCGTTGCGATTGTAGCGGGTGGCGAGCGCGAGGACGAGTAATTGGCTCTTGTCGCCGATTTCGCCGAGCAGGCAGCCGAGCAACGCGATTAGCAGGGCGTCCATCGGCGGCGTGAATCAGGCGCGCAGGGCGTGGATGGTGGCGGACGGCATCGCCTGGGGGATGATCGCAACGATGTCAGTCACCGGCATATCCTGTGCGATCGCATCGCGCATCAGGTCGAGGTAAGATAGCACGATCGGGCCAAGGCCATGCAGCGACAGCGCCGATTCGAGCGTGCCAGCCAGCCCTTCCACCGTATCGAGGCGGAAGGCGCGGGCGATGTGGCGAATCTGGTCGAGTTCGTCGTGCAAGCGCGGCACGGACAGATGGCCGCGCTGGTTCGCCAGCCCGTCGACCCGGCGCATCAGGTCCGCCAATATGGCCAGCATCGGATCATGTCGCATGGGAAAGCCCCCGTCTTATCGCCCCACAAACGATCATGCGCCCGATTGGTTAAAGGCATGTAAAGTCTGCGGACCGCGAGGCGTGATACGATGCCCAGCCTTGACATGAACGCGAATCTGCCCCAAGGGCCACCGCTGAAACGGGGCGGTCCCCCTCCACATCCGGGGGGCCGCTTTATCTTTTTACGCAATTACGACCAGGGAATAGGGCCATGGCCAAGCCGGCAACCGTCAAGATTCGTCTCGTCAGCACGGCTGACACTGGCTTCTTCTACGTCACGAAGAAGAACCCGCGCACCAAGACCGAAAAGTTCAGCTTCCGCAAGTACGACCCGGTCGTGCGCAAGCATGTCGAGTTCAAGGAAGCCAAGATCAAGTAAGCCGCTGCGGGCATCACGCCCGCGCGTTTGATCTTTCGGTTTTCAAAACAGGAAAAGGCCCGTCCCCTCGTGGGAACGGGCCTTTTCCTGTCCGACAGGGCACGCGCTGTTACGGGCTTCCGGTCAAAAAAGGAAAGGGGGCTCCTTGCGGAAAGCCCCCCACCCCAACCCCTCCCCTGAAGGGGAGGGGCTTTTAATTATGTTTAGTTGCCGACGGGCTGGCTGTCGGTGCGGCGCACGACGATGGTCGACGAGCGCGGCTGCTGACCCGACACCGGCCAGTTGCCGGTAGGATGCTGGATATTCACGAAGAAGGTCTTGAGGTCCGGCGTATAGGCAAGGCCGGTGATCTCGCAGCCCTTCGGCCCGACCAGGAAGCGCGACGACTTCTTGGTGGTCTGGTCGATGTAGAACATCGCGTTCTGGCCGAAGATATCCTCGATCGTGCGCGCCGGATCGCCGGACGAACCGGGAACGCTGTGATCGGTCTGGACCCACAGGCGGCCCTTGGGATCGATGCGGATGCCGTCGGGGCTGGAGAAGGTATCGCCGTTGATATTGCCTTCCAGCTTGTCGCCAAAGCCGGCCAGTTTCGGATCACCCGCCAGCAGGAAGATTTCCCAGCTAAATTTCATGGCGAGCGGCGAATTGCCCTCTTCCTTGAACTTGATGATATGGCCGTGGCGGTTGACAGTGCGCGGGTTGGCGGCGTCGGTGACGCGGCGGCTGCTATTGTTGGTCAGCGTCACGAAGACGGCGCTGTTGTCGGGCGCGACCGTGATCCATTCCGGACGGTCCATGACCGTGCCGCCAGCGACGCGGGCGGCCGAGATGGTGTTGATCAATACGTCCGCTTGGTTGTTGAAGTCGACCTTTACGGGGGCGGGCGGGGTCACGCTCTGGCTGACATTGCCGGGATCGGTCGCACCGACGACAAGGCCGTTCTGACCCTGCACCAGCGCACGCCATTCCCCGGTGCCATCCGCGTTGAAGCGCGCGACATAGAGGGTGCCATGGTCGAGCATGTCGCGGTTCTGGGCGCGGTTGCTGCTGCTGAAAGCCCGGTCGCAGACGAATTTGTAGATGCAGCCCGGCGTACCGTCATGGCCCATGTAGAAAGCGACGCGGCTGTTGCTGTCAGCCATATAGGCGGTGTTTTCATGGTCGAAACGGCCAAGCTCGGTGCGCTTGGTCGCAGCGTCCAGTTCCTGATAAGGGTCGATTTCGACCACCCAGCCGTAATTTTCTTCCGGCTGCGACGGATCGAGATAATTTTCGGTCGATTCCTCGCAGGTCAGATAAGTGCCCCACGGGGTCCGGCCCGACGAGCAATTGTTCAGCGTACCCTTGATCGAGGTCGAGAGCAGGCCGGCGGCGCGGCCGCTGGCGCGGTAGATGCTGTTGCCGGTGTAGCGCTTGTTATATTTGGAGCCGGCCTTGACGCCCCACTTGCCGTCGGCGCCCTTGGCGATTTCGACGACGCCCACGCCCACCGCCGATAGGGAGACGGCGCGCTGTTCAGCCGTCGCGGTGACAGGATCGGGCTGGCCGTTGGCGAACAGGATGTTGAAGTCGGGCAGTTCGAAATTGATCGCCAGCAGGCCGCCGCCGTTCGCATCGGTCCCGGACAGTTCATAATATTCCATGCCGTCATGGTTGCCGCCTGCCCATTTTTCGGCAACGGCCGCCGTCGGGAAGCCGCCCGAATAGGGCGTGCCGGCTTCGACCGAATCGCCAGCCTTCAGCAGGACGTCGACAGTGTAGCCGTTGGGTACGGTCACGGTGTCGTTCATGTTGGCGGCGACGGGCGCGAAGCTGATGCTGTAGCTGGGCGCCGGGGTCGG
>JAVBXL010000135.1 GCA_030824575.1 bacterium | reverse complement strand
GGCGTCCACCATGTCCTCGAATATCCGATCCGCGCCGATTTCGCCCTGATAAAGGCGGCACGCGGCGATCGCTGGGGCAATCTGGTCTATCGCAAGACCGCGCGCAATTTCGGCCCGATCATGGCGATGGCCGCCAAGACGACAATCGCCCAGGTGACCGACATCGTGCCACTGGGCGCGATCGATGCGGAGGTCGTGGTGACGCCCGGCATCTTCGTGCAGCGCCTGGTCCAGATCACATCCGCCACGCTGGCGGCAGCAGCCTGAAAGGAGACGCGCGTGACGAACCGTTTGACCCGCGATCAAATCGCCCAGCGCGTAGCGCAGGATATTCCCGAAGGCGCCTATGTGAACCTGGGCATCGGATTGCCTACCAAGGTCGCCAATTATCTTCCCGCCGAGCGCGAAGTCTTCCTGCAAAGCGAAAACGGCCTGCTGGGCATGGGGCCTGCGCCTGCCAAGGGGCAGGAGGATTGGGATCTGATCAACGCCGGCAAGCAGGCGGTGACGCTGCTGGATGGCGGATGCTATTTCCACCACGCCGACAGCTTTGCGATGATGCGGGGCGGGCATCTGGATATTTGCGTGCTCGGCGCGTTCCAGGTGTCGGCGACCGGCGACCTGGCCAACTGGCACACCGGTGAGCCTGGCGCTATCCCCGCCGTGGGCGGCGCGATGGACCTGGCGATTGGCGCGAAGAAGACCTTCGTGATGATGGAATTGTTCACGCGCGAGGGCGCCTGCAAGCTGGTCGACGCCTGCACCTATCCGCTGACCGGCATTGGCTGCGTGGCGCGTGTCTATACCGACCATGGCGTTTTCGACATCATGGCGGGTGGCGTCGGCGTCGTCGAGATTGTCGAGGGTTTGAGCATCGACGCCCTGCGGGAGATGACCGCCCTGCCGCTGATCGACGCGCGGCAGAGCGTGCCCGCCTGACCCTTTCATTACAGGACTGACCCATGAGCGAAGCCTTTATCTGCGATGCCGTTCGCACCCCTGTCGGCCGTTACGGCGGTATCCTGGCGAAAATCCGCGCCGACGATCTGGGGGCCGTGCCCATGCGGGCGCTGCTCGAGCGCAATCCCAATCTGGACCCGGCGGCACTGGAGGAAGTCTTCTACGGCTGTGCCAACCAGTCGGGCGAGGACAATCGCAACGTCGCGCGGATGAGCCTACTGCTGGCAGGCTTGCCGCCTGTCGTACCCGGCATCACACTTAATCGCCTGTGCGCGTCGGGACTGGAGGCCGTGGGCGCGGCGGCGCGGGCGATCCGGTCCGACGAAATGGCGCTGGCCATCGCCGGGGGCGTGGAGAGCATGACCCGCGCGCCCTTCGTCATGGGCAAGTCCGACACCGCTTTTGGCCGGGGGCAGCAATTGGAGGACACCACCATGGGGTGGCGCTTCGTCAATCCGGCGCTCAGCGCGGCCTATGGGACCGAAACCATGCCGCGTACGGGCGAGAATGTGGCGATCGACCATGCCGTCGGCCGAGAGGACCAGGACGCCTTTGCGCTGCGCAGCCAGCAGCGGGCTGCCGCCGCGCAGGCAAGTGGCTTCTTCGCCGAGGAAATCACGCCCGTCACCGTGCCCGGCGCCAAGCGGGGGACGAGCGTGCAGGTCAGCGTGGATGAACATCCACGCGCCGACACCAGCATTGAGGGGTTGACCAAGCTGAAACCGTTGTTCGAAGGCGGTACGGTGACGGCGGGCAATGCGTCGGGCATCAACGACGGCGCTGCGGCGATGATCGTGGCCAGCGAGGCGGCGGCCAAGGCCCATGGAATGGTGCCGCGCGCGCGCATATTGGGCATGGCGTCGGCGGGCGTGGAGCCGCGCGTCATGGGCATAGGTCCATTGCCCGCAACGCAGAAACTGCTGGCACGATTGGGCATGGACATCGGCCAGTTCGATGCCATCGAACTCAACGAAGCCTTTGCCAGCCAGGGACTTGCCGTGTTGCGGGGACTGGGCGTCGCGGACGATGCGCCCCATGTCAACGCAAATGGCGGCGCGATCGCGCTGGGCCATCCGCTGGGCATGTCGGGCGCCCGCCTGGCTATGACGCTGGTGCATCAATTGGAACGGACGGGCGGCCGCTACGGGCTGGCCACCCTGTGCATCGGCGTCGGCATGGGATTGGCGCTGGCGGTAGAGCGCGTCTGAGCCGGGAGAGATGGCAGCCCATCACGGCCTGTCATCTCTCCCGCGCCGAACCCGGACCTTATCGCTATTTCAGCGCAACATAAGTAACCGGGTCCAGCGAGGACACACGCACAGCCACATGGGTCGCGCTCGTGTCGCTCAGCAATGCCTGCAATTTCCGGCTGGCCGCCATAATCTGTGCCCGGTCCCGTTCGGGCCGCGGCATGATCTGGATTTCAACCGCGACCGGCGGCTGGTCGGACAAACCATATATCGGGATGATCGCAAGCTGGCAGGCTTCCGGGTCGATGCGAAATTCGTCGCATAGCATGTCTCGGATGGGGCCAAGCAGGGCGGTCAGCGCATCGCCCTTTTCATGCCATACCGCATCGCTCACATGGATTTTGAGATTAGGCACGGCGCGCGTCCTTTACAGTGAGATCCCCGGCTGGGTAGGGGGGCGTGCCTCGCGCGTTCAACGAGGCACGAGGACGAAATCGAACGGCGAATGCCAGAGTATCGGCCCGTCATTCACCCTGTTCCATGGCGCGATCAGCGACTTCTTCACCCCGAAGACCGTATCGGAATCGAGATAGGGATCGCCGCCCACGAACGTATGGGTCACCAGCGTTTCAAAACCCTGCGCCTTGACCAGGAAATGGATATGGGCGGGGCGATTGGGGTGGCGCCCGAGCTTGCCTAGCATCTGTCCGACCGGGCCGTCATCGGGAATAGGATAGGACACCGGCTTGATGCCGACGAAATCATATTTCCCGTCCGGCCCGGTGATGAAGACACCGCGATTATTCCATTTGGGCTGAATGTCGGGCTGCTGGACGTCATAGAAGCCATCGGCATTGTCGGACCACACGTCGATGACGGCACCCTCGATCGGATTGCCGTCCAGGTCCAGGACATGGCCTTCATACCGGCATAGGTCGCCCTTGCCGTCCAGGCTGATGCACGCACCCATTTCCCGCACCGGCGCGCCATCGACATGGAAGGGGCCAAAGACGGTATTTTCCGTGGCACCGGCCGGGCGGCGATTGTTGATGGCATCCACCAGCATTGAAAAGCCCAGCGTGTCGCTCAGCAGGATGAACTCCTGGCGTTCGGCAGTACAGATCTGCCCGGTCGCGGTAAGGAACTGGATGGCGTGATCCCATTCCTCCTGCGTCAACTGCACCTCCTTGGCGAAGGCATGAAGATGGGACACCAGCACGCCCATGACCTGCCGCAGGCGCGGATGGGCGGCCGCATCCATGCGGGCATTCACGACGTTGACCGAGTCCGCTTCGCTGAAATGGGACAGGCCCTGATGGCCGTCCGTCGATATCGTCATTTCGCCGTCCTTTGAAAAACCCGCGCTAGTGGCGCCTGGTGAAAATGGCATCGCTTGTGTCATGCCGCAGGACGCCGCCCTTCCCAGGCAGCCTCCAAAATCCCCTGGATCGCGTCCGGGGTCACGGCGCGCGGATTGGCATAGGGTTGCTCGGCGGCGATGGCGGTAGCGCGGGCGATGTCGTCGCGTGTCAGCCCCAGGTCGCTCAACCGCATGGGCGCACCACACGCTTTGGCGAAGTCCCACAGGCCGCCCCCGGCCGAGCCGAAAGCGCGCGTTACCGGCGCCAGCGCCTGGGCCGCCGCCTGCGCATTGAACGCCGCGACATGCGGGATCAGGATCGCGTGGGTTTCGGCATGGGGCATGCCGAAACTGCCACCCAGCACATGAGCCAGTTTATGGTGCAGACCCATGCTGATATAGCCCAGCGTCGTCGAACACAGCCAAGCCCCGTACAGCACCTGCGTCCGGGCGTCGCGGTCGCCAGGCTCCGCCACGACCTGAGGCAGCGCCTTGGCGAAGGCGTCCATCGCCTCTCCCGCCATCAGGCTCAAAATCGGGTTGGCGTCGGGCGCGTACAGCGCCTCGACCCCGTGGGCGATGGCGTTCAGCGCGGACGTCACCGTCAATTGCGGGGGCAGGGTCAGCGTCAGGTCGACATCATAGATCACGGTTTCGGGGCGGATAGACGGATCGCGCCGCGTCACCTTTTGCCCGTCCTGCGTCTCGCCCAGAATGTCGGTCATTTCCGATCCGGCATAGGTCGTGGGAATGACCAACTGATCGGCGCCTGTGCGGGTAGCCAACGCCTTGCTCAGTCCGATGGTGGACCCGCCGCCGATCGCGACGATGCAATCGGCGCCGGACGCGTGAAACGCAGCCAGCGCGTCGGCCGTCACATCGGTGGGCGTGTGCATGACGGCGCCCGCATAGACGCCAGCCACCGTGTCGCCGATCCGCGCCTTCAGCGCCTCTGCGGCATCGGCCTGATGCGCGGTCGACAGCAAAAAGGGTCGCTGAGCGCCCAGCCTTTCCAACTCCTGCGATACCTGCGCCAGGGTGCCCGCGCCAAAGACGACGCGTGTGGCGATGCCGGCGAATTCGAACGGTCGCATGTCAATATATTCCTTGATGAGCGGTAACGCGCAACGCCCCGCAGCGATAAGCGCTTTCACTGGATTTCTTCGCCCAGGCCCCGCCAGCCGCCCGACGCGTAGAGAAGCGCGCTTCTCTCCCCGTCGACGACACCCTCGATCAATCGCGCTGCAACGAACGTCGCCCCGTCCAGTTCAAGCGTCCGCTCGATGTCCGCGATGAACCAGCATCCGACGTCATGGAAGCGAGGCGTGCCATCGGCCAGCCGGGACCAGAGCGTGGTATCTTCAAACCGATCGACGCCAGGGGTCGCGCACAGGCGACCCAATGCGATGTGCGAGGGATCGAGGAAATGGATCGCGACGCGGCCGGCCTTCAGGATCTTTTTGGTCGAATTGGACTGGTGGGACAGCGAGAATCCGACCAGCGCCGGATCGGCGTTGAGCGAGATCAGCGAGGTGATGGTCATGGCGCAGGGGCCAGTGCCATCATCCGCCGTCAGGATGGTGGCGCTGGCGGGATGGCGCTGGAATATGGCGCGAAAAACCTTGGCGTCGACGGGGCCAGGGCCGATATGCCGGTCGATGGCGTCGGGCAGCGCAGCAGTTGGTGCCGAGTGAGGCAGTGTCTGGGGCATGGGTGTCTCTCCGATCGGATGCGTGTTCAAACCAGATCGAGCAGTTGCCACTGCTTATCTTCCGCCAGGCCCAGGAGATCGCGGCCACAATATGCCAGGATGCCGGCCGATGCCGTCATATGCTGGGTCGCCGTCATCATTTCACGGAACAGCCGCTGCAAGACGCCGCTACGCAGCGATGCGCCACCCGCCGCGCGATAGGCAAAGGTGCAAATCTCGGCACCGGCCTCATGGACCTCACTCTTGGCTAGGTGGACCAACGTCATCAGCTTGCGGTCCATCGGCCGGTCTTCCGCGATTGCCTGCTCGACCTTGGCCCAGACGTCGTAGAGAAGCGCGCGTGCGGCCATGGCCCGCGCTTCGGCACGGGCATATTTTTCCCAGAAGGATTCCGATTCGCCCAAAAGGCCGGCACGACCGGTCTTTGCCCGCGCAAAGGTCGCCAATTCGTCCAGCATCCGGCGCGTCACGCCGACCGCGAACGCGGAGTGTCCGGTAGCGGCAAGACCGCTCAGGCCCAGGCTGAAAAAGGATTTCTGGCGCAATTCGACCGTGGGGACCGGATAGACATGGTCGGCGCGAATGAACACGTCCTGCGCGCTGTAATCGATGCTGCCGGTCGCGCTCAGGCCAAGGACGTCCCAGTTTCCGCCTTTCTTATGCGTCTCGACCGACGCGTGGGTGCACAATATCAGGGGTTTGCCATTGGCGCCCAGCTTGGGTTTGCCGGTGCCGTCGTCCACGAACGCCGCGCTATGGGTGTGGGTGGCATATTCAAAGCCGGACGCGTAACTCCACTTGCCCGTCAGCAGATAGCCGCCTTCGACGGGCTTGAGCATCCCGGTTGGCGCGCCTTGGCCGGAAAAACGGCTTTCCACGCCGGGGGCAAATAATTCTTCCACCGCGCTGTCGGGCAGATATCCTGCCGACATCGCGCCAACCGATGCGTGAACCATGCTGACCCAACCGGCACCGCCGGACCAGTAGCTGATCCGTTCCAGCAGTGCGATGCCATGGCGCGGCGCCATTTGCGCGCCGCCCAGGGTCGCGGGCACGAAGATATGGGACATCCGCAACGGCCGCAACGCCTCGAACGTGTCGGGGGTAAGATGACCGAGCGCTTCGCTCTCAGCCGCCTGGCCATCCAGGATCGGCGCGATGCTGTCTATCTGCGCCAACAACTGCGCTTGCTGCGCATCGCTCCAGCCCCAGAGGCTGGGTTGCATGGCATCGGACGTATTGGGGAAATTCATGGCCGTCTCCGGGTGTTTATCGTTGATATATGTGTCAGTCGTTCAAGAAATCGGACATCGCCTCGATCGCGTCCGGTGTTTCGAGCAGCACGAGATGGCCTGCATCGGGATAGAGCTTCAAAGCCGCATGAGGCATGGCCGCGCGCCAAAGCTGCGCCGTTTCGACCGGAATGATCCGGTCTCTTTCCCCCCAGCAGATCAGGCTGGGGTTGGTGACATGGCCCAGCCAGCGCGCCAGGTTGGGATGACCAAAGCCGAACGGGTGCGTCAGGCGTTGGACCGTCTCGCCCTCGCGGGCGCGGGCTTCGCCAAATCGGGTCGCAGCGGCGAGGTCGGCGCCATCTGGAAAGAAGCGGAGCGCCACATCGACGTCATGAGCCAGAAAGGCGGGAAAATCCTGGGGCGCTATCGTCGCAGGGTCGGTCATCGGATGGGCAGGATCATGCAGGCCGGCAGGCGCAACGAAAATCAGTTTACCAAAGCGCTCGCCACACAGCGCGGCCAATTCGGCGGCAAGCCACCCGCCCATCGAAAAGCCGATGAGGTGCGGCCGTTCAAGGCCCAATGCGCTCATCAAGGCCCGGTAATGGACAACCAGATCGCCCATCGACATCAAATGCGACGCATCGCTGGAATGGCCAAATCCTGGGTGGCTGGGCGCATAAACGGTAAAGCGCGCGGCCAACGGCTTCAATGCGTCCCAGCCTTCCAGCGTGGAAGCGCCGTGAAGGAACAGGACAGGCGGCCCGCTGCCTATGACATTGATAGCCGTGCGAACGCCGTCGATCGCTATTTCTTGAACAGCAAATTCGTCAAACATCCCGTCGCTCCAAGCTATCCTATCCGGTTGAAACACGAATTTCTCCATCCTGGGGGAATGGGACCGTTTTCATCGTTGCTAACGGATATACTTGGCCTGAAACGACGATCAATGCGGGGTAGAGGGAAGCTATCTCCCGATTATCGGGAAAATCAGTTGATGGCGACAATCTAAGAATAGATTGGATCGTCAAACGACCCGTACATCCCATTGACTGATCAGGCAGTCCATAATGCTTCGAAGTGATTCGTTCGAAAACGGTCGATCAGGGCCTCTACGAACAGACGGACCTTTGTCGGTATGTGCCTGCGGGTCTGGAAAGCGATGTTCATGGTAAGCCTGGGAAGATCCCAGTCGTCGATGACGGGCACCAATAGTCCATCGCGAATATCATCATGAACAATGTATTTCGGTTGCACCAGAATGCCCATATGGTCGAGCGCCGCCTTGCGCACGATCTGGCCATCATTGGTTCGGAAATAGGGACGAACGGCCTCCACATGCCGCTCGTCATTGCGCGTGAACGTCAACTCTGTCGGCGTGATGGCGTGATCGTAGATGATCATGCGGTGGGCGGACAGGTCGCGGGGATGGGTCGGCGTGCCATGTTCGGCAAGATAGGCGGGCGTTGCGGCCAGTATGCGGCGCGTCGCGGCCAATCGCCGGATGGTGATATCGCTGTCGGCTTCGAATTGCCGAGTGCGGATGGCTACGTCCACATTATTGTCGATGATATTATAGTAACGGTTTTCCGCAACGATTTCGATTGTGATGTCGGGATAGCGCGCCATGAACGCCGGTAGCAGCGGCTCGATATGCAGCAGGCAGAAGGAGAGGGAGGCCGTCACGCGGAGCAACCCGCCAGGCTTGGCCACGGCATCGCTGGCAAGCCCCTCCGCTTCCCGCAGGTCGCCCAGTATCGCCTTGCTGCGCAGGACGAAATCGCTTCCGGCCGCCGTCAGGGACAGGCGCCGGGTCGACCGATGGATAAGGCCGGTTCCGATCCGGTTCTCCAGCGAAGCCAGATAGCGGCTGGCGGCGGAGATCGAAATTTCCAGGGCCTCGGCCGCCTTGCTGATGCTGCCGGTTTCGGCGACCTGCACCAGCAATTCCATTTCCTTGAAACGGTCCATGATCTTTCCAATAAGCGAGCAGACCCAGGCATCAATGTGCGACCTGGCGTCTCGTTAGGATTGTCGCCAAGCGACGCGCTTGGGGTGCATCGGCACGCCGCGGTTACCGTCCATCGCGCAAAGCCAAGCCTTCGGCCATCTTCGTCAGAACGACATGGAGATTTTCGCGCTCGTCTTGCCTGACCTGAGCCAGGCAGTCCTGCGCAATGGCGGCACGGCGCCTCTTGAGATCGGCGAAGATCGCTTCGCCGCCTGGCGTCAGCACTAAGTCCCAGGCGCGCCAGTCGTCCGCGCTGGCCTTGCGCGCGATCAGGGCGCGCGCCTCCAATATCTTCACTGCGCGCGCCAGTTGGGCTTTGTCGCATCCCATCCGCGCCGCGATCGCCTGTTGAGTCGATCCCGGCAAGCGGGCGATCGTCACCAGCGCCTTCGCCTCGAAAGGTGTTAGGTCGATGTCGGCAGCCTGCGCTTCGTCCCGCAGACATTGCTGAAAGCGGTGGGACACGTCGCTTAAAAGGTCGATCAATGCATCGGTCATGAACAAACTCTAACCCGATCAGTTGACATAATCAATCGAATACGCAATATCGGTTGATATCGTCAACTCATTGGCGCGATCGGAGCAAGTCATGCCCTCTCATTATGCGATCACGGTTCAGCCTACCGATGCGTCCGGTGCGCCGGCTATGACGGCGCCACTGGAATTCACCGTCTCTAACCATGACGATCTCTTCGCGGTCCTGCGCAAGGTGCAGGCCAGTGAAGCGGTGCCGCGCGCCGAATCGGCAGAATTCATCATCGGCCTGAAACTGCTGCTGGAAGTCATGATCCGCCATCGCAAGGATGCCCTGTTTCAGGATCTCTGGCCGCACATGGCCGACTTCATGAAGCGGCTCAAAGCGATCTCGCCACCAGCCATAGCCGACTGAAATCGACGTCCGGCCATGCTTTCCTGGCGGTCCTTCACGCCTTCCCAACCCGAGTATTTCATGCACCCAGACCTTTCCAAGCCTTCGCGCGTCGCCGCGTCGCTATCCCGGCTGCTTCCCATTCTGATGGTGTCGGCGTGCACGGTCGGCCCGGATTTCCATCGCCCCGCGGCAATGGCGGTCCCGGTCGCGACGGACAAGGCGTTCGCCGATGCCGGTTTGGCGGCCAATCCGGTGTCGGCGGATTGGTGGAAAGCCTTTGGCGATCCGGTTCTCGACCGCATCGAACTATTGGCCGTCGCCGGCAATCTGGATTTGCAGGTGGCTGGCGCGCGGGTCGCACGCGGCCGCGCCGCCCTGCGCATTGCCGGAGCGGCGGGCCTGCCGACCGCTGGCGCTGCGACCTCCTATTTGCGCGAACGGGCAAGCCCCAACGGCATATTGGGTCTGACTGGCGCCTCTGCCCCGACCGCCGATGCGGCTGGCGGCAGCGATCCGTTTGGCACCAGCACGCTCGACGGGACGTCCGGCTCGTCCGACTATGACCTTTTCCAGGTGGGCTTCGACGCATCCTGGGAACTGGACCTGTGGGGCAAGGCGCGCCGCACCCGCGAAGCGGCCCGCGCCAGTGCGCAGGCGGCGGTCTATGAACGCGACGCGGCTCGCATCTCGTTGACCGCCGAAGTCGCGCGCACCTATTTGATGCTGCGCGGCGCGCAGGCACGGCTGGCGGTGGTGCGCAGCAATCGCGAAACCGTCGCACGCGGCCATGACATCGCCCAAAGTCGCGAGGTGCATGGCGCGGCTTCACGTTATGACGCGGCGACAGCCGGTACGCAGCTGGCCACGATTGATGCCACGATCCCCGCGATCGAGCGGCAGGTCGATGCCAGCCGCAACGCGCTCTCCTTGCTGACGGGCGCGGAGCCGCATGCGCTCGACGACATATTGAACGATGCTGCGGCCACCATCCCGCAGGTCGCAGGGCCGATCGCCATCGGCATGGCCGCGCAACTCGTGCGCAACCGGCCCGATATCGCCGCCGCAGAGGCGGACCTGCACGCCGCCACGGCCCGCATCGGCGTCGCCAAGGCTGATTTCTACCCCAGCCTCAGCCTGACCGGCAGCTTAGGGACGCAGGCGCTGGATATTTCCAACGTACCGCAATGGGCCTCGCGTCAGTTCGTCTTCGGCCCCGTCCTCAACCTCCCGATCTTTCAGGGCGGCCGGCTGAAGGGGCAGCTCCAGTTGACCAAGGCGGACGAGCAAGCCGCCGCGATCCAGTATCGCGCGACCGTCTTGCGCGCCTGGCACGAAGTGGATGACGCGCTGTCGCTCGTGCGGACCGAGCAGGCGCGCGCAGCGGCAGCCGAGCAGGCGGTCGCGCAGAGCCGCATCGCGGTGCAGGTCGCCCATCGCCGCTATGGCGCGGGCGCCACCGGCTATATCGACGTGTTGATCGCGGAGCGGGCGCAACTGGCCAGCGAAGCCGAACAGACCTCCGCCAGAACCGACAGTGCGGTGGCGGTCATCGCCCTGTACAAATCGGTCGGCGGCGGTTGGGCGCCCCCGGCATCGCCAGCCCAATCCGAGCGTCCGCTTTGACCGACATCGCTCACGCGCCGCACGCAACCAAGGGGCCTCCGCCCGGCGTACCGCAGGCGCCGTTCGGACCGCGCCTTTTTACAGGCGTCATGGGGGTGCTGGTCGCCGCGATCATGGCGGGCCTCAACAACCGGGTCGGCGCGCTCGCACTGGTCGATATCCGCGGCGTCCATGGCTATGGCGTGGACGACGGCCATTGGCTCAGCATCGTCTATACCGCAGGGGAACTGGTCGCGATGCCGATCACCTTCTGGTTTGCGGGCACCTTCTCGTTCCGCCGCTATCATATCGCGGTCGTCGCGGCCGTCCTCCTGGTCGGGATGCTGCTGCCCTTCGCGCCCAATTATGGCTGGATGCTGGCGCTGCGCGCGGTGCAGGGCCTGCTGGGCGGCGCCCTTATCCCTTTGCTGATGGGCGCGGCATTGCGCTTTTTCCCCACACCGGTCCGGCTCTACGGGCTGTCGCTCTATGCGCTCACCGCCACCTTCGCGCCCAATGTCGCGATCTGGCTGGCCGCGGTCTGGACCGATCAACTGTTCGACTGGCGGCTGGTCTATTGGCAGATATTGCCGCTCGCCGGTTTTTCAATGTGGGCAGTGTGGTGGGGCATACCCCAGGATCCCATCCGCATGGAACGGTTCCGCCTGTTCGATTCCCTTGGCTTTGTGACAGGCATCGCATCGCTGACGATGCTGGTAATCGCATTGGAACAGGGCGAGCGGCTGGACTGGTTCCATTCGCCACTGGTCGTCTGGCTGTTGTTCGGTGGCCTGGCGCTGTTTGTCGTCTTCCTGGTGAGCGAATGGTATCATCATCTGCCGTTCGTGAAGCTCCAGTTGCTGGAGCGGCGCAACCTCTGGCTGGCCTTCGTCATCTTCGTAGGGATGCTGGTCGTCCTGCTGTCCGGCTCGCTTCTGCCGGCCGATCAACTGGCGCATGTCCAGGGCTTCCGCCCCTTGCAACTCGCCCCGATCGGGCTGGCGATCGCGTTGCCGCAGTTCATCCTTGGGCCGTTTACCGCCTTTCTTCTGTATCAGAAATGGGTGGACGCCAGGCGCCTGATGGCGCTGGGCCTGCTGCTTCTCGCCATATCCTGCTTCATGGGCGCGTCGGTCACCAGCGAATGGATGGTCGCGCAATTCTGGACGATGCAAGCGTTGCAGGCGGTTGGACAGCCGCTGGCCGTGATTTCACTCCTCTTCATCGCGACCAGCGCGATCGTTCCGATGGAGGGACCGTTCGTATCGGGGATCGTCAACGGCCTGCGTGTGATCGGCACCTTCCTGGGCAGCATCTGGATCGGATCGTTCCTGATCCATCGCACCGCCGCGCACGAACGCGGCCTGGTCGACCGTTTGGGCCGCATCGGGTTTGATCCCGGCACGGGTGCGGGCGATCTGGCGGCACGGATCGGGCATCAGGCCTTCACCCTGTCGATCGCCGACAGCTATCGGATCCTGGGCGTCCTGGCGCTCCTGCTGATCCCGCTGACCTTCTTCCTCTTCTACACACCACCGCCGGTCGTCACATCGCCCGGTTCCAAAGGAGCATGACTATGACAATGCCAAAGCTGGCTCGCCTTGGCGCTGGCGGACTGATCGCGCTAGTTGCCCTTGGCGGCGCCTGGGCCTGGGCCCATGACGAAGGCGCGGGCGAGAGCCAGACGACGGACGACGCCCATGTTCAGGCCGACTACAGCACCGTGGCGCCCAAAGTGGCGGGCCTGGTCGCGCAGGTCATGGTCGAGGATAATGAGCAGGTTCGCCGCGGCCAGTTGCTGGCCGTCATCGACGACCGCGATTTCCGCGTGGCGGTGACCGCAGCCGAGGCCGAACTGAAAAGCGCGCAAGCCCGCGCCGATGGCCTGCGGGCCGCGCTTGCGCGGCAATCGAGCGTGGTCGCGCAGGCCAAGGCCGCGGTGGACGCAGACAGCGCCGCCATCGCCCTGTCACGCGCAAACGCCCGCCGCTATCAGGATCTGGCCAGCGACGGATCCGCCAGCGTGCAGGAGCGGCAGGAAAGCCTGTCCCGCCTGCAATCGGACGAAGCCGCCCATCGCCGCGACAGCGCAGCCCATGCGGCGACTCAGCAGCAACGCCCGATGCTGGCAGCCGATGTCGCAGAAGCCGACGCGGCGGTCGAACAGGCACGCGCGGCCCTCGATGCGGCCCGCCTCTCGCTATCCTATACCCGGATCGTCGCGCCTGTGGACGGCATGGTTGGGCGCCGGTCGGTGCGGGTCGGCAATTATGTCCAGGTCGGCACGCCGCTGCTGGCGGTGGTGCCGCTGCGCGAAGCCTATGTCGAGGCCAATTTCCGCGAAACCCAGATGCGCCGCAT
>JAVBXL010000168.1 GCA_030824575.1 bacterium | reverse complement strand
GTGCGTCCGGGGCGCATATAGGGGTGAAAGATAAGGCCGGTTTCCATCGCCATGAAAGTCTCTCCTTGAGCGTCTGTCGCGTCTTGCCGTTTTGACCGTCTTGGCGCGGTGCCGGCATGGCGCTGTCTAATGACGATTAGGGAATAATCGATTTGGGCTATTTAAGTCAAGTGTAAATACGCATATAGCCTGCAAAGGTTGGATTACATGGATAATTCCGCCAATCCGCCTCCTCTCAGCGTCATGAAATTGGAAAAACTTGAATTTCCTGGTCTTTCGTGCAAGCTGGCGCGCACAATAGCCGGCACATCCCGCTTTTGCCCAGCAGCCCGACCCATGCATAGCGGTTAAAAATATTACACTTGTTTTAGGATATTGCGGTGGCGAACGTGGAAATTGCAATGGACGCCTTGCCCGCGGCCGAAACTATCGATGGAAAGACGCGCCTGATCCTGGCGGGAGAGCAGCTTTTTGCGCAAAATGGCATCAACGGCGCGTCCATGCGGGAAATTGCCACGAAAGCGGGCCAAGGCAATCATGCTGCCGTGCAATATCATTTCGGTTCGCGCGAAGGCCTGGTCCGCGCCATTTTCGACTATCGCATGGAGCAGATGGAAGCAGAGCGCGGTGCCATGCTCCAGCGCGCCAGGGCAACGGGCCGCCTCAAGGATGCCCGGACCATCCTGGAAATAATCCTGCTTCCTCAGCTTCATCTGCACGACGCCGACGGCAACCACTCCTATGCGAGCTTTCTGAGCCAATATCTGCTGCAAAGTCGATCGCCCGAATTTGGCGACTTTAGCGGGTCGGAACCACCGCACCTGACCGAAGCGCTGAGGCTGATGCGCGAGCGCGTCGATTACATTCCCCCCTATGTCGCGCAACGACGTCTGATCAGCGTCAGCCTCATGTTCCTCAACATTCTGATGCGCCACCACGGAACCGACGAGGCCGAATTTGGGGAATCCTTCCCGGACGCGCTGGAGGATACGATGGAGCAGATTGTCGGCAGCATGTGCATGCCGCTAAGATTGGTGCCGACCCAGGGGGCGACAAGCGACTCATAATCTTGGGAGGCCGTTCGCGCCATTGGCGGACAGATTTCCGGCATTGGCATAGCAACGCGATATCCCCGGCGCGCCATCGGCCATCATCCCATCGACACGGCGCTGCCGTTCAGGCAGGCAGAGTGAACTCGATCGGCGCGGTAAATTCCATGCGATCGCCCGGTAGTTCGGCGGGCGCGCGTGGATAGGGGGAGGCGCGGCGCAGCATCGCTTCGGCCTCCTGGTCCAGTATGGCGTGGCCCGATCCATGGATGACCGAACCTTCCAGCAACATGCCCGCGCGGTCGAGGACGAAGCGGACCTGCACCCGCCCTTCTTCTCGCCGCATCCGGGCGCGCCGGGGATAGATTTTATGGGCGTAGAGCCAGGAGCGGACCTTGGCGGCATAGCTGCGGCTGGTGCCGGGCGGCGCCTTTACGTCCAGGCCGTCGGCGGTTCCGCGTCGCGGCGGAGGCGCAGCCGAGGACGAGGTTGAAACGGCCGCTATGGCTTGGTGCGATGGCGGCGCGGCGGGACTCGCAACGGGCGCGGCCGCCTGCATCGGCATGGAAAAGGACAGACGCGACAGTGCCGCCACGATCGGTGGCGCAGCGGGCGCCACGACCGGCTGTTGCGATACCCGCGGCTGTTCGACGGGTGGAGGCGGGACGGCGGCAGGCGTGCTGGGCGCTGCCGTCTCCGTCTCTTCCTCGCCCTGCTCCACCCCCTTGAGCAGGGCGAGGGACAGGACGGTCAGCGTCGGCGATTCGGCCCGACGACTGACATGCCCCATGCCCAGGTTCAGCAGCGCCGCGATCAGCAGGCCGTTGACCAGCAGCGATGCCGCCGCTGGCCCACCGATGCGGAAAGGATGCGCCACCCGTGCCATGGCGTCAGAATATGTTCGCCACGGTGAACTTGAAGCTCTGTCCCTCCGCCGCGAGCGACGACAAGTGGCGGCGATATTGCTTGTCGAAGACGTTATCCATGGCGATGCGGAACTCAAACCCCTTGGCCGCGCCACTTTGCGGCTTGAAGGCGAAAAAGAGGTTGTAGACGGTGTAGCCAGGCGTCGGCAGGCCCGATCCGGCGGAGGAGAATGCGCCGGTCGTCACATTGTCCTGCCGTTCGGCAAACTCGCCGGTCCAGCCGCCCGACAGGCCGCTCGCCGCATCGGCATAGCCCAGGGTCAGCCGATAGTCGTTGGCGGGGATGGTGTTGAGATAGTCCCCCGTCAGCCGGTTCTTGCCATTGATGAAGGAGGCGTTGACGCATGCGAAGAATCCGCCAAGTGCATATTCAGCCTCGACCTCCAGCCCCTTGAAGCGCGAGCGGTTGACGTTTTGGAAATAGGGCGTGCCCGCCGCGGCGGTGACGTTAACGATCAGATCCTTGACGTCGTTCTGGAACAGAGTGGTCTTGGCGCGGAAGCGATCCCCCTTGCCCAGCATGTCGTCGAAGGAGAAGGTGAAGCCGACTTCGACATTATCGGACTTTTCGGGTTTCAGGTCTGGATTGTTGGGGCGGGTCGCGGAACGGGTGAAGATTTCGTCCACATTGGGCATCCGCACCGTGCGCGCGACCGATCCGAACAGGCCGAACCAGGGCGTGAAATTGTACAGCGCTGCCAGCTTGGGCGATACGCCGCTATCCTTGACCTTATCCGTCCGGGTGGTGCCGCCAACCACCGTGTCGCCGGGCGTCAGGTCGGTCCAATCGACGCGGACGCCGGGCATGATCGTCAGCTTGTCTGACCAGATGATCTCCAACTGACCGAACAGGCCATAGCGGCTCATATCGCCTTCGGGATGAGTGCCCGCGCCCGGCGTCACCGTGCCGTCCAGCGCCACGCGCGGGTTGCGCCGCTCCTGCTTGCTCCACTGGCCGCCCAGGATCAGGAAGGTCGTCCAGTCGCCGCCCATGGCGAACTCGCTGGTGTTCTGGACCTTGGCCTGCCAGCTTTCATAGGAAAAGTCGGAATAGGCGAGCGGGCCGAGGAAGGTGGTTTCGGTCTGGTGCACCTTCGACAGCGAATAGGCGACCTGCGCCTCGACATTGAAGATCTTGCTGCCGTCGAAATCGTTGACATAGCCCAGCACGGCGGTCTTGTCGTGGACGCGACGGCGCATCAATGCAGCGCCGGTGGCGGCCGAAATCTGGTCGTAGACCTGCGGCGCGTCGCTGATCCAGTCCTGATAGCTGGCCCAGACGGCATGTTTCTTGTTGCCGCCGATCGCCACCCGCCCCTTCACCAGCCAGCTGTCGGACAGGGTGGCGGAGGCCGCGACGGTATCGCCGTTGCCGCTCTTATAATCGTCGGTGCGGCGGTAGTTGTAGCTGCCCAGCAGTTCGACGCCCTCGGCCGGCTGGACCGCGACGATGCCCGACAGGGTGTGCGCCTGCGCATTGGTTTCGGTCGCCGCCTTCAGACGGACTGCCAGCGGATCGCCCTCGTTCAGGAAGTCGGACGCATCTTTGGTCGTGAAATTGACCACGCCCGCCAGCGCACCGGCGCCATAGAGGGTCGAGGAGGCGGGGCCACGCAGCACTTCGATCCGCTTGTAAAGCTCAGGCTCAGTGAAGAGCGCGCCCATGCGATATTGTTCGTAGAATTTGGTGACGCCATCGACGGTCAGCAAGATGCGATTGTCGCTATCGCCGATCGTAGTGCCCATGCCGCGAATGTTGAAGCCCTGGCCGAGCTGGCCGACGCCGCCCTGGACGTTGACGCCCGGCATCCCTTCCAGCAGGTCGCCCATCGTGGTTGCCTGGACCTGATCGATATCGTCCTGGTCCAGCGTACTGACCGCCTGCGGCGTGTCGATCGCGACCTTTTCGGTGCCGGCGGAGATGACCATGCGGTCGAGCGCCATGCGCGTCGTTTCCGGCGCGTCGGCATCATCCTGCGCCCATGCCTGGATCGGCGCGAAGATCATCGCGGTTCCCAACAACAGCATTAATCTGGTCTTCGTCATCTATGCGGCCCCTATTTTCGGCAAATGGCATGGGGCCTTATCGCCCCGAACGACGACGCACCTATCAGTTGTAAATGATATTGCAAGTGAGTCTCATTAGATATACTCGGTCGGCGAGAAAGGGGACTTTATGACAATATTGCACTATCGCCGCACAGCGCTGCTGCTGGCTCTCGCTGGCACCTCCGCCGCGAACGCGCACATGCCCTATGTGCTCCCGACCCTGTTCGATGTGGGCAAGGGCGATCATATCACCGTGCAGTCGGCCTTTGCAGAAGACGCGTTCCTGCCCGAAGTCGCAATGCGCGACCCGCCTTTCCATCTGGTCGGCCCGGATGGGAAAGACCTGCCGACCGGACCCATCACCCATTTGCGCGACCTCAGCGTCTTCGAGGCGGCGATCCCCGCCGACGGCACTTATCGCGTGACCAGCGGCCAGCGCGCCGGACGCAAGGGCAAGATGTTCCGGCAAGGCGATACGTGGGCGATGCGCGGCGAAGGCGAACCACCCGCCAATGCCGAGCAGGTCGAGGTGCAGAGCATGACCCTGGCCGACGCCTATGTGACGCGCGGCCAGCCCACCGACGCGGCGCTGAGGCCCATCGGCACGGGGCTTGAGATCCAGGCGATCACCCATCCCAACGCCATCGGTTCAGGATCGGACGTCCGCTTCGCGCTGCTGTTCGACGGCAAGCCGCTCGCCCATACCGACATCACCCTGTTCCGCAGCGCGGGCCTTTATGACGGGCGCAAGGTGGCGGCGCAGGTGAAGAGCGGCACAGATGGCCGCTTCACCCTGAAGCCCGAAGATCCAGGCACCTATCTGATTCTGGTGCGCCATCGCAGCGCCGCGCTGGCGGGGGCGGAAACGCCTTACCGCAGCTACACCTACACCCTGACCTTCGACGCAGCCTGAGCGCAGCGCCTTTCCCATTCGACGGAGATTGTATGCAATTCCAGCTTTCCCTGACCGCCGCCCTGCTTGCGCTGACCGGCACCGCCGTCGCCGCGCCGCATGAAGGATCGGCCTTCATCCACGATTATGACGCCGATCATGACGGCCAGGTCAGCCGCGCCGAATTCGACGCCGGCCGCGTCGCCCGTTTCAAGGCGACCGACGCGAACGGCGACGGCTGGGTATCGGAGGATGAATATGTGCAGGAATATAGCGCGCGACTGGAACAGCAGCTCGCCGCATCCGACCGCAGCACAGAGAAGAAAGTCGAGGAACGGCAGCGCCAGATCCGCCAGACCCATGTCCGCTTCGGCGTGCTGGACAAGGACAAGGACGGCAAGATGGCCAAGGCCGAATATGACCTGTCGGGCGCGCGCGCCTTTGCCGAGCAGGATAATGACAAGGACGGCATCGTAACCGCCGCCGACGCGGCAACGACCGCCGCCCGGCAATTGGCGGCCCGCCAGGCCGCGGACAAGGCAGATCGCTGAACCAACTGGAACGGCCGGGCCTGCAAGAAGTAAGCCCGGCCCTCAGCCGCGCCCGATGAAGGGCATGTTGGTCGCCATCAACGTCATGAACTGTACGGTCGCTTCGGGCGGCAGTCCGTCCATATAGGCGATCGCCTCACCCACCTGCGCCACGTCCATCACCGGTTCGGCCGCCCGTTCGCCATTGGCCTGGGGAACGCCTGCGGACATGCGCTGACCCATGGCGCTGCTGGCGTTGCCGATGTCGATCTGGCTGCAACTGATACCGAACGGCCGCCCGTCGAGAGCGGCCGATTTGGTGAGGCCCGTGATCGCATGTTTGCTGGCGGTATAGGCGATCGATTGGGGCCGCGGGCTGTGCGCGGAAATCGAGCCGTTGTTGATGATTCGGCCGCCCTGCGGCTGTTGCGCCTTCATCGCGCGGAACGCCGCCTGTAGGCAAAGGAAGGCCCCGGTCAGATTGGTGTCGATCACCCGGCACCAGTCGCCCTCCGCCAACTGGTCGATCGGCACATCGACCACATTGATCCCGGCATTGTTGAACAGCAGGTCGACCCGGCCGAACGCTGCGACCGTGGCATCGAACAAAGCCGTCACGCTGGCCGCATCGGTGACGTCGGTCGGGACCAGCAAATGCGCCTCCCCGCCCCCATCCATCATGTCGCGCGTGTCAGCCAGACTGTCAGCCCGCCGCCCGGCCAGCGCCAGCCGATAACCACGCCGGTCCAGCGCGATCGCGACGGCGCGGCCAATGCCGCTGCCCGCCCCGGTGATTACCGCGACGCGCCGCGTCATCACAGGCTCAGCGCCGTGGGCGGCCGCCGTCCGGCCAGCAGCGCATCGACATTGGCGAGCACCAGATCGGCCATGGCGATCCGCGTCTCCACCGTGGCGCTGGCGATATGCGGGGCCAGATGCGTCCGATCACTGGCGATCAGGCCGGCCGGCGCCGAGGGTTCTTCCACGAACACATCGAGCGCCGCGCCGGCAATGCCGCCGCTGTCCAGCGCCGCCACTAGCGCCGCCTCGTCCACCACCGATCCGCGCGCGACATTGACCAGATAGCCGTCCGCGCCCAGCGCCGCCAGGATATCCGAATCGATCAGGTTGTGGGTGTCTTCGGTCGCGGCGCAGGCCAGCACCAATATGTCGCTGTCCCGCGCCAGCGTCGCCAGGTCCGGTTCGAAGCGATAGGGTGCATCCTTGGCCGACCGGCCATGATAGGCGACCGCGCCAAAGCCGCTCAGCCGATCGGCGATCGCCCGGCCGATCCGGCCCAGCCCGACGATGCCGAAGCGCCGTCCGCTGACCTTGCGCCCCAGCGGGAATGTTTCCTCCATCCAGCGGCCATCGCGCACGAAGCGATCGGCCGCGGGCAGGCGGCGCAGCAGGCCGATGGTCAGGCCCACCGCCAGGTCGGCTACATCGTCGGTCAGGACATCGGGCGTGGTGCTGACATCGACGCCGCGGCCATTGGCGAAGGCCACATCGACCTTGTCATAGCCCACGCCGTTTATGGCGATCAGCTTGAGCGACGGCAGCGCCGCGATCAGATCGTTGGAACAGCCCAGATGCCCGCCGGTCACCACCAGAACCAGTTTGTCCGCATTGGTTTCCAGCCAGGCGCGCTGCGCGTCCTCGTCCATGTCGAACCAACGGAGCAATTGGCAGCGAACGGCCAGTTCCACCTCCAGATAATCGGACAGCGGGCAAAGCTGCAACGCGATCGTGTCGGCCATGATAGTCACTCCTCAAATCACCGACAGGATGCCGCCATCGACATAGATGGTCTGGCCGTTGACGAAATTGGAGGCGGAGGAGGCGAGGAAGACGGCCGCGCCGTGCAGTTCCTCCAGCTTGCCCCAACGCCCGGCGGGCGTGCGCTGGCATAGCCACGCATCGAACACGGGGTCCTCGACCAGCGCCTTGTTGAGCGGCGTGTCGAAATAGCCCGGCCCGATCGCGTTCACCTGCAATCCGTGCCGCGCCCAATCCGCACACATCCCCTTGGTCAGATTTTTCACCGCGCCCTTGCTGGCGGTATAGGGGGCGATGCCGGGGCGGGCCAGTTCGCACTGGACGCTGCCGATATTGATAATCTTGCCATGCCCGCGTGCGATCATGTGCGGTGCCACCGCCTTGCTGACATAATAGACGCTGTCGAGGTTGGTCGCCATCAGTTCACGCCAATCGTCGTCATCGAAGCGGTCGAGCGGCGCACGGCGCTGGATGCCCGCATTGTTGACGAGGATGTCGATCGCGCCGAAATCCTGCTCCACCGCGGCGATAGCGGCCTTGACCGCTGGCTGGTCGGTCACGTCGAACAGGCTGGTCGCCACGTCCACGCCCTTGCCCCGCAGGATCGTCGCCGCACCATCCAGCGCGTCCTGGCTGCGCCCGTTCAGGACGACGCGCGCGCCGGCGTGGCCCAGCGCATCGGCGATCGCGAAACCGATGCCGCGCGCCGCGCCGGTTACCAGTGCGGTACGGCCATCAAGACTGAACAAGGACATAAATCGAAACCTCCATCACGCCTTTTTGCCTATTACGTGACCGGTCACATTGCAATCTGGAAAATTGTCACATCGTCGCAAATATTGGATATTGCGATCCAATGTGCCAAATGATATCGGTCCCATATAAGGAGAGCGTGATGCTGGCTGCAATATGTCATGGGCAGAAGGATCTGCGGGTTGAATCCCGGCCGGAGCGCGCCCTAGCGCCCGACGAGGTGCGCGTCGGCGTCGCCTATGGTGGGATCTGCGGATCGGACATGCATTATTATCATCGCGGCGCGGTCGGCGATTTCGCGGTGCGCGAACCGATGGCGCTGGGGCATGAGATTTCGGGCGTCGTCGTGGAAACTGGATCGGCCGTGACCCATGTCACGCCGGGCACGAAGGCAGCGCTCGACCCCAGCCGTCCCTGCCTGACCTGCGACTATTGCCGCGCCGGTCGCATGAACCTCTGCACCGACATGATCTTCCTGGGCAGCGCGGGCCGCTTCCCCCATGTCCAGGGCGGCTTCGCCCAGACGCTGATCCTGCGCCAGGATCAGATCATTCCCGTGCCCGCCGACGCAGACCTGCTGAAACTGTCGGTCGCCGAACCGCTGTCGATTGGCCTCCATGCCGTGAACCGCGCCGGGCCGTTGATGGGCAAGCGCGTCATCGTCACCGGCTCTGGCCCCATCGGCCTGCTGACCGCCCGCTGCGCGCTCCATGCCGGCGCGATCGAAGTGGTCTGCACTGATGTCGAGGATGCCGCACTCGCCGTCGCGCGGGATCGCATGGGCGCGACCCGCACCATCAACGTAGCCAGCGATCCTGATGCGCTCGGTGCCTATGCCAGTCCCGCAGGCCATTTCGACGTCGCCTTCGAAGCCTCAGGCGCGCCCTCGGCGCTGCTGTCGCTCTTCCCGATCGTCCGGCGCGGCGGCCGCATCGTCCAGGTCGGGATGCTGCCCCCCGGCACCGCGCCGATCCCGGTCAATCCGCTGCAATCGCGCGAGATCGAGTTCGTCGGCGCCTTCCGCGCCAATGGCGAATTTCGCCTGGCTGTCGACCTGATCGTCAGCGGCGCGATCGACGTCAGCCCGATCCTGTCCGGCACCTTCCCGCTCGAACAATCGGTCGACGCCTTCGAACAGGCCGGCGACCGCTCCCGCTTCGTCAAACTGCACATCGCCATCAACAAGGACGTCCTGTGATCACACGCACCGCCATTTTCGAAGGCACGATCAAGCCGGGTTTCGAGGACCGTTTCCGCGAGGAGGTCCGCACCCGTCTCGCCCCGCTCTGGGGTCAGTTTCCCCATGGCAGCAATGTCCGCCTATTCTTCGTCGATCAGGTGGACGAAGGCGCGCCGCCGATCGCGATGATGCAGCAGGTCGACTATCCCTCCCTCGCCGCGCTGGAGGAGGCGCTTGCCTCCCCCATCCGCACCCAGGCGCGCGCCTTGACGCTGGAGTTGCTGGAGATGTTCGAGGGCCGCTTCTACCACGCCATCAGCGGCGGCAATGCGGTGGCCGCCGCCGCCTGACGCTGATATGCGACCAGGATAGCAGATGTCAGGAAAGCCCCGCCCATGAGCCGTCCCCCTCGCGAAACCGCCGCCCCCGCCGAACCGAAACCCGGCCGGCGCGCGTCGCAGCGACCGACCATCCGCGACGTGTCACGGCTGGCGGGCGTATCGCGCATGACGGTGTCGCGGGTGCTCAGCGATCCCGAACTGGTGCTGCCCACCACGCGCGACAAGGTGTTCAAGGCCGTGGCGGACCTGGGCTATGTGCCGGACAAGACCGCCGGCAGCCTGTCGAGCCGCCGCACCGGCTTTATCGCCCTGATGCTGCCGACGCTGACCAACGCCAACTTCGCCGCCGTCGCCCATGGCCTGACCGAAGCGCTGCGCGAGGCCGATTATCATCTGCTGATCGCCTATACCGACTATGATATGGCGGAGGAGGAGCGACAGTTGCGCAACCTGCTCGCCCGCAGGCCCGAAGCGATCGTGCTGACTGGCGCGATGCACCGGCGCAATGCGTCGCGCATGTTGATGGCCGCCGACGTGCCGGTGGTGGAAATTGCCGACCTGCCGAGCCAGCCGATCGAACATGCGATCGGCTTTTCCAACTATCAGGTCGGCCGCACCGCCGCGCGCTACCTGCTCGATCGCGGCTTCACCCGGATCGGCGCGATCGCCGCCTCGCCCGAAGGGGAAGTGACCGACCATCGCGGCGAAGAACGTATGCGCGGCTTCGAGGAAGAGTTGCGCCTGGCCCGCCGCTCGACCGACGGCGTGCTGCGCCACGGCACGGCCCCGGTCAGCTTCCACCATGGCGCCGCCGCCTTCCGCGCGCTGGTCGAACAACAGCCGGATATCGAAGCCATCTTCGCCGTGTCCGATCTGTCCGCCGTCGGCGCGGTGATGGAGGCGCAGCGGATGAACCTGCGCATCCCGCAAGACATTTCCATCATGGGCTTTGGCGATTTCGAGATCGGCCGGGAAATCAATCCCGCGCTCACCACCATCCATGTCGATTTTCACGCGCTGGGGCTGCGCACCGGCAAGATGCTGGTCGACCTGCTCGCCAGCGATGCCACCCCGGCCCCATCGACCGTCGATGTCGGCCTGCGCATTGTCGAGCGCGCTTCGGTAAGGGACAGATAATATGCAGATCGCGGTCATCGGTGTGGGCGTGATGGGATCGGCGATCGCCGGTCGCCTGCTCGATAGCGGGGTCAGCCTCCACCTCTACGACCGCGATCCCTCGCAAATGGCCCCGCTGGTCGCCCGCGGCGCAACCGCCGCTACCAGCGCGCGCGAGGCCACGGTCAGCGCGAGCCATATCATCATCAGCCTCAACAGCGCCGCCATCGTGGAACAGGCGGTATTCGGCCCCGATGGCGTTGCGCAAGCGCCGGACGCGGCCAAACTGCTGATCGACATGTCCAGCATCGACGCCGGCCGCACCGCCACCATGGCGCAGCGGCTCCGCGACGAGACAGGCATGGGCTGGGTCGATGCGCCTCTGTCGGGCGGCGCGCCGGCCGCCACGCAGGGCAAGCTGACCCTGATGGTCGGCGGCGCGACGGAGGATGTCGATCGCGCCCGGCTGGTGCTGGACCTGCTCTCCGCCAACATCACCCGCTTCGGCGCGCCGGGCGCAGGCCAGACGGTGAAGCTCATCAACCAGATTCTCTGCGCCAATTATTTCATGGCCGTGGCCGAAGCCGTGCGCTTCGCCGAAGCGCATGGCGTCGATGCCACCCTCATCCCCGCGGCACTCGCCGGCGGCCGGGGTGATAGTCGCATCCTACAGGAATATATGGCAAAAATGGCCCGGCGCGACTATTCGCCCACCGGCCGGATCGACAATATGTTGAAAGATCTAGAAACGGTGCAGGCCTCTGCTCTCGCCACCCGCACGCCGCTGCCGGTCACCTCACTGATCGCCGACCTGCACCGCATGGCCGTGGCTGGCGGCCTCGGCGCGACCGACAGCGCCGCCTATATGCGCCTGTTCGATCTGGACGGAGAGCGGTCGGCATGACTCGCGCGATCGTGGTGATGGGCGTGGCCGGCTGCGGCAAATCGACCCTGGCGCAAGCGCTGGCGCAGCATCTCGGCTGGACCTTCGTTGAAGGCGACCTGTGCCATCCGCCCGAAAATGTCGCGCGCATGACCGCCGGCATCCCGCTGGACGATGCCGCGCGCCAGCCCTTCCTGCGTAATGTCGCCATCGCCCTCACCGGGTCGAAGGGCGGCGCAGTCGCCGCCTGCTCCGCGCTTAAACGCTGCTATCGCGACCTCATCCGGCAGCAGGTGGGCGACATATTATTCGCCCTGCCGCATCTGTCGCGCGCCGATCTGGAACGGCGCATGGGTCAGCGGCCCGACCATTTCATGCCGACATCGTTGCTCGACAGCCAACTCGCCACGCTTGAACTGCCGGATGCGGACGAGCGGGCGCTGATCCTCGACGGGACTCTGCCGGTCGCCGAACAAGTCCGCCTGATCGAAGCCGCACTGCACCATTCATAAAGAGGCTGCCGTCGCCAGCCCGCACCACAAGAGGATGAACATGGCCCTGATGACCCAGCCGGACATCCTTGTCCCCGAAGCCGACGCCGACCAGCGCCCATGGCCCAACGCGCGCCGCGCCTGGACCGTGGCGCTGCTGCTCTCGCTCGCCTCGATCGCCTCGCAGTTCGACCGGGTCGTGCTCAACCTGACGGTCGAGCCGGTGAAGGCGGAATTCGGCCTCGACGACACAAGCTTCGCGCTGTTGCAGGGGGTCGCCTTCGGCATCTTCTACACGCTGGGCGCTGTACCCTTGGGCCGTCTCGCCGATCGCTACGAACGACGCATTGTGCTGGGCATCTCCCTCTTCTTCTTCAGCCTCGCCTCAATGGGGTCGGGGTTGGCGCGCAGCTTCTCGCAACTCTTCCTCTCCCGCGTCGCGGTCGGCTGCGGCGAAGCCAGCGTGACGCCCAGCGGGCTGTCGTTACTCAGCGACCTGTTCCCGCCGGAAAAGCTCGGCCGCGCCGTCAGCGTGTTTTTCCTAAGCGCCCCCTTCGGCATCGGCCTGGCCTTCATGGCGGGCGGCAAGCTGCTGCAATCGCTCACCGAGCGCTGGACCCTGTCCGGTCTGCCCTTTGGCCTGGAACCCTGGCAGGCCGCCTTCCTGATCGTCGGCGCGCCGGGCCTGCTGCTGGCCCCGGCGCTATTCTTCATGAAGGAACCGGAACGACGCGGCCCCGGCGGCAAGACGCCGCTCACCATCTCCGAAGTCCTGGCCGTCATCCGCGCCCGCCGCCGCGCGCTGACTTTGATGTTCGCGGGCTTCTCGATGGTGACGGTGGTGAACTTCGCCTATAATGTCTGGACCCCCGCTCTGTTCTCCCGCGTCTATGGCTGGACCCCGGCGGAGGTCGGCATCGGGTTCGGCGTCATCATGATGATCTGCGGCACGGGCGGGACCTATTTTGCCGGCTGGCTCAGCGACCGGCTGACCCGCGCCGGCCATGTCGACGCCCATCTGCGCGTCGCCGCCTTCGGCTTCCTCGCCTGCGGTGTCTTCGGCACGCTCGCCCCGCTGATGCCCAATGCCTGGGCGGCGCTGGCGCTGATCGCGCCCGCCATGTTCTTAAGCTGTATGCCCGTTCCCTGCGCCGGCACCGCGCTGCAACTCATCCTGCCTAACCGCGCGCGTGGACAGGTGACCGCACTCTACATCATGGTGATCTCGCTGGTCGGCATCGGCATCGGCCCGGTGGTGATCGGCTTCATGACCGACCATCTCTTCACCGCCCCCACTGACATCCGCTACTCCCTCGCCATCGTCGTCGGCTGCGCCGCCCCGATCATGTGCGTACTGCTCCTGCTGGCTTTGCGCCCCTATCGCGCGCTAGAGCATCGAGCGTGAAATAAGAATCTGGGGATTCCCAAAGGTGCTGGAATGTGATTCACCGTTGTTGGAGGTGGATCATGGGGAAAGCCTATTCGCCCGATCTTCGGGATCGTA
>JAVBXL010000055.1 GCA_030824575.1 bacterium | reverse complement strand
CTTCGACAGGCTCAGCCCGAACGGAATTGGGCGGTGGGTTTCAAGGCTCGTTCGCCAGCAAATAGGTCTGCCGGAGCGTGTCGATCGGCTGGAGTTTACCTTCCATCTCGATATGCCAGAAGGTCCAGCCGTTGCAGCTTGGCGCATTTTGCAGCGTCGCGCCCATCTTGTGGATCGACCCGGTATCGGTCCCCACGAGCAGCGATCCGTCCGCCCGCACCTCCGCCTGCCAGCGGCGCTTGGCATCGCGCAATATCACGCCGGGCGTCAGATAACCCGTCTCGACCAGCGTGCCGAACGCCACCTTGGGCTGCTGACGCGCGGTCTGCATGATGGTCAGCGCGCTTTCGTCCAGCGGCAGCGCCGCCTCGATCCGCTCCAGCGCGACCTCGATATAATCATCCTCACGCTCGATGCCGATCCATTTGCGGCCCAGCCGCTTGGCGACCGCGCCGGTGGTGCCGGTGCCGAAAAAGGGGTCGAGCACGACATCGCCCGGCTTGGTGCAGGCCAGCATCACGCGATAGAGCAACGCCTCGGGCTTCTGCGTCGGGTGCGCCTTCGTGCCGTTGCGCTTCAGCCGCTCCTGCCCGCCGCAGATCGGCAACACCCAGTCGGAGCGCATCTGCAATTCGTCGTTCAGCGTCTTCATCGCCTTGTAGTTGAACGTATATTTGGCGTCCTCGCCCTGGCTTGCCCAGATCAGCGTTTCATGCGCATTGGTGAAGCGGGTGCCCTTGAAATTGGGCATGGGGTTGGACTTGCGCCAGATGATGTCGTTGAGAATCCAGAAGCCTTCGTCCTGGAGCGCCGTGCCGACGCGGAAGATATTGTGATAGCTGCCGATCACCCAGATCGAGCCGTTGGGCTTCAATATGCGGCGCGCCTCGCGCAGCCACGCCTTGGTGAAGCGGTCATAGCTACCCAGCGTGTCGAACTTGTCCCAGTCGTTGTCGACCGCATCGACGCGTCCGCCCTCGGGCCGGAACAGGTCGCCACCCAGTTGCAGGTTGTAGGGCGGATCGGCGAAGATCATGTCGATGCAATTGTCGGGCAGCTTGGCCATTTCCGAAATGCAGTCGCCCCGCAACAGGGTGTCGGTGGCGATGTGGGCCGCATCGACCACGACCGGCCGTGCCGCTTTCTTCCGCCGCGGCGCCGCGACGCGCTCCATCACACCCATATGCAAAAGCCCCCATATTCGTTCTGAGGTTCAGCGATGAGTCCTCGGGAGTCCGCCGTCAAGATCAGCAGCTTATCGCAGGGGCTTCATGAAATGGTTAACGGACCGGGAACGAAGGTTGCACCCACAAGATATAGAGTCGTGCGACTCGTCCCAGACTCCATATCGGGCGGTGTGACTCAAAAGACTCTATCCCCCACCCCGCCGAACTTTTTTTGGTTAACGCCGGTGCGGGGTGGTTTGGTGCCCTAAAAACTTGACCAATCCATAACCCTATGATTATGGGTTAACGATGATGACTGATTCACGAAGCGAAGAACGCGACGCCGCCACCGATGCCCTGTTCAAGGCGCTGTCCGACGGCACCCGCCGCGCCCTGCTGGAAGCGCTAGTGCGCGACGGCGAACAGAATGTGCAGGCGCTGACCCAGCAATCGGGCGTATCGCAGCCGATGGTGTCGCGCCACATGGCCAAGCTCAAACGTGCCGGCCTCGTGACCGCCCGCCGGACGGGGCGCGAAACCTGGTACGCCGCGCGCGTAAAGGGGTTGGCCCCAGTGATAGGATGGATGGCCGTCCACGGCGCGCTCTGGTCGCAGCGCTTTTCGGCGCTGAAGGGGTTGGGTGAGTGATGGCGGGGATGGTGACTAACGGCCAGTGCGGACGCTCAGCGGATGGTTTGCATAATCGGTAAGCTGATGCCCCAATAGCGTCACCCCAGCGAAAGGCTGGCGTCTCAGACAACGATGCGATGCGGCTGGGTTAGTGCCAAGCCTAACCGCCGCGTGTTCCCGCACAAGACCCCAGCCTACGATGGGGTGACGGATTTTTTGGGCTGCGCCGCCCTTCAAGTCAGAGGGATGACGAGCACAGGAATTGATAATGTGCCGTATCCCACCCTATCGGCAATAGCCCTCCTGCCCAGCGATCACGATCAGGCAGTCCTGCTTGCCCGCCAGATATTTGAACCCCGTCTCGTCGCCGCTACCCGGCCGGATCGCAAGATCCTTGCCGTCGCGCACGAAGCGGATCGTCGTGCCTTCGGCGATGCCGCTATAATCGCCCTGCCGGTCGAGATTATCCTTGTTGGTCAGCGCATAATGGCCGGGCTTCCCGTCGGGCGAGGGCTGGATGTCGAGGAACAGCCCCTCTGGCCCCGTCCAGCGTCCGACCCAATCATCGGTCGGCAGGCGCGCATCGGCCGCCTGGGCATTGGCCGGCACTGTGTCCATATCCTCGATCGTCTCGACCGCAGCGACATTGGCGCCATTATTTGCGACCGCGACATTGTCGTCGCTTTTGGCGCAGCCGGCCAGCAGCAGGGGCAGTAGCAGCAGGGGGGAAAGGGCGCGCATCATCCGTCAGTCTCCTTCATGTCCCAGGAAGAACCAACCGGGCCGCCGGTTCGATCCCTCTCCCAAGACGCCATCTTGCCAGCCGCACCGTCAGCGCGCAAAGGATGGGGCGGGGGGGAATAGACGTGAACGACAAGAGGGACAATGGGATGGGCAAGGCGCGACCCAGGGCGCGATTTGTTCGGGAAACGGCGGATGTGCGGCGCCAGGCGCTGATCGAGGCGACGGCCCGCTGCCTCGCCGAAAAGGGCGTGGGCGGCACATCGGTCCGCGCGATCTGCGCCCATGCCGGCGTATCGTCCGGCCTGCTCACCCATTATTTCGACGGCGTCGATGCGCTGGTTCTGGCCACCTATGCCGAAGTCGGCGCGAAAGTCTCCGCCGCGCTCGACGCCGCGATGGAGGCTGCGGGGGATGATCCGCACGACCGGCTGCGCGCCTGCCTCCAGGCCAATTTCCTCTCGCCCGTGCTCGATCCCGACCTGCTCGCCACCTGGATCGCCTTTTGGAGCCTGGTCAAGTCCGACCCGAAGATCGCGACGGTCCATGCGGAGGTCTATGGCGGCGCACGCGCGCAGCTTGAAACGCTGCTGCGCGCCGCCGCCCCGGCGATGAGCGACGCGCGGATACGGGTCGCCGCGATCAGCCTGACCGCGCTGGTCGATGGCCTCTGGCTCGAACTCTGCCTCGACCGATCGACCTTCTCGCCCGAAGAGGCGCAGGCCATGGTCGAGGAAGCAATGCGGCAGGTGCTGGCAGGTAGCTGAGGGCGAAGCGATCGATCAGTCCGACGGGCTGTGATCGTTTTTCTCACTTAGGCCATCTCAGAAAACCAATTTCCCCCGAATCGACCGCGTCCCTACATGGGTGTTCGCAACTGCAACATCATATTGAGGATTTGGACAGCCTATGGCTCTCATCAACACCACCATCAAGCCGTTCTCCGCGACCGCCTACAAGCAGGGCAAGTTCGTCGATGTGACCGACGCTGACGTGACGGGTAAGTGGGCGGTCTTCTTCTTCTACCCGGCCGACTTCACCTTCGTCTGCCCGACCGAACTGGAAGACCTGGCGGACATCTATCCGACCCTGCAAAAGATGGGCGTGGAAGTCTATTCGGTGTCCACCGACACCCATTTCAGCCACAAGGCCTGGCACGACACGTCGCCGGCGATCGGCAAGATCAACTATTACATGCTGGGCGACCAGTCGGGCCAGATCACCAATAATTTCGACGTGATGCGTCCGGGCGTCGGCCTGGCCGACCGCGCGACTTTCCTGGTCGATCCCGAAGGCGTGATCCAGTTCATGGAAATCACCTCGGAAGGCGTCGGCCGCAACGCGACCGAACTGCTGCGCAAGGTCAAGGCCGCGCAATATGTCGCCGCCAACCCCGGTGAAGTCTGCCCCGCCAAGTGGGAAGAAGGCGAAGCCACCCTGGCACCGTCGCTCGACCTGGTCGGCAAGATCTAACCATACGCCTGGCCGCGTACAGGCCCGCCGGGTTCCGCCAAAAGGCGCGCAACCCGGCGGGTCAGGCCACCCCTATACAGACAAACCCTATGTCATCCGGGGCCATTGGGTCGCACCATCCCCGGCGGCGGGCCGTCTTGCGCCTTTCTTTTCCTCTCCCCTTGGACAGGGCAAGGCGGTCCCCCTCTCTTCACGCAACGGAGCCAGAACGATGTTGGACGCAAATCTCAAAGGACAGCTCAAGGGCTATCTGGCGAACATCACCCAGCCGATCGAGTTGGTGGCGTCGCTGGATGATGGCGCAAAGTCGCGCGAACTGGGCGAACTGTTAAATGACATTGCAGCCCTGTCGGACAAGGTGACGGTTGTCGCCGGCGTAGATCAGCGCACCCCCAGCTTCATGATCCGCCGCGTGGGCACCGACATCGGGGTGCGCTTCGCAGGCCTGCCGATGGGCCATGAATTTACCTCGCTGGTGCTTGCCCTGCTTCAGGTCGGCGGTCATCCGTCGAAGGCAGCGCAGGACCTGATCCAGCAGATCAAGGATATCGACGGCGATTTCGCGTTCGAAACCTATTTCTCGCTCTCGTGCCAGAACTGCCCCGACGTGGTGCAGGCGTTGAACCTGATGAGCGTCCTCAATCCGCGCATCAGCCATGTCGCCATCGACGGCGCGCTGTTCAAGGACGAGGTGGACAGCCGCAAGGTGATGGCCGTCCCTACCATCTTCCTCAACGGCGAACCCTTCGCCAGCGGCCGCATGGAACTGGAACAGATCGTCGCGAAGATCGACAGCGGCGCGGCCATCCGTGCGGCAGAGAAGATCAAGGCGCAGGCACCGTTCGAAGTGCTGATCGTCGGCGGCGGCCCAGCGGGCGCTGCGGCCGCCATCTATGCGGCGCGCAAAGGCATTCGCACCGGCGTCGCGGCCGAACGCTTTGGCGGCCAGGTGCTCGACACCATGGATATCGAGAATTTCATTTCGGTATCGCGCACGGAGGGGCCGAAGCTTGCCTCCGCGCTTGAAGCCCATGTGAAGGATTATGACGTCGAGATCATGAACCTGCAAAAGGCGGCGAAGCTGATCCCCAGCAAACAAGAGGGCGGCTATCATGAAGTCGTGCTGGAAAATGGCGCATCGCTCAAGGGCCGCACCGTCATCCTCTCCACCGGCGCCCGCTGGCGGCAGATGGGCGTCCCCGGTGAGGACGAGTATCGCAACAAGGGCGTCGCCTATTGCCCGCATTGCGACGGTCCGCTCTACAAGGGCAAGCGCGTCGCGGTGATCGGCGGCGGCAATAGCGGCGTCGAAGCGGCCATCGACCTGGCCGGCATCGTCGCCCATGTGACGCTGATCGAATATGACAGCCAGTTGCGCGCAGACGCGGTGTTGCAGCGCAAACTCGCCAGCCTGCCCAACGTCAAGATCATCACCTCGGCGCTTACGACCAAGGTGGACGGCAATGGCGAACGGGTGACGGGCCTGAGCTACAAGGACCGCAACAGCGGTATCGAGCATGATGTCGAACTGGAGGGTATTTTCGTCCAGATCGGCCTGGTGCCCAACACCGAATGGCTCAAGGATGCGATCGCCCTGTCGCCGCGTGGCGAGATCGAGATCGACGCGCGCGGCGAAACCAGCCAGCCGGGCATCTTCGCGGCCGGCGATTGCACCACGGTTCCGTACAAGCAGATCGTGATCGCGATGGGCGCGGGATCGACGGCGGGCTTGTCCGCCTTCGATTACCTCATCCGCCTGCCCGCCAGCGAAGAGGCCGCGCAAGCCGCATAAGCATAACCCTGAGCGGGGTTTTACGCGAAAGGCCGATCCGGCGACGGGTCGGCCTTTTTTGCATCCGCGGCGCGGTTTCAGGTAGCGTCAGCAACACCGGCAGCACGCACATGGCCACCAGCGCAATCATCGCCCCCGGCGCAGGCGCCCAGCCGCTGCGTTCGATCAGCCAGTGCGCCAGCCATGGCGTCAGACCGCCGAACAGGGCCGTCGCGCTGGTCGCGCCAAACGCCAGGCCGCTTAGCCGCCCTTCGCCCGGAAACTGCTCGGCCGTGGCGACCGCGCCGACCGCGCTCACCGCGCCGCCAAGGCACGCCAGCACCACCGCGCCGGCCAGCGCCACGCCGAACCCGCCCTGCATCAGCAGGAACATCGCCATCGGCAAGACCATGCCCGCCAGCGCCAGCGCCACCAGCACCGGCCGCCGCCCGACCCGGTCGGTCAGCACGCCGATCAGCGGCGTGACGAAAATCACCGCCAGCGCGGCGAGCGTGGACAGCCATAGCGCATCCGCCTCCCCCGTCGTCCCCATGGCGGACAGGAAACTCGGCACATAAGTAATGCCGACATAATAGGTAATCGACCCCAGCGCCGAAATCGCAAAGCCCCGGCCGATCGCCGCTTTGTGGTGGCGCAGGCTGTGGGCCAGCGGATTGCTCGGCGTGGTCGATTGCGCCTGCTGCCGCAGGAAATCGGGCGATTCCTCCATCGTGGACCGCGCCAGCAGGATCACGCCCGCCAGTGCCGCCCCGACCAGAAAGGGTATCCTCCAACCCCAGTCGGTCAGGCTCTGCGCATCCAGCGACGCGACCGTGATCGCCGACACGCCCGCCGCCAGCAGCGCGCCGACCTCGCTCGCCGCCGACGCCAGCGACGTCACGAACCCGCGCCGCTCGGCCCGCGCGCCCTCCAGCAGATAGGCGACCACCCCGGTATATTCCCCGCCCACGGAGAAGGCCATGACGCAGCGCAACCCGATCATCAGCCACCCCGCCAGCGGCCCCACCTGCGCGTGCGTCGGCAGCATCGCGGTCGCCAGCATCGCCGCGGTCATCATCCCCATCGACAGCAGCATCGTCACCCGTCGGCCATAGCGATCGCCGATATGGCCGAACATGATCGCGCCCACCGGCCGCATCAGATAAGCGAGCGCAAAGCCCGCCAGCGCATCCCCCAACCCCACCGCCCCGCCACCGAAAAAGGTCCGCGACAACACCGTGGCAAAATAGAGATAGAGGGTGAAATCATACCATTCGACGATGGTGGACAGCGCCGCGACGACCAGCGATCGGTTGGGCAGCGGCCGTGCGGGCAAACGATCAACCTCCATCAGCGCGCATTCCTTGCTACCGAACGATCATAACTGCCCCATCCTTCCCGCATGGGAAGAGGCACGCAGGAAGCCCTCCTGGAGCCACAACGCCCAGCCCGACATCCGTCCCCGTGGCGAAAACTGCGATGGCCGGGATGGGTGGTTAGCGGAAGGTCTGCTTTCGCGCGAGGGTTCACCCGAAAGGCGACGTAAAAACCTCGTCACCCCAGCGAAGGCTGGGGTCTCGTGCGGGGGAAAGCGGCGGTTCGGCTTGGCACTTACTCAACCGCATCGCATCGTCGCCTGAGACCCCAGCCTTCGCTGGGGTGACGGTAGTGGGCATCCGCTTGCCAATTATGCAACCCGTCTGCTGAGCGCGTTCTTATGGTCAATGGCGATCTGTCCGTTTTCTTCCGCCCTTGCAGCTGTCTCGGTCGTTTGCATTAAAGGCCGAGATAATAGATAATCGGAATGACGGTGGCGGACCAAACGATGATCACGATTGGCACGGTGAGGAACTGATACAGGAACGGATGTTCTTTGTTCAACGGAGCATCCGTGGGGTAACGGTCCAATCTATCATCGCGAATTTGATGCCATGCCCGACACGCCGCAGCATCCGCATTCCGCCTTATCCCCAGCCTGTTTTCGCTATGACCATCATAGGGCAGATCTTAAGCGTGTCGAATGTCTGCAATCAGGAAGCAGGGAATTGTTGGCTGGCGGCGTAATCTGGGTTTCCGCCCAATTCATACCAAGCTAAAAGCCGACACTCCGCTCGTCATATCATCGATGAGAGGAAAAGCGCGCGCTACCGACGATCCCAACCACCGAAAATCGCAGGGTCGATTTCCAGCCTCGGCACCCCATCCCCGCCTTCACGCGCCGGCGGCAACGCCATCCGCTCGCTCCGCCCCTCCCCGAACGTCACCACCTTGCTCCCCGGATCACCTAGCACCAGCGCATCATATTGCAGCGCCGCGCTCAACCGCGCCTGCGTCACCTCCACCAATGTCCCCATTTTCGTCAGTGCGAACAGGTCGCGGGCGAAAGCGTACGGCAAGCGGATGCAGCCATGGCTTGCGGGATAGCCCGGATTATGCCCGGCATGCAGCGCGATCCCGTCCCAGGTCAGCCGCTGCATATAGGGCATGGGCGCATTGCTGTAGAGGTTGGAGCGGTGCCATTGCCGTTTCTGCAATATGGGGAAGTCGCCGGTCGGCGTCCGGTGCCCCTTCATCCCCGTCGATACGCTGGCCATCCCGATCAGTTGGTCGCCGCTATAGACATGGATCATCTGCTTTTCGATGCTGATGACCATGTAGATCGGCCCATCCCATGGCCCCTGCCCCAGCCAGCGATAGCCGCCCGGCGCCAATTGCTGCGCGGCGCTAAAGGACTGAGCGGGCGCAGGAACGGGCATGACCAGCGCCCATGCGCCAGCCAGGATAAAAGGGCGCAACATGGACAGGCGTAGGCGGACGGCAGGCATAAGCGTTTCTTAACCATGATATTCGCCAACGCCAGCCTGCTGTTATGCGCGCACGCACGGCGATCCCATGATGGGACAGGAACGGCATCGAAGCATCGTGCGGCCACTCGGCGCAGCGCTCGCAACAAAATGACCCGCCAGCCACGGCGGACACGCCAAAAGCGCGACAAGGGGGCACAAGAGGAATAATATGTTTCACACCCTCGCCCGCCCCTGTAGAGGGACCGCGACGATCTTCTGAAGGACTCTGCGCAATGCCCGCCTACCGCTCCCGCACCACCACCCACGGCCGCAACATGGCGGGCGCGCGCGGCCTTTGGCGTGCGACGGGCATGAAGGACGAGGATTTCGGCAAGCCGATCATCGCGATCGCCAACAGCTTCACCCAGTTCGTGCCGGGCCATGTCCATTTGAAGGATCTGGGCCAACTGGTCGCGCGGGAGATCGAGGCGGCAGGCGGCGTGGCCAAGGAATTCAACACCATCGCGGTCGATGATGGCATCGCCATGGGCCATGGCGGGATGCTCTATTCGCTGCCCAGCCGCGATCTGATCGCCGATAGCGTCGAATATATGGTCAACGCCCATTGCGCCGACGCGATCGTCTGCATCTCGAACTGCGACAAGATCACGCCGGGCATGTTGATGGCCGCGATGCGCCTCAACATCCCCGTCGTCTTCGTGTCGGGCGGGCCGATGGAAGCGGGCAAGGTCGTGTTGCGCGGCAAGAAGGTCGCGCTCGACCTGGTCGACGCCATGGTCGTGGCCGCCGACGAAAGCTATACCGACGAGGAAGTGGCGACGATCGAGCGCTCCGCCTGCCCAACCTGCGGCAGTTGTTCGGGCATGTTCACCGCCAATTCGATGAATTGCCTGACCGAAGCGCTGGGCCTGTCGCTGCCGGGCAATGGATCGACGCTGGCGACCCATGCCGACCGCGAACGGCTGTTCCGCGAGGCGGGCCATGTGATCGTCGATATCACCAAACGCTATTATGAGCAGGATGACGATAGCGTCCTGCCGCGCAACATCGCCAATTTCGCGGCGTTCGAAAATGCGATGAGCCTGGACATCGCCATGGGCGGTTCGTCCAACACGGTGCTGCACCTGCTCGCCGCCGCCTATGAAGGCGGGATCGACTTCACCATGGCCGACATCGACCGGCTGTCGCGCCGGGTGCCGTGCCTGTGCAAGGTCGCACCCGCCAAGAGCGACGTCCATATGGAGGATGTCCATCGCGCCGGTGGCATCATGGCGATATTGGGCGAACTGGAACGCGCCGGCCTGATCGATTCCAGCCTGCCGACCGTCCATGCGCCGACCATGGCCGCCGCGCTCGCGCGCTGGGACATCGGCCGCACCAATAGCGAGGAAGTGCGCAACTTCTACCGCGCAGCGCCGGGCGGCGTGCCCACCCAGACCGCGTTCAGCCAGTCGGAACGGTGGGAAGACCTGGACACCGATCGTGAGAATGGCGTGATCCGGTCGGCCGAACATGCCTTTTCCAAGGATGGCGGGCTGGCCGTCCTGTTCGGCAATCTCGCGCCCGAAGGCTGCATCGTCAAGACGGCGGGCGTGGATGAAAGCATCCTCGTCTTCCACGGCACCGCGCGCGTCTATGAGAGCCAGGACGCGGCGGTCGCGGGCATATTGGGCAACGAGGTCAAGGAAAAGGACGTCGTCGTCATCCGCTATGAAGGGCCAAAGGGCGGCCCGGGGATGCAGGAAATGCTCTACCCGACCAGCTATCTGAAATCGAAGGGGCTGGGCAAGGCCTGCGCGCTGATCACCGACGGACGTTTTTCCGGCGGCACGTCGGGCCTGTCGATCGGCCATGTCTCGCCCGAAGCGGCCGAAGGCGGCCTGATCGCGCTGATCCAGACCGGCGACCCGATCGTGATCGATATTCCCGCCCGCGTCATCAAGGTCGACCTGGACGATGCCCTGCTGGCCGAACGCCGCGCGGAAATGGAAGCGCGCGGGGCCAAAGCGTGGAAACCCTTCGGCCGCAAGCGCGAAGTGTCACCTGCGCTGCGCGCCTATGCCGCGATGACCACCAACGCCGCCAAGGGTGCGGTGCGCGACGTCAGCCAGATCGAACGCTGATCCAAGTCGCCCGGTCCGTCGCTGCCGACAGGCATGACGGACCGAACCGTCACAAGCCGTTAAACGTGGCAAATATGAAGGAAAATGGTGCGCTTACAGTCATCGAATAGCCCCGAAAAAGGGCTGAATTCAGGTGACTTTGAAAAGTCAAATGGTCTGATACCCACCAACATACCCCCAGCCATTTTCGAGGCGTTTCGGCGGCTGTTCGAGTCACTCAAGTTCAGATTTGGCACAAATCTGCTGGCAGCTTGCGACCAACTCAAGTCATTCCGGCACTGGCGCGTGAACGACCGGTTGCATCAGGTTCCGACATAGCGGCTATCACCTGTTTGTCGTAAATTAAGAATCTCTCAGTAAATTGGGGATGATTTACGTTGATGGGAGATATTATGTTCGGGCGTAAAGGTACTCGTTCGGTTGAACCACGCAGTGTTGCCGTGACGAAATCCCCCTTCGATCTCGCGCTTGACGGAATACTTTTCTCAGTCTGCCGGGATGCACCCGCTCGATGTGGCCGCAAGGCTTACGGCCTTGTTCGGATCAAAGGATTACGATGATAATCGGATCAACTTCATCCAGATTCGTGACATTGACCATCCCACGGTTTGCGACTTTTCCCGGATAGAGGGAAATCCAGTCGGCCTTTCCTTCACCTTTTTTGGAACCGCCGGTGAAACCGGACTGATCTACCTCACTACGGCTTTTGCACAACTGGCTCCCCAAGGGGCCGATCCATGCCCGCGTGTGCCTGCGGACATGATTTCACGCTTCGTGAAAGACTATGATGAGGTTGTCCGCAAGGTCGTTGCTCAGCGATCTCCTCAGCGCTCTATGGCAGACCTTGAACAAGAGCAGCGTATCAAATCTAAATTGAGCAGGTTTCTCGGCTGATTACCTACGGTCGATTGTCATAGCCCCCTGTCGGCAATCACATGAAACGCGCCGGTCCATGCTTGCGGTCGCGGGCAAGTGTCAGATCAGCGCCGACGCCCATTGACGGAAAACCCCGCCACCGGCGTTGTCGGACACTTTCTCAATCCGACAGTGATTTTCGGACATTCCAAGGGATCACAGGACCGGCGCAATTCCGTGCGCGCTGAATTTTCGGCGGAACCGCGTGGCGACTGCCTGAGATTCATGTGTTTTACGCCACACAAGACCTTCCCGTTTTCTCGTCGAGATGGGACCGTTTCGGGAAAGTGAATTGGGAACAGATTACGGAAAAGGCCAGCTTGGGGCTTGGCAAAAGCATTCGTAGGGCGAGATGTCTTGTTCGTCCTTCGCTATCGGGAAAGGCGCTTATATTGTTACGGCATCCGGCGCGGTGAAGTGAGCGTCCTCAACATTACCGGTGTTGCGCACGGCTGCGGGTTCGAAGATTAAAATCTCGGCCTCGTCATCGGCGGCGGTACGATGTTCGACACCATGTGGAACGACAACGAATTCACCTGGTCCCATGTCGATGATGCGGTCGCGGAACTCCACCCGGAAGCGCCCCTTCCAGACCATAAACATCTCGTCTTCGCGGTCATGATGATGCCACGGGAACACGCCGGCAACCTTGACCAGCTTTACCTCCTGTCCGTTGAGTGTCGCTACCGTTTTGGGTCGCCACTGCTCATCGAAAAGCGCGAACTTGTCGTCGATACAAACTTTATCCACGGTACGCCCTTCCGCTCAAATCCCAGTTACTCCTCGATGCCGCGACGTGCCCTACTAGAGCAAGAAGAAAATTAGTGCGGCGGAAGGCTATCCGGCTCCCGAAGCGGATGGTGCATGACCGCGAACCGCGTGCCTTTCCAAAAAAGTCGATCGTTTTTGGGAAATAACGGAGGTGACGACAATCAGGTCATAGCCGTCATGTCGGCGACTATGGATAGCCCGCCTCCTTTTGGTGGCGGACAGCCAGGATCGCCACCGTCTCGCCATCGAGGCGATAGAGGGCGACATAGCCGCTGTTGCCGAAGTCGATCAGCTTTTCCCGATACTCGGGGTCCATATCTTCCACCGGACGGCCTATGCGCGGTGATGCCGCCAGGATCCTGACCCCGGCCCTGATCGTCGCAACCGCGCGGGTCGCGGCTTCGGCATCCTTGGGTAAGAGCCAGCGATGGAGCCGCTGAACATCGGCCAGCGCATTCGGCGTCCAAATCAGACGTGGCACTTAGGCGGCTCCGCATCCTCGCCCGCTTCGAGCTTCGCCAACCAGGCATCGGCTTCCTCAAGCGTCAGATGCAAGCCCGTCTGCTGATATTCGTCCCATGCCCGTATGGCGTCCTGCCGGAACGTCTCGCGCTTTTCCTCGCGTTCGACATACTGTGCGATGGCTTCGCGCATGATCCAATGCGAGCTGCGCCGCCGCACTTCGGCAAGGTGCTGTACGCGCCCCTTAAGGGCATCATCGAGCTTGATTGATGTTGCCGCTGCCATAGCACGCCTTCCGTAGCAAAAGGTATTATCTTGCGCTAAGATAGCCCGCTTGGGCTGCGCCGTCCATCCCTGGCGCAAACGGCTACGGCGAAATTGATGTAATTTCCGTTGTCGGGGATCGTACCATTTCTCCTTCGATCGCGGACCGTTTTGAGGAAAACGCAATCGGGGAAATTTTCGTGAAGGCTGAGTCGATGCTAGACAAATTCTGGCATGGATAGAGCAGCGTGGGTGAAAACATGGCGTTGGTGATAGTAGCGGGAGCGAGCGGGCAACACGCAGCGGTCGTGTATGAGGCCGCCATCCTGTCCGGGCTTCGGGTTGCGGGCTTCGCAACGATGGCAGGTTGGACTTGTAACGGTTTTGCGCCGGTCACCTGAGCGCTTAGAGCTCGCAACAGGAGACCGACGAGATGATCAAGCATACTGAAGAGTTCAAGCAAGAGGCGGTGCGGATTGCACTGACCAGCG
>JAVBXL010000176.1 GCA_030824575.1 bacterium | reverse complement strand
CCCTTGAGCGCACCGGCGGCATCCGCCTTGGACTGGAGCAGATGGACCTGATCGCCCAGGACGAGCTTGGTCCGCCCGCCCTTCCCGGCCCCGCCGCAAGCGGTGAGGCCGAGCGCGGCAGCGCCGGCAAGGAAAGTCCGACGATCAGAAAGCAAGTGCGATCCGTCCATAATAATAGCCGCCTGCGGGATTGAAGGGCGACGGGCCATAATAGCCCTGGCCCGTTTGGGGATTGCCCGGCCCGTTGGTTTCGGGACGAACGTCGAACAGGTTGGTCGCGCCGACCGAGAGGGTCGCAAAGTCGGTGACCTTCGCGCTGATGCTGGCGTCGGTGATGATCTTCGCGCCGAAATAGCGGTCGTCGCCCGCCGCAGTGCGCTGGGTATATTTGCCGTAGCGGGTGTTGGTGATGCTGAGGCCGAAAATGCCCCTGCTCCAGTTGAGCGTACTGACCAGCTTGGTATGCGGCTGAAGCACTTCCAGTTCGCCGATCTTGTCGCCGCCAAAGAAGACAGAGCCTGCCCCCAGCAGTGACGCGCCATTGGCGCCGAACAGTTGCGAGGGGGTGGCGACGATGTCGGTCACTTTGGTCTTGCTATAGTTGAAGGCGAGCGTCACGCCGAGCTTGCCAAAATCGCCGAGGCCGGTCGAATAGTCGGCGACCAGGTCGAAGCCCTTCGTCTCGGTATCGGCGGCATTGATGAAATATTCCGCCTGCTCGATGTCCGACAGGTCGTTTGCGGCCAGGATCGAGGAGATGCCGGTGCCGAACAGGCGGCCGGTGCGCTCGATCCGGTCCTTGATCTTGATATAATAGCCATCGAGCGTGATCGACAGCGCCGGCAAGGGCGTGAAGACGATGCCAAGCCCGGCGTTCCAGGTCTTTTCCGCCTTGAGCGGCTTGGCACCCAACAGCTTGCCGACATTGGAGTCCGCCGTCACCAGCTTGGCGACGGTCGGGCGCAATTCGGTCTGGCCGGTTTCGGCGTTGAAGAAGGAGGAGGTGCGGCCATCAGTCTGGGCATAGCCGATCTGCGTCAGCGACGGGGCGCGGAAGCCAGTGCCGACGGTGCCGCGAATGGCGAGCGCGGGACTGAATTCGTAGCGGCTGTTAAGCTTCAGGCCGATCGGGCTGCCCGACCCGTCGTTATAATGTTCGGCGCGGATGGCCGCGCCGATATACCAGGCGTCGGTCGGATAGATGCCAAGGTCGATATAACCGGCATAGACTTTGCGACTGATGTCGGCTTCGTCGGCGGGCGACAGGACGATCGCGCCCTGCACCACCGGGGAGGCGACCCGGCCGACATTCCAGTCATACTGCTGGTCGCCGGGCTGGAACGTGTAGGTCGCCGGTTCATAGGCGAGCGGATTGCCCGCGAAGGTGCGGAAGCGATCGAGCCGATATTCGCCGCCGATCGACACCTGCAACGGCTTGGCGAAGCCGATGTCGAACTCGCGCGTCAGATCGACATTGTGGGTCCATTGGCGGAACTCGAAATTGGCGAGATTGGGCCAGCTGGTCGGGCTATCCGAGCCGAGCGAGGGACGGATCGACAGCTTCGAAAACTGGCGGCTGGCGTTGCGGCCGAAGGAGGTGGACAGGTCATAATCCCAGCCTGCCAGCACGCCCTTCAGACCGCCTACGATCTGGAAGTCATTTTCATCGATATTGTTGAGCGGATAATAGCCATCCGGGAACAGGGCGGTGAAATTGGCGGTGCTGTTGGGGCGGCGGAAATTATTGCCGATCTGGGCGTCACGCTCGCCATAGGTGCCGAAGCTGTAGAGTGTTACGTTATCGGTCACCGGCAACTGGGCGTTGTAGCCGAGGTTGAACGCCTTGATCTGCGGGTCGCCATTATGCGCGCCGTCGCGGTTCCAGGCGGCGTTGCGCGCATTGGCGTCAGCGATGTTCGCCTCCACCTGCGCGCGGGTCAGGCCGCTGCTGGCCACCACCTGATCAATCGTGCGACCGGCGGGCAGGCCATAGAGATTGGTGTCGGTCGCGGCCAGGTTCCACCAGGCGCCGCCGCGCTTGCGGATGTCGCCGCTGACGGTGAGGAATCCGCCATCGTCACCGATTCTGGTGCCGTAACGGATCGTGCCCTTCCAACTGTCCGGCTTGCCATTGGCGGAGTAGAGCGTGCCATAAGTGAAGTCGCCGCTCAGCCCTTCCTTTTCAGCGAGCTGGATGTTGATGACCCCGGCGATCGCGTCGGTGCCATATTGGGCGGCGGCGCTGTCTTTGAGCACTTCAATCCGGTCGATGCCGCTGGTCGGAATGAGGTCGATATCGACCGGGTTGGAACCGGATGTGTCGGCGGTCGAATTGCTGAGGAAAGCGCCATTGTGGCGGCGCTTTCCATTGACCAGTACCAGCGTATAGGCCGGCGCCAGGCCGCGATTAGTGACCGGGCGGCCGATCGAAAAGACGCCGGCATGGGTCGAACCGAAATTGAGCGAGGGCAGCAGTTTGGACAGCGCTTCGCCAAATTCGGCCGAGCCGGTCGCCTGCAACTTGTCCGCGCTGACCACGTCGATCGGGGCGGGGCTTTCGGCGACGGTCCGAGGGGCACCGCGAACACCGGTGACGATGATCGTCCCGGCGTCCGCAGCCGTATCGTCCGGCGTAGTGATCGCCTGCGCAGACGCGGGTGAGACAGCGAGCGCGACAGCTGTGAGCGCCGTCGATGTGAGATAGTAGGCAGATTTCTTCATGGATATTCCCCCAAACAGACTTGGAGGCCTGCCTATTTTCTATTGATTTGGTTGAGAAATGACTTTGGCGACATATCTATGATTAAAACTAAACTTTAGATCGTCTTTCCGCTGACAAACTTATTGTTTCATTGGGCTTTGACGAAGCTGGAATCGAAGGCGTTCGCGACGTCGCGCTGGCCGTCGATAAGGCCGGCCTTCTGAAACCGAGCGGTGATCGCTTGCTCGTGGGCGATGATCTTGGCATCGATCGGCTGCGCGATCCGGTTGCTGCGGTCGAAGCTGGCGCGGGCGATGTCCAGCGGCAGGCCCGTCTCCCTCGACAGCACTTGCGCAAACTGATCGGGGTGCGCCCGCGCCCAGGCGACCGCTCTGGCTTCCCGCTGGAGGAAATCGGCCAGCATAGCGCGTTTGGGATCGATGGAATCGGCGTTAGCGATGTCGATATAGAGCGGCAGGCCATAGTCTTTCGCATCAACCATAGCGCGCGCCCCTTCCTTGATCGCGACATTGGTATAGGGCGTCCATGTCGCCCAGGCATCGATCGCGCCGCTGTCGAACGCGGCCTTCGCGTCGCCCGGCGGCAGGAAGGTGACGCGAACCTTGTCCGCTGGAATATGCGCCCGCTCCAGCGCCTGCAGCAGCAGATGATGGCCGATCGACCCGCGGGTGGTAGCGACGGACTTGCCGACCAGATCGTTCGCGCTTTTCAATGGCGAACCGTTCTTCACCAATATCGCGAGCGCGTCGCTCGCCTGATTGGCCGGTGCCTGCACGGCGATGGCCTTGACCGGGCTGCCACTCTGATAGGCGAAGATGAACGGCGCGTCGGCGGCAAGACCCAAGTCCGCCGCGCCGCCACCGACCGCTTCGAGCAGCGGCTGAGCCGCTGGAAATTCCGACCATTCGACCGTATAAGGCGCGCCTTCCAGCACGCCCGATGCGACCATCATGGATTTGACCTGGCCCTTCTGATTGGCGACACGCAAGACCTTGTCATCCCTGCCCTTAAAGGTCGCGGCGGCGAGCCCAAGGCCCGCCACCGCGATAAGGGACGCCGACAGGATGGCGACGTTTTTCGTGGACATGGATCAGCCCGCCAGTGCGAGGCCGGCCGCCTCGCGCTCGGCGACCTTGCGACGCACGACCGGCAGCAGTTCGCGGCCATAGACGATGGAGTCGCCCAGCGGGTCGAAACCGCGGATCAGGAAATGGTCGATGCCGATATCATAATAATCGAGCATGGCGTCGGCCACCTGTTCGGGCGTGCCGACCAGGCCGGTGCTGTTGCCGGCTGCGCCAGTCAGCGCCGCGACGCCGGTCCATAGACGGCCGTCGCGCCGGTTGCTGCTGGCCGTGTCGAGCAGGCGAAGCGAGCCGGCATTGGGCGGGCGATGGCCGGTGATGGGCAGGCCAGCGGCGACGCGATTGTCGCGCACCTCCTCCTCGATCTCGTTCGCGCGCTTCCAGGCGGCTTCCTCGGTATCGGCGATGACGGGGCGGAGCGACAGCGAGAAACCGGGATTGCGGCCATAGCGCGCCGCCGATTTGCGCACGGCGCGCACCGTGTCCTGCACCGCTTCGAGCGTTTCGCCCCACAGCGCATAGACATCGGCATGGCGACCAGCGACGTCGATCGCCTCGTCCGACGATCCGCCGAAGAAGACCGGCAGATTGTCGGGCTTAATCGCGCTATAGGCCTGGCGAATGTCGTAAAACTTGCCCTGATGGTCGAAGGGCTTGGCGGCGGTCCATTCCTGCCGCAGGACGGTCAGATATTCGTCGGTGCGGGCATAGCGTTCGGCCTTTACCGTCCTGGTGTCGCCGTCGCGCGCCATTTCCTCGTCCGCGCCCCCGGTGATGATGTGGACCGCAACCCGCCCACCCGACAGTTGGTCAAGCGTGGCGAGTTGGCGCGCAGCAACGGTGGGCTGCGTGAAGCCGGGGCGATGGGCGACGAGGAAGCCGAGCTTCGTGGTGATGGCGGCCGCGTGGGCCGCGACGATCTGGCTTTCCGGGCTGTTCGAGCCGAACGGGATGAGAACCCGGTCGAAACCGCCCTCTTCCTGCGCCTTGGCGGCTGCGTTAACATATTCGGTGTCCAGCGCGCGGCTGCGGACCGCCGCTTGCGTTTCAGAACCGTTATTGAAGCCGATATAGCCGATGAACTTGACGCTCATGGAAATTCTCCCGAAATCTTAAATGACGTAGAAGCCGTGGGTGCCGTCGCGCTCCAGTTGGGCAACGAGGCCATATTCCCAGTCGAGATAGGCCTGCATGGCGGCGGCCTTGTTATCTGTGCCTTCATAGGGGCGCTTGTAGCGGCCTTCTGGCCCGCGTGGCGTCGGCGCGCCGTCCGGTCCGGTTTCCAGCGCGACTGCCGACCAGTCGACGTCGAGAATGGAGACGTCCCAGCCCAGTTGCGCCAGCCAGGAAGCGGTCATGTCCGCGCGCGGACCAACATTGTCGGTCACGACGATGCGGGCACCGCGGACCGGAGCGTTGTGATCGGTTTCCTGCACCAACTGGCCGCCCTGCGCGTTGCGGAAACCGGGCAGATGGCCGCTTTCATATTCGCGCGGCTGGCGCACGTCGTAGAGGTAGAGGGTGCGAGCCGTATCGGCCTGAAACGCGGTCAGTTCTTCCCAGCCGATGCGCTTGACGCCGGCGCGATAGGCGACGTCGCGGGCATGGGTGCGCGCTTCATCGATCGCAACATCGTCGACTTCGGGCGCGGCGCGGGTCTGGCCGGTTTCCAGTTGCTGACCCGCCAGCGTCCAGCCGATCGTGCCGTTGCGCAGCGCAAACACCTTGTTGGGGACGCCTGCATTGACCAGCGACTGCGCGCCGATGATCGAGCGGGTGCGGCCGGCACAATTGACGATGATGGTGGTGTCGGGATCGGGCGCGATGGTGCGTGCGCGCAACGCCAGTTCCGCGCCGGGCACGCTGGTCCCGGTGGGGATGCTCATCGTGTTATATTCTTCGTAGCGGCGCGCATCCAGGATCTTGATGTCGGCTTTTTCATCGATCAGCGCCTGCACGTCTTCGGCGGCCAGTGACGGCGTGTGGCGGCGATGCTCGACCAGTTCGCCGAACGCCTTGGAGTAGCTGTTGACGTCCTCGAACAGTTCATAGCCGGCCGCTGCCCAAGCAGAGAGACCGCCGTCCAGTTCGCGCACATCGCTATAGCCCAGCGCTTCGAGGCGGATCGCCGCTTTGCGGGCGAAGCCTTCGCCATTGTCATAGACAATGATCGGCGTGGCGAAGCGAGGGATGCGCCAGCGGGCTTCCTCGTCGATGCGGCGCAGCGGGATTTGTGCGGCGAAGAGCGGGTGACCCTGCGCAAAGTCATGTTCTTCGCGCACGTCGATGATGGCGATTTCGCTGCCGACCAGCAGGGCGTGGCGGATATCCTGCGGCGTGGCGGTCTGGATTTTGTCCAGCGTGTCGGTGGTCATGCGGTTTTCGATCTGTCCCAGAGGTTGGGGATCACGCTGTTCGCGTAACCCGAAATGAAGGTCTTGGGCGTGCCGTCGAGCGCGTAGGTCGCGCGTTCTACCGCGCCGATATTGGCGCCATAGACATGGATGCTGACGGACGGCCGGTCGGCGAGCCCATTGGTGACGCGATGGATATCGCCAATGCGGGGGGAGACGGCGTCGACCTCGCCTTCGTGCAACAGTTCCTCGCCCTGATCGACCAGGGCACCGCTCGGCAGGCGGCGGAAGCGCTCGACCTTCTCTACGCCCCGCAGAACGCCGACCAGACCCCAGACGCTGTGATCGTGGATGGGCGTGGACTGGCCCGGTCCCCAGACGAAGCTGACCACGCTAAACCGCTCGCGACTGTCGCAATGCAGCAGATATTGCTGGTAGCGATCGGGATGAGGCTGGGCGAAGGCTTCGGGTAGCCAGTCGTCAGTGGCGATCAGGCGGCTGAGCAGCGCGCGGCCGCTGTCCAATATCGCCTGCTCGTCGCGGGTCGCGGCCAGCAGGTCGGCAAAGGCGGTGACGAAGCCGCGCAGGCGGCTGGTGTCGGGCACGGTATCGACCGGCCGTTCGATGTCGGCGAGCGCGTTCATTCGGCGGCGACCGCAAAGGGTACGACGCCTTCACCATGATCATCGCCGCCCAGATGGGAGAGCAGTTTTTCCCGCAGGCGTGCCGCAAAGCTGGCACGCTCGCCGCGCGGGGCGGTGATGCGTTCTTCGGCGACGATGCGACCCCGGTCGAGCACCAGCACGCGGTCGGCCAGCGCAATCGCTTCCTCGACATCATGAGTCACGATCAAGACGGCGGGCTTGTGCTTGCGCCAGAGCGACAGCACCAGATCGTGCATCCGATAGCGGGTCAGCGCGTCGAGCGCCGCGAAGGGTTCATCCAGCAGCAACAGTTGCGGTTCGCGGACAAGTGCGCGGGCCAGCGCCACGCGCTGCGCTTCGCCACCCGACAGCGTCAGCGGCCAGGCGTCAAGGCGATGGCCAAGGCCCACTTCCTTGAGCGCGGCTTCGGCACGGGCGCGGCCATTGTCGCCCTTCAGGCCCAGCGCCACATTCTTCCAGACCGGTTTCCAGGGGAGCAGCCGAGCGTCCTGAAAGACGACGGCGCGGGAATCGGGGACTTCCACATCCTGGTCGCGGACTTCGTCCAGGCCCGCCAGCGTGCGCAGTAGCGTGGTCTTGCCCGATCCCGAACGGCCCAGCAGGGCGATGAACTCGCCGGGCGCGATGTCGAGGTCGAGGCCGTCGATGATTGTGTTAGCGCCGAAGCGCCGGGTAAAGTCGCGCAGGCGCACGACGGGCTCGGGATGGGGCTGATGAACAGCGCTATCGACCGTGGAAAAACCGAGACGAGCGTCCATGCTTATTGCTCCACTATGCTGGGGCGCCAGATCAGGGCGCGGGCTTCGATCGTGCGGACCAGCCAGTCGGCGCCAAGGCCGAGGATGGCGTAGACCATGAGGCAGACGACGATGATGTCGGTCCGCATGAAATCGCGAGCGTTGTTGATGAGATAGCCAAGGCCGGCCGAGGCATTGATCTGTTCGGCGACCACAAGCACCAGGATCGACACCGACAGGGCGTAGCGCAGTCCGACCAGCAGCGAGGGCAGCGCCGAAGGCAGGATGACATGCCAGATCTGCTCCCAACGGCTGAGGCCGAAGCTCTTCGCCGCATCAAGCAGGCGTAGATCGACGCTACGGATACCGCTGTAGAGGTTGAGATAGACCGGGAAGATGGTGCCGAAGGCGATGAGCGCGACCTTGGGCGTTTCGCCGATGCCGAACCAGACGATGAACAGCGGGGTGAGCGCCAGCGCGGGTATGGTGCGCTTGATCTGCATAAGCGGATCGACCGCCAGTTCGCCGGACCGAGACAGGCCGGCTACGAGGCCGAGGCCAAGGCCAAGGCCCACGCCGATCAGCAGGCCGACGGCGACGCGGGCGAAGGACACCAGCAAGTTGGAGGGCAGTTCGCCGGAAATCACCATCTCCAGTAACGTGCCCAGCACGGCGGACGGCGCGGCCAGCGTGCGTTCGGGGATCAGGCCAAGGCGCGATCCCGCTTCCCACAGCAGCAGCAGCAGGACTGGCGACAGCCAGCGGCCACCAAAGCGTGAAAGAGAGAAAGGACGGGCCGTGGAAGCGGAACGCCCCAGCCCTGCCCGCGATGTGTCATTGATCGTCAAAACCGCCATGTCCGGCCCTTCATGTAACTGCGGAAAAGCCCAACATGAATTGTCTACCTATTCAATTAAGTTTTTCTACGCTGACCTATCAGCGTTCATCATAGGTCGCCTTTCATCGCGATTGTGGGGCGGGTGAGCGCCGATATTGGCGGTTTGCCGTGCGGCGTTCGTTGCGGCGTAGTTTTTTCTTGGCCGAACAAATCTCTACTATTTTGATTGATATATAAGCCTCAGCGATAAGTGGCCTTCCGTTTCCGGCTTCGGATCGGCTTCCCATCTTTCCATCCAAGGGGTTCATCGTGCCGGTCAATCTGCCGACCAATTTGCTGCGCAGCTTCGTCGCCATCGTCGAGACCGGGTCGATGCTGAATGCGTCGGAACAGGTGTTCGTGACGCAGTCCGCGCTCAGCCTTCAGATCAAGCGGCTGGAGGAACTGGTGCAGCAGACGCTGTTCCTGCGCGAAGGGCGGCGGCTGAACCTGACGTCGGCGGGGACCGTGCTGCTCGACTATGCGCGGCGTGTGCTGCTGCTGCATGACGAGGCGGTGGCGGCAGTCAGCGCCGGACGCTTTGCCGGGCCGGCGCGGATCGGCATGGTGCAGGATTTCGCCGATACGCTGCTGACCGGCCTGTTGTCGCGCTTTTCCGAATTGCATCCCGACGCGCAAATCTATGCGCGCGTCGCGGGAACCGCCGAATTGCAGGCGCTGCTGGAACGGCGGGAACTGGACATCGTGCTGGGCTTTGCCGCGCCCAATGACGCCCATGCGGTGACGGTCGCGCCAATGAGCTGGTATGGCGAGACGGTGCTGGCCGATCGCGAAGTGATCCCGCTGGCGGTGCTGGAGGAGCCGTGCCGTTTCCGCGAGGCGGCGATCCGGGCGCTGGAAGATGCCGGGCTGCAATGGCGGATCACGGTGGAAACGCCCAATCTTGCGACGCTCAAGGCCGCCGTCGGTGCGGGCCTGGGCATCACCTGCCGCACCCATTTGTTTCTGGAGAACAGCGCAGCGCTGGAGCATGAGCGCCTGCCGCCCTTGCCGCGCGTAGCGGCGATCCTGCGGTCGGGCGAAAAATTGGACAAGGCGGCGCAGCGGCTGGCGGAACTAGCGCGGGAAACGGTCGAGGCGCTCTGACCGGTTCCCGCGCCCGGCCCGTCAGTAGCCGCGCACAGGATCGACGATGTCGCTGGGCGCTTCGCCGCGGGCGAAGCGGGAGATGTCGTCACGCACCTTTTCCAGCAGCCGATGCCGCACCAGCGTGTGATTGCTGGACACATGCGGCGTCAATCGCACGCGCGGATGGCTGTAGAGCGCATGGCCGTCGGGCAAGGGTTCGGGGTCGGTCACGTCCAGGGTCGCGAAACCAGGGCCGCCCGCCCCGTCCAGCGCGTCGATCAAGGCGTCCTGATCGATCACCGATCCGCGCGCGACGTTGATGATATGAGCGCCGGGCTTGACCTTGGCGAGCAGCGCCGCGTCGAACAGATGATAGGTTTGCGGCGTGGCCGGCACGGCGACGATGATATGGTCGGCGCGGCCGACGAGCGTTTCGATATCGCCGACATGCTCCACGCCGCTGATGCCCGATTGGGCGCCGGTGCGGCGCAGACCGACGACCTGCGCGCCCAGCGCCAGGCCGCGTCGCGCCACCGCCTGCCCGATCGCGCCTAGGCCGACGATGCCGATCGTGGTGCCCGATACCCGGCCGAGCGGCACGTTGACCCATTGCGCCCGCGACCGGGCGGTGATCGCCTCCAGATTCTTGGCATAGGCGTATATGGCGGCGATCACATAATCGGCGATCTCGTCCGAAGCGACGCCGCGGCCGCAGGTGACGAGCGGCGCGTCGAGCAGCCATGAGGGATAGAAATCGATCCCCGCCGAAGCGCTATAGACCCATTTCAGCCGCCCCGGCCAGACAGGTGGACGTGAAGCGGATGGTTGGCGCCAGGCAGGCGAAGGCCGCACCAACAATAGATCCGCCTCCGCCGCAGCGCTCCACGGTTCGTCGTCGGCGACGTCGATCAATATGGGCGCGATAGGATGCTGGCGAAGGCCGCGGTTGAAATCTGCGTCGAGTTGGCTTGCAATGATGATCGACATGTCAGTTCCCAAGCGCCGCCCGACCGGCGGCGATCAATATGGTGTCGGTCTGCGGCGAGTGGATGCGGCTGCACAGCACGTCGCGATAATGGCGTTCGAGCGGATTTTTCCGGCTGATGCCCGGATTGCCGGTGAGTTCGAGGCCGATCTCCACCGCGCGGATGGCGTTGGCGGTGGTGAGATATTTGATATTGTTCACCTCCACCGCGCTGGGCGGATCACCGGCATCATGGCGGGCGGCGGCATCGGGGATCAGCGTGCGGTTGACCTGCAGCAGCGTTTCGATCTCGCCGAATTTCTCCTGCACGCGCGGCAGGGTGGCGAGCGAAGCGCCCAGATTGGTCGGCACCCGGTCGTTGAGATAGGCGCGCAGCCAGTCGCGCGCCGCCCGCGCGACGCCATCATAAATGGTCGAGATGGCCAGCGCATTCCAGATGGCGAGGCTGGGATCACCGGCACCGGCCGCCCATTGTTCGGGACGGCGAATATCGACCGCATGGTCGAGCGGCGTCGGCGTATCGGCGAAATGCACCGCATGGCTGACGGTGGCGCGCATCCCCAGATGGTCCCACACCGGCTCGATATCGATGCCGGCACTATCGGCGCGGACCAGGAAATTGCCGACGCGCGGTTCCGTTTCATCCGTCTTCGCCCAGACCGAAAACCAGTCGAGCCCGGTCGATCCGGTCGAATAGATTTTCGTGCCGCTGATCGCCCAGCCATCGGCGGTGCGTCGGGCGACCGTCGCGGGCAGGCCGCCGCGTACCGGCGTGCCAAGTTCCGGTTCGACCCGCAGGCCGCCGATCAGGCCCCTGCCCGCCACCGCATCGCGCGCCAGCCGCTCGTAGATCGCCTGCGGCCAATTGCGCGCACGCGCCGGAGTGGCGTGATAATGATAGGTCATGAACAGGATGAGCGCGGTCGACGGCTCCCCCTTCGCCACCGCGGCCAGCACGCGGATCGCTTCGCCGAGACCCGCGCCGCGACCGCCCAGATCGCGCGGAACGGTCAGGCCGATCAGCCCTTCACTGGCGAGCAGATCAAAATTGGCGCGCGGGAATTCGCCGCTACGGTCATAATGTTCCGCAGTTTCGGCCAATCGCCGGGTCAGCCGGTCGAGTTGCTCCGCACTGACCGACCCGGCCGAAGCGGCTGGCGCGTCGTCGCGTTGAATTGCCTGGGTGGCCATGATGTTCAGCCTCTCTTGGGAATGTCGGCATTGAAACGGGCATCCCATAGCGGGCGCACATCGACCGCCTTGGGCAGCAATTTCTGCCGATAGAAAAGATCCGCGACCTGTTGCTGCGAAGCGATCGCCGCAGCCGTGACCGGGCGCAATTCATAGGTGGCGCTCTTGCGCTTGAACTGATCGACCACATAGTCGCGGGGAACACCGATATCCTGGGCGATGATCGTCGCCCATTCATCCTGATGGGCAGCCGCCCAGCCATAGGCTTTCTGCACCAGCTCCAGATAATCGCCGATCAGCCTGGCCTTGTCGGGATCGGCCAGCGCATCGACATGGGCCGACACCAGATAATTGCCCGACAATATGCCGTAGGCGGTCTTGAGGATGCGCGCGCCCTCCGTCGCGATGGCGCGCTGGATCGGAAAGCCGTAGATCGCCCATGCATCGAGCGATCCCTGCGAGAAGGCCGCCGCGCCATCGGACACGCCCATCGCGACCGGGGTGATGTCGTCCCAGCTGAGGCCGACTTCCTCCAACATGCGGATCAGGAAATATTGCGAGGTGGTGGCGCGGACATAACCCACGCGCTTGCCTTTGAGATCGGCGATCGTCTTCGCCTTGGACCCCTTCGGCACTAGCACGACTTGGTTGTTGACGTCGCCATGGGCGACCGCGATCTGGCGGAAGCTCTGGATGGTCGAGGCGGCCGCAAAGATCGGCGGGATTTCGCTCATCCCGCCATAATCGAGCGAGCCGCCGTTGAGCGCCTCCACGACCAGATGGCCGGACTGGAACTCGCTATAAACGAGGTCGAAGCCTTCGGGCTTGATCCCGGCCGCTTTGAACAGCAGGCGCGTATCGCCTTCGCCTTTGCCAGTTACGGACACGCGCAATTTCGGCCGGCCGCTCCTGGTAGCGCCGCATCCCGCCAATAAGAGGCAGGACGCCGCTCCGGTGCCGATGAAGGCCCGCCGCGACAGCCGATCAACGGCCATGCGCACCTTCTGACGCTGGATTAGCCCGGCGTTCGAACAGGATCACATTGGGATCGCGCAGAAATTCGCGCCGCGCCGCTTCGCGCAAGCGCGTCCAGCTTTGCCCTAGGGAACGTAACAGGCGCATGGTCGTCCTTTCATGCATGCAATTGGCACTTTATCTATTTCAACAGTAGAGATATGTCCCACAAGCAATGTTGGGCGAACCATTAGAAATGCTTGATCCATGCTGAAGGTAGACCATGTCGCCATCATCGGCGGCGGCTTCAGCGGCGTGCTGCTGTCGATCAACCTGTTGCGGCATGGCAATGTGCGGGTGACGCTGATCGAACGGCGGCCCGACCGGCTGGGCCGCGGCCTGGCCTATGGCGCGGCGCAGGCGGACCATATCCTCAATGTCCGCGCCGCCAATATGAGCGCGTTGCCCGACCAGCCTGCTCATTTCGTGGACTGGCTGAGCGCGCAGGGGCTGGGCCAGGAAGGCAGCTTCGCAACCCGGCGCGACTATGGCACCTATCTATGCGCGATGCTGGATGCCGCGCGCGCAGCAGCGGGTGACCGAATCAGCATTATGAGTGACGAAGCGATCGACCTGGTCGTGGCGGATGAGGGCGCTTCCGTTGCGCTGCGGTCGGGCGTGCCCCTTACGGCGGACGTCGCCGTGATCGCGCCGGGCAACCTGCCGCCGCACGACTTGCCGGCCTTTGTCGGCCTCGATCGCCCTGCTTATGTCGATGATCCCTGGGCGGCGGACATCGCCGTGGGGTTGGGCAGTGACGACACGCTGTTGCTGCTGGGCAGCGGATTGACCGCCATCGATTGTGCGCTGAGCCTGGACAGCGCGGGGTTCCGGGGCAAGATGATTGCTCTGTCGCGCCGCGTATTCGACTACTGGCTGCTGGGGCAGTACCCGAATGATGAGGACATGGCTGCCGTCCGCAAGGGGGTGGCGGCTGCGCCCATCGGCAAGCCGCTGGCAGCCGC
>JAVBXL010000156.1 GCA_030824575.1 bacterium | reverse complement strand
CTCCATGGAAGCCGATATCTACGAGGTCGGTGGTCAGCAACGGTCCTGGTAGAATCAATCAAGCGTTCAGTGTTCGTTCTTCAACCTGGCCAAAATCGCAGCTTCGGGCCGACTGGGCCGTCTAGAAAGGGATAGGCTATCGAAAGAGTCTGGGTGACATCGTCCAGCCAAACGATCAATTTCGCTATTGATTTCATCATGGTAGGCCGCTTGCATGACCGCATCCGATCGCGCCGAACAGAATCTAATCCTCCGCTGTCCGGAGCCGCTCAATGCGGAAACGCCTCCGGATAAACTGATCACGTCCTTCCTGACGCCGCAGGCGAATTTCTACATCCGCAGTCACGGACCTACGCCGGAGCTGGCCGACGATCATCGTATAGCGCTGGACGGCTTGGTCGACCGCCCGCGCTCCTACACGGTCGCCGAACTTCAAACGGCATTTGCGACCCGGACAGTGACCGCGACCATGCAGTGCGCCGGCAATCGTCGGGCACATCTTCAAGACGTGGAAAAGACTTCGGGCGATCCCTGGGACGTGGGCGCGATCGGCAATGCGGCTTGGACCGGCGTCGCACTGTGCGACGTACTCGCCGCGGCCGGCATCCAAGATGGCGCGTCGTTCGTCGGCACTACGGGGGCCGACGACGTGGATGTCGATGGTGAGACGGCGCCGTTCGGTGCCTCGATCTCGATCGCCAAGGCGCTAGAGCCGGACGTGCTCATCGCCTGGGGCATGAACGGCGAGGTGCTGGCCCCCGAACATGGCGCACCGCTGCGGCTCGTCGTGCCGGGCTATGCGGGCGTTCGTAGCGCCAAGTGGCTGACGCGCATCGAGGTGCGCGATCGCCCGTCCGATGCGCCGATCCAGGCCAAGGACTACAAGCTCTTTCCGGCGTCGGTAGCGAAGGAGGACGCGGATTGGGACCGGGGCCTGACGATCGAGGAGATGCCGCTCAACGCTGCGATCTGCGCCCCCGTGGACGGCGCGCATATCGGCGCCGGCGCATGCGAAATCGCGGGCTATGCGGTCGCCTTCGGCCGAGCGGTCTCGCGCGTCGAGGTCTCCGTCAATGACGGCACCGACTGGCTGCAGGCGGAACTGACCAGCCAACCGGATTCACCCTGGAGCTGGACGCAGTGGCACGTCACGGTCGATCTCTCGCCCGGGCTCCACGTCCTGGTCGTGCGCGCCGTCGACGGTGCCGGGCAGATGCAGCCCGAACGGCCCGAAGCGATCTGGAACTTCGCCGGCTATCTCTCGACGGCTTGGCATCGCACCACCGTCACCGCCGGCTGATGGACGCGCCGCACGACGCCGATCGGGCCCATGCGAAGCTGGCGGAGAGCGCGAGCACGCTGAAGGACAGCGCAGTCCAGCAGGTGGACAGCGCTGATCGTCGCACGGAGCTTGCCGCAGACCGCACAATCCTCGCCGGTGAACGCACCTATGCCGCCTGGGTGCGTACCGGACTGGCGGCGCTCGCTTCCGGGATCGGCGCGCGCGCGCTGCTCAAGGACGTCGTGTTCCCGTGGCTGGCGACGGCGACCGGGACCATGCTGATCCTGTTCAGCGCCTTTTGCTTTGTCGCCGCGGTGTGGCGCGAGATGGGTGCCGGCGCCCCGCCGCCACGACCCGACATCAAGCGCCTGCCAGCGGCGTTGCTCCTGGTAATGAACGGGTTTCTTATGCTCGTGTCGCTGGCCGCGCTCGTCGGCATCTGGACGGCGCGCTCGTAGCGCAGCAGCGCTAACCACGCTACGGGCCGATCAGACCCGGCAGCGCATCGGCGGCTTTCGTGCGGTATCGCCCCTTGTGACGCAGCCCGAAAACGACGCGCGGGTCGAAACCGATCGGTCCCGCATGTAGCGTACCCGGGTCGGTCCATATAACGGGCTCAGATAGACCCTGGCGACTGACAGGTCCGAGCATTTGCCCGACCAACATGCCCATTGACGGTTGGGGCCAACGTCTCATAGATCGACCTCGGCAATGGATTTCTGCCGGGCAATTTGGCCGAACCGCTCTGACATGAGCTGATGATTCCTACTTGGCGCCGTCAGGCAGCAAGGAGGAATTGTGCGCGCTACCTTTCGCAATCTGGTCGACACGCTGAACGTTGCGGCATTCGTGCGCGATCGTCACGACCATGCGATCTCTGTCCTGCGCTGGGCGCTGATCCTGCTGCCCATGGCGGCACTCGTCGGGACGCTATGTGCGGCGTTCCTGTTGAGCCTCGATACCGTTACGCGACTGCGGTTCGCATCGCCCTGGCTGCTCTATCTGCTGCCGGTGGGCGGGTTCGTGGTCGGATTGCTCTACCATCTCACCGGGCGCTCGGTGGAGGGCGGCAACAACCTGATCGTCGAGCAGATCCACGAGCCGGGCGGCGGTGTGCCGCTGCGGATGGCGCCGCTCATCTTCTTCGGCACAGTGGTGACGCATCTTTTCGGTGGCTCGGCCGGACGTGAAGGCACCGCCGTCCAATTAGGCGGAAGCCTTGCCAGCGGTTTCGGCCGCGCGCTCCACCTCGATGCGGGCGGCACGCGCATCCTGTTGAAGACGGGGATCGCAGCCGGGTTCGGCGCGGTCTTCGGCACGCCGATCGCAGGAGCGGTCTTCGCGCTCGAAGTGCTGGCGATCGGCCGCGTTGAATATTCCGCGCTGGTGCCTTGCCTTGTTGCAGCGCTGGTCGGCGATTGGACGTGCCTCGCCTGGGGTATCCATCACGGTGTCTACCCGATCGGTGCGTTGATACCCGTCGATGCGCTGCTCGTGACGAAGGCAGGTGTTGCGGGGATCATATTCGGACTGGTCGGTCTGGCCTTCGCCGAAGCCAACCACGTGGTCGGGGGATGGCTCAAGCGTATCGTTCCCTATGGTCCACTACGTCCAGTGATCGGCGGGGCCGTCGTTATCGCGCTCGTCTTCCTGTTCGGCACGCGCGACTATCTGGGCCTGGGTGTCCTGGCAGCGGGGCCCGACAGCCTTACCATCGCCAGCTTCTTCGGACCGGACACGCATCCGTGGAGTTGGGCGATCAAGCTGCTGTTTACCGTCGTCACGCTCGGCGCGGGTTTCAAAGGCGGTGAAGTCACGCCGTTGTTCTTCATCGGCGCAGCGCTCGGTAACGCGCTGGCGCCTTTCTTGGGCGTGCCGACGGGCCTGTTCGCCGCGATCGGCTTTGTCGCGGTGTTTGCCGGGGCCGCCAATACCCCGCTCGCCTGCACCTTCATGGGAATCGAACTGTTCGGCGCCGCCTATGCGGTGCCGATCGCCGTCGCCTGTTTCGTGGCCTATCTCTGCTCGGGCCACAACGGCATCTACCTGTCGCAGCGCGTTGCGATACCCAAGGTGCCGGCAGACGGTCTGGCGCCCGATGCGACACTGCGCGAGACACGTACACGCCGCACAGCACTTCGCGCGCAAAACCGCGTGTCGTGAGTTGATGGCTTAACCTGATCCTCCCGATACGTCGGGCGCAGCCTTCGGATCGGGGTCCTGTGCCTTGCCCTTCGCGGCGCCCGGCTGCTTCGTGCTCATGGCAGTCAGATAGGCGACGATCGCCGGTACGTCGGCTGCGGCGACGGGTGCCTTGTAGACCTCGCGCATCTTGGTGACCTCCGCGGTCCACTGGTCGCCAGAGAGTGGTGGCTGGTTCAGCGCCATGCTCGCCGAATGACACGACGTGCAGTTGGCATTGATGACATCGGCATGCGGGCCGGCGGGATATTGACCTTCGTCGGTCGGAAGATCGACCGAGGTGGACGCCAGCGAAAAGCCGCGCGCCGAGACGCTTGGCGGCGGTGGTGCAGTCGGGGCCGCAGGCGGCGGGGCGACGCGGCTGTTCGGGGCACCGATCGCGAGCAGAAGAACGACGGTCGCGCCGACGAACCCGAACGACAGCGTGCCGATGGAAGGCGTTTTCATGGGGGAGCGCTCCTCAGCCGACGACGATGTTGGTGGTTTCGATGTTGCCGCGCATGAACCCGCCCGGGTTCCAGATCGGCGTCATCGGCTGCGCGATGCCGGCGGTGTTCCAGCAGCGCGACATCAGCCTGGTCGGGCCCGCATGCGTGAGCGGCACCTGCGCGTCCCAGCGGCGGAAACTGTATTTGCCGTGATCGGGGCCGAGCACTGTCTTGTACCAGGTCTTGCCGTTGTCGGTCGACACATCGACCTTGGCGACGCCGCAATCGCCCCCCATCGCAATGCCGCCCAGCGGGATTGACCGGTCGAACGCGATTGCCTGCCCTTCGTCGAGGCTCGTGACCCAGCTGCGCGGGATCATCTTGTTGATGGGCACGGCCGGGAAATCCTTCTGGCCAGGCCGCACGTTCGCGCCTGGAGTGTCAGGGATCTTGTACGCCTTGGCCATCCAGTAACCGTCGTCGGGTGCGGCGAGCACCTCGATGTCGTTCAGCATCTTGACCCAATAGGTCGAATACCAGCCGGGTACGATCAGCCGGACCGGGAAGCCGTTGAGGAGCGGCATCTGTTCGCCGTTCATCCCGAAGGCGAGCATCACTTCGCCGTCGCGTGCGTGGTCGATCGACAGCGACTTGGCGAAATCCGGTCCACCCGCGACCACCGGTTGGTCGAGCGCACCGAACCGCACCGCAACCGCGCCCGGCTTCACGCCGGCGATGTCGAGCACGTCGCGCAGGCGCACGCCGAGCCATTTGGCGTTGCCCATGGCCCCGTGACGCCACTGCGCACCGGCAACGGGCGGCTGGAACAGCGCACGCGAATTGCCCGAGCATTGGTTGATCGCCGCCAGCTCGACGCGTGGCAACTTCAGCAGTTGCGCGAGCGAGATCGACAGCGGCCGCGTGACCGCGCCGTGCACCTTGATCCGGAACGCCTCGACATCGATCGCGGTCGGAATGTCAGCCCAGTGCCAGCGGACGAAGAACTGGTCGTTTGGCGTGAAGACGTCGCCATTGAACACGCTCATCGGCGTTTCCAGCAAAGGCGGGTGGATACGCTGGAGGATCATGTTGCCCTTGCCGGGGAACGCGTTGGTCATGGGCCGTTCCGATGGGCCACCTGGCAGATGCAGATCGACCATGCTCTGCGCCAGCGCGGGCGCGGCGATCAGCGCGCCGCTACCGATCGCGGCTTCTGAGAGAAAGCGACGGCGGTTCGTCGCCTGCGCCAATTTCATATCCAGGCTGTCCACCAGCATTCTCCCTTCGATGTCATGCTTTTATGCGCGACCCGTCCGCCGGTCTGCCCGGTACGGGTCGATCGGATGCGACGGTTCGATCCGACAGGACGATCAGTTCGGCCCATCAATTGGCTTGGGCGATGCAGGGCGACACGAACAGGTTCCCGCGCCAGCCGCCCGCGACCGTCTTGGCGCCGACCAGCAGCCACATTGCTGCGAGCGCCACTGTGAGGACAGTGCCGACGATCCCGAAAAAGCCGAGCTGAAGCGTCGTGCCGAGCTTGAAGGTGGCGACCGTGTAGACGCCAAGCGGGAAGGTATAGCCCCACCAGCCGAGGTTGAACGGAATGCCCGCGCGCCAGTAGCGGATCGTGATCAGCGTCGCGAGCGCCAGCCACCACAGACCGAAACCCCAGAGCAGCAGCCCGGCAATCGTGCCAATCCCCTGCGCTACCGCGCCGATCTGCCCCAGGCCGTTGGCGGCGAGGATCGCGGGCGCGTTGCTGCCGAGCACCAGCATCCCAAGCGCGCCGGTGCCAATCGGACCGAGCGCGAGCCAGCTCGAGGCGGCCATGCTCTCGTGCGGCAGCTTGTGCAGTGCCATCCGCAGGATCAGGATCGCGAGGATGCCGAACGCGACCGGCACTGAATAAGCCCAGAGCACATACGACGTTGCGAGCACGACGAACTGGTGATGCGCGTCCGCCAGATGCGGGGCGAGCAGGCCGCCGCTCGCACCTGCGACCTCCGCCGCGACCACCGGCAGCAGCCACACCGCGGTCATGCCGTCGAGCGAATGTTCGTGCCGCGTGAACATGAGGTAGGGGATCGCCACACCGCAGGCGAGCGACATCGCGACGTCGATCCACCACAATGTCTCGGCGATCGGGATCACGCCCGCGCCGAACTGCGGCAGGCCGAATGCAAGACATCCGTTGATGATCGTCGCCAGCCCCATCGGGATCGTGCCGATGAACATCGACACGGTGTTGTGCCCGAAGATCCGCCGCGCCTCGTGTCCGAACATCGTCCAGCGCGCGGTGTAGAGCCCGGCGAACAGCGTGAAGAGCGCGATGTTGAAGTACCACAGCGCCTCGCCGACCGGGTGCAGCGATGCGCCGACGCCCGGCACCTGCGGCAAGGCGAGCGCGAGAATGCCGGTGCCCATCGTAGCGGCGAACCAGTTGGGGGTGAACTGCCGGATCATCTCGCGCGGGGAGTCGAGCCGGCTGAGGGGCTTCAGGCCATCGAGAACGGGTTTCAGATCGGCGGTCACTTGCCAGTCTCCTTGATGAGATCGGTCAGCGCATCGGCCGCCCGCGTTCGATACCGCTCTTTATGGCGCAGCGCGTAGAACGGACGCCGCGGCAGACCGAGCGGTAGATCGTGCAACGTGCCGGCCGCGATTGCAGGTGCGACGACATGCTGCGACAGCACCGCGACGCCCGCCCCGGCCTCGACCGCGCTACGTACCGCCTCGTTCGATGGTAGCATCAGCGCCACGGTGAGGTCCGACGGATCGACGCCGCGCTGGCGCAGCACCTCCTCGAACGACGAGCGCGTGCCCGATCCCTGCTCGCGGACGATCCAGCGTGCGGCGCGGATCCAGTCCTCGTCGATCGTGTCGGCTGCGCGGTCGCTTACCAGCACCATGCGGTCGTTCGCGACCGTCCAATGCGCGAGCGCGGGCTCGTCGATCACACCCTCGACGAAGCCGAGCTCGACCGCACCGTCGAGCACGCGCGCCGCGGCCCCCTCGGTGTTGTCGATCGCCAGTTCGATTGAGATCGCGGGGTAGCGCGCATGGAACGCGGCCAGCTGGCGGGGCAGCCAATAGCCCGCGATCGTCTGGCTTGCGACTAGCCGCAGAGTGCCGCGCTCCAGTCCTGCATATTCGGCCAGTGCAAGTTCCGCGCTGGCGGCACGGCCAAGCACTGCGCGTGCGTCGACCAGAAACATGCGGCCCGCTTCGGACAGTTCGATCCCACGGCCGACCCGGTGGAACAGCGGCACGCCGTGCCGGGCTTCCAGCGCGGCGATGGCAGCGCTTGCGGCTGACTGCGTCACATTGAGCGCTTCGGCCGCGCGCGTCATGTGCTCGCGCTCAGCGACACCGACGAAAATCCTGAGTTGTTCCAGGGTCATGCCCGATCTCCTTGCCCCAATGATAGGGAAAGGAGATCAATCGCACCAACCAAAGATTACGGTCATTCCAATCAGATATACCGATCGGTCATTTCAGAATGTCGATAACCGCCTCACGTTCATCGACCAGTTCGGCAATCGTGCGATCAAGCATCGTTCGCTGGAATGGATCGAGGATCAGTCCTTCGATACGCGCATACCCACCGCTTTTGCAGTGCACCGGCACGCCGCACACCAGCCCTTGCGGGATACCGTAGGAGCCATCTGACACCACGCCCATCGACACCCAATTGTCGCCTGCGCCGTGCACCCAATCGCGCAGATGGTCGATCGCCGCATTTGCTGCCGACGCGGCCGAGGACGCACCCCGTGCTTCGATGATCGCGGTTCCGCGCTGCGCAACGGTGGGGATCAGGGTCTCGCGGTACCAGGCCTCGTTTCCGATACGGTCGGCAAGCTTTTGGCCATCGAGTTCGGCATTCCCCCAGTCGGCAAACATCGTCGGCGAATGGTTTCCCCAGACGACGAGCTTTGTAATCGCATCGACACCGACACCCGCCTTGGCCGCAAGCTGTCCCTGCGCGCGGTTGTGATCGAGGCGGATCATCGACGTGATGTTTTCGGCAGGGAAACCCGGTGCGCTTTGCGCAATGATCCAGGCATTTGTGTTGGCGGGATTACCGACGACCAGGATCTTGGCGTCGCGTTTGGCCACTGCGTCCAGCGCTGCGCCCTGCGTCTTGAAGATCGCTGCGTTGGCAGCGAGCAAATCACGGCGCTCCATGCCCTTCGAGCGGGGACGAGACCCGACCAGCATGGCCGCATCGATGTCCTTGAAAGCCACCATCGGATCATCAGTAATGATCACATCTGCCAGCAGCGGGAACGCGCAATCCTCCAGTTCCATGACCACGCCGCGTACTGCGTCCAGCGCCTGCGGCACGTCGAGCAGTTGAAGGATAACGGGCTGGTCCGGTCCGAACACGTCACCCTGCGCGACCCGGAAGAGCAGCGAATAGCAAATTTGTCCTGCGGCACCGCTGATCGCGATCCTGACGGGGGGCTTGGTCATTTTGGAAAGGGCTTTCGTTGGGAGATTACAGACGGTGTGAGACCGATCAACGCGCCGCCAGGGCAAGCGCCGCATCGCGCCCGGATGGCACCAGATTGGCGAGACCTTTTCCTGATCTTACGGCACCAGGAACGTAGATCAGGCTCTGCGCATCCGTACTGATCGGGATCGTCGACACGGTGGTGTACGTCAGCGTGTCGATCCCAGCGACCTTGTTGGTTCCGGCCAGGCTGGCATAGATCCTCGTACCATCGCCCGACGGCCAAACCGCACTCGGAGCCGCTTGTAGCGGGACGGTTGCCACAGCCTCCAGGCTGTCGGTTCTATAGACCTTGATTGCAGGTTGATCGCCGCCAACGCTGACATAGGCAAAGGAATCGTCTGCGCGCTGGGCGAAGTTGACCGCGCCCGTTGCTGGACCAGTGTTTATCACTTCGCGTACCGCAAACGGCGGTTTGGCAGCAAAGACCGTGGTCGTGCCGCTCTCGCGGCGTGTTGCCCAGATCTGTTTGCCATCTGGCGAGACCGCGATTGCTCCCGCACCTGCACCGTTGCTGGCAACGTGTCCGACGACGCGCCGATGCTCGACGTCGACAACCAGGATGGACGGCCTTTCAGTAAGCGATACAAAGGCATAGCGTCCGTTTGGCGACAGGATGGTCGCGCCCGCTCCGCCACTTGCTGGTACGCGGGTGATCTCCCGCGCTGTCTTAGGATCCACGACCGCGATGGCATGTTCATCGCCGAGCGAAACCCAGAGTTCGTGCCCATTGGGCGTAAACGCGACGGCGGTAGGCGACGTCTGGAACACGGTCCGGCCTCGTTCCGTGTTCGTGGCCAGATCTACGAGCGTCACACTGTGCTGCGCTAATGCCGATACCGCCAGGGTCCGCCCGTCACGCGTTGCAGCCAGGTGCTGGACTTTGGGGCTGGAAAAGCTGGGCTCAGCTATCGCGCTTTTGGCGAGGTCGATCCGTCCCAGTTCGTTGCCCGCTGCAGGATCGATGACAACGATCTTCGTCGATGTAGGGTCAGACACATAGATCCGGTCATGATGGCTGAGGTCGATATCAGCCTTCGACCACGGTGCCTGAACCGCCTTGATATCGTAGGGAAAGTCGTCCGCCGCAGGTGCAGCCCAATAGGCCTGAGCGATCGCCGGGACTGGCGCTACGGAGGCCAACATCGCGGCAACCAGAACGATCGCAGCTTTCATCGTTTGATCCTTATCACGGACCCGGCGGGTGATCGTGCCGGTCCGATGCCGCTAGATCGACCGATATGTCCCTCGCGTCCAACGCATGGTCGCGATGATTTCAATACGAAAACGCGATTATAGATCGCCGACCGTTCCTGTTAAATGATTGGAATGACCGTGGTTATGCGTTGGACCGACCGCCCCGCCGCAATCATCTATCCTGTCACGCTCGGCATTCATCGAGACGCGCGGAGACTTCCTCATGGCAACACAGCCGATCTACGATCTCGCTACCGAGACACTCGTTGCTCCTAAGCCTGTGCGTCGACATCTCGCAATCGTGCCGGATGTAGGCAATTATGACGAGCTGGAAAGAACGGCTCCAGGCATCGCATCGCGCGGCGTCCATCCTGCCACGTTGGGCTTGCTCGTCGGCGTGTATGCAGCAATGTTGCTGACTTTCTGGACCTTCTTCGCACGTGATGCAGCTACGGCGCTCGTCCTGACGGTCGTGTCGGTCTTCATGATCCTGTATTTCGGTCTGATTGCTGGCGGCATCGTACTCAGCGATACTCCCGCCCCCGGCGAACCCCTCCGTTCGTTCTCGGAGTTCATCAAGGGCCCGGTCGATATCCTGACGGGCACGATCACAGGGCGCGAAGCGGCTATACAGATGCTCTTTCTCCCGGGCTGCATGGCCGTGCTAGCAACGACTATCGGCATCATCGCTCGCGTGTCGTAAATGGGATGACTAGGGGCATGACGATGAAATCACGCACGACCTTGCTGATCGCGATAGCCTTGTCCGGATCGACGGCCGCTATAGCGCAAACGGACAGCTTCGCGTCCGCTATGGATGCGGCGATGACGCGGATGCACGGCGCGATGATGACCGGTTATTCGAGCGATCCCGATCGCGACTTCGCAAGGATGATGATTCCCCATCATCAGGGCGCGATCGACATGGCCGAAGTCGAACTGCGCTATGGCAAAGACGAACGCCTGCGCCGGCTTGCGCAGGGAATCATCGTCGAACAACGACAGGAAATCGCGGTGATGCAGAGCATCCTATCCGAAGGCGGCGCGTTGCCGCCCCACACCGAACCGACCGCGACCGGTCACCCCCATCAAGGAGACCGTCCATGAAGCGTTTCACCTTAACCGCCTGTGCCGCCCTGTCTTTCTCGGCCCCGGCATTTGCGCAGCAGGTTCCGAACGCGAGCCCCGACATACCCGTCAGCGCGCAGGACCGGTTCTACACCTCGGACCAGTTCTCCAACACCGTGTCGGTGATCGATCCGTCGACCAACACGCTGCTCGGCGTCATCAAGCTCGGTGACCAGACCCCCGCCAATCTCAGCCCACTCTACAAGGGGCAGCTGCTCGTCCACGGCATGGGCTTCTCGCCCGACCGTAAGACGCTGGCGGTGATCTCCATCGGGTCGAACTCGGTGACGTTCATCGACACCGCGACCAACGCCGTGAAGCACACGACCTATGTCGGGCGCTCGCCGCACGAGGCGTTCTTCCGTCCCGATGGTCGCGAAGTGTGGGTCGCGGTGCGCGGCGAGGATTACATTCAGGTACTCGACGGCAAGACGTTCGCGCCAACGACGCGCATTCCCGTACCTAACGGCCCCGGCATGACGATCTTCTCGCCGAACGGGAAATACGGCTATGTCTGTTCGAGCTTCTCACCCGAGACCGTGGTGATCGACACCGCCTCGAAGAAGATCGTCGGTCGCGTCAAGCAGGCAAGCCCGTTCTGCCCCGACATCGCCGCGACGCCCGACGGCAAGCAGGTCTGGCTGACGCTGAAGGACGTCGGCAAGGTCATGGTGTTCGACGCCAAGCCACCCTTCGCAGTGCTGAAGACGTTCGACACCGGCGCGATCACCAACCACGTCAACATCGCCCGCACCAAGGCCGGCCAGTTCGCCTATGTGACGGTCGGCACCGAGAATGTCGTGAAGGTGTTCCGCACCACCGACTTCGTGCAGGTCGCGAGCATCCCGGTCGGCGCGCTGCCGCACGGTCTGTGGCCGTCGGGCGACGGCTCGCGGATCTATGTCGGGCTGGAGAACGCCGACGCTGTTGCGGCGATCGACACCGCCAGCAACACCGTCATCGCGACGATTCCGATCGGTCAGGGGCCGCAAGGCGTGGCCTATGTTCCCGGCGCGGTGCCGGTAGGCGAAGGCCGTGCAAACCTGATACCGCTCGCACAGGCCGGCATGAAGATCCAGCTGACCCTCGCCGGGACTGGCCGCAGCCAGGTCACGCTGTTCGATCAAGGCCAAGTCCAGATCCTGCAGGCGGCGGTTGCGGGCCTCAGCCCAAAGATGCCCTATGTCCTTGGGCTATCCTCCCGCGCTGATGGTGGCGGCGTGATCCAGCCTCTGGCAAAGTTCATGACCAATCCCGCGGGCGGCGCGATCGTCAACACGCTCGGACCGCTCCGCCAGATCGTCAGCGACGCGAAGGGCGACATGCGCCGGTACCTCGTCATTGCGTCAGGCGACCCGATGATGCCGAGCGCTGTCGTTCAGGTGCAGAAATGAGGGTTCAGGTGAACCCTGCGATCTCCTGTCCGTATCGAGTATCTTGGTCATGACGCCGGTATAGGTTGCCGCAGCGTCTTGAGACTGTCGGAAAACACATGATAAGCGACACCCCGGACCTGTGCCTTCGCCGAACCACACGCGCCTCCGCCCATAACAATCGACAAACCCTGTCGCTTTGATAGAGTGTGTGGGAACATGCGTTCGGAGGTTTGTCGTACATGCTGGTCGGATATATGCGGGTGTCGTCGGTCGACGACCGCCAGACGGTCGATCTACAGCGCGACGCGCTGGTCGCAGCCGGTGTCGATCATCGGCATCTCCATACCGATAAGGCATCCGGCGCGCGCGACGATCGGTCGGGGCTGAAAGCTTGTCTCGACTATCTGAGCGCAGGCGACACGCTGATCGTGTGGAAACTTGACCGGCTCGGACGCTCGCTGCCGCACCTGCTGACGATCATCACCGACCTGAAGGCGCGCGGCATCGCCTTCCGATCGCTGACGGAAGCGATGGATACGACCACCCCGCATGGCGAATTGCTGTTTTCACTGTTCGGTGCATTGGCACAGTACGAGCGGGCGCTGACGCGCGAACGGGTGATGGCGGGGCTCGCTGCCGCGAAGCGCCGGGGCCGACAGGGCGGGCGTCCGCCGATGATCGACGCCGAAACGCTCGAACGGATCACCGCCGCGCTGGATGGCGGCGCCAGCAAGGCGTCCGTCTGTCGCACCTTCAAGGTGCCGCGCTCGACCCTCCTTGGGACGCTGGCCCGGATCGGCTGGACCCCGCCCGCCAAGGTCTGAGCCAATGCCGCGTCGCGCCGTTCTGTCGGAGGAACAACGCGCGGCACTGCTCGCGCTTCCCGACGACGAAACCATACTCGTCCAGCACTGGACGTTGAGCCACGACGACCTGGCCGTCATCGTGCGCCGGAGGCGGCCGCACAACCGGCTGGGTTTCGCCATCCAGCTTTGCGCGCTGCGCTATCCCGGTCGCCTGCTCCGCCCCGGTGAACTGATCCCCGCCACCCCACTCGCGTTCGTCGCCGAGCAATTGCAGGTCGCGGCCGAGGTGCTGGCCGATTACGCGACACGCGGCCCGACCCGGTACGAACAACTCGATGCGCTGCGCGATGCGTTCGGGTTTTCGCCGCTCAGTCGGCCGCTGCGAACGACATTGCAGGAATGGCTCCTGCCGATCGCGCTGACGACGACCAGCGGTGCCGGGCTGGTGCGGTTGCTGCTGGGCGAGTGCCGGCGACGGCGCATCATCATGCCGGGCATCAGTGCGGTCGAACGGATGGTCGCGCAGGGGTTGCTCGATGCCGAGCGCCATGTCGCCGACCATCTCACCCGAGGGCTGGATACCGGTCAATGCCGTCTGCTCGATGCCCTTCTCCTGCATCATGCCGGTACGAACATGAGCAGCCTCGGATGGGTGCGACAGCCACCCGGCAAGCCGGGCCGTAAGACGTTCGCCATCATCGCCCAGCGGCTCGCGCTGCTCCGCGATATCGGGATCGATCCCGATATCGCTACGGGCATCCACCCTGAGCGCCTGCGACGCCTCTGTCAGCAAGGGGCGCGGCTGACCGCGCAACATGTCCGAACGTTGCAAGCGACGCGGCGTCGCGCGGTCCTGGTGGCGACGATACTCGAAACTATCGTCACGCTCACCGACGATGCGGTGCTGATGTTCGACCGCCTGTTGGGGCAGATGTTCCGGCGCGAGCAGAACAGCGCGGACACCGCGCTCAAGCGCGACCGGCGCACCATCAACGGCAAGATCCGGCTGCTCGCCCGGCTCGGCGATGCCCTGCTTGCCGCCAGGGTGTCGGGCGGCGACATCGCCGCTGCGGTCGAGGCCGCGATCGGATGGGACGATCTCGGCCGTGAGGTCGATGAAGCCCGCAAGCTGATCCGCCCCGATGCCGTCGATCCCGTCACGATCGCCGCGACCCACTACCCCGTTCTCCGACAGGTCGGCCCCTCATTCATCGCGTCGTTCACGTTCGGGGCGGTGCCGGCCTGCCATGCGCTCGCGCGAGCGGTTGCGATCATCCGCGACCTTCATCTCGGTCGTTTGCGAAAACTGCCGTCCGATGCGCCGGTCGGCTTCATCCGACAGGCCTGGCGTCGGACGATCGGCTCCGGCCTTCCTGATCGCCGGACCTATGAACTGTGCGTGCTGGTGGAGCTTCGCGACCGGCTGCGCGCCGGCGACATGTGGGTCGAGGGAAGCCGGCGCTATCGTGCCGTCGAACAACAACTCATTTCCGGTCCCGTCTTCGCTGCCATGCGCGCGGCCGGTCCCTTGCCGATCCCGGCACCGGATACGGCCGGTGTCTGGCTGGCCGAACGACGCGCCCGCCTTGCCCGTCGATTGGCCGAGGTCGAGCGAAAGGCGGAGACGGACGCGCTGGAAGACGTGCAGCTCAGCCTCGGCAGGCTGCGGATTTCGCCGTTGAAGGCGATCACGCCCGAAGAAGCCGATACCGCGCTCGCACCGCTTTATGCCCATCTGCCCGCGATCCGCATCACCGACCTTCTTGCTGAAGTCGATCGATGGACCGGATTCAGCCAGTGCTTCACGCATCTGCAAAGTGGCCGTGTCGCCGATGAACCGCGTGCGATCCTGACGGCGGTGCTCGCGGATGCGACCAATCTGGGCCACACGCGCATGGCGGAAGCCTGCAATGTCGTGACCCAGCGCCAGCTTGGTTGGCTCGCCTCATGGCATCTGCGCGAGGAAACCTACGGTCGCGCTCTCGCTCGTCTGGTCGACGCCCAGCATACCGCGCCACTCGCCGCCCTGTTCGGGTCCGGCACCTCGTCCAGTTCGGACGGTCAGAACTTCCCGCTCGATCGCCGCGCCCAGGCAACCGGCGCGGTCAATCCGCACAAGGGGGCAGAGCCTGCCGTCTCCTTCTACAGCCATGTCTCGGATCGCTACGCGCCGTTCCATTCCACCGTCATCTCGGCGTCCGCGAGCGAGGCCGCGCAGGTGTTGGACGGGCTGCTCCACCACGGTGCCGATCTGCATATTGAGGAGCACCACGTCGATGGCGGGGGCGTGTCGGATCATGTGTTCGCGCTATGCCATCTGCTCGGATTTCGATTCGCGCCGCGCATCCCGAACATCGCCGCGCGCCGTCTGCACCTGTTCGACGGCATTGAGCCCGGACCCGATATCGCGCCGCTGGTCGCGGGCGGGATAGACGAAGCCCTGATTGCCGCGCACTGGAACGACGTGCTGCGTCTGGGAACATCGATCCGCACCGGCGTCGTGAGCGCGTCGATCATGCTCGAACGGCTCGGCTCCTATCCCCGCGCCAACGGCCTGGCACTCGCATTGCGCGAGATCGGCCGCGTCGAGCGTACCCTGTTCACGCTCGACTGGATCGAGCAGCCCGAACAGCGGCGTCGCGCTACCCGCGAACTCAACAAGGGCGAGGCCGAAAATGCGCTGAAACGCGCCATCTTCTTCCACCGGATCGGCCGTATCCGCGACCATGCGCTGCAAGCGCAGAGCCATCGGGCGAGCGCGCTCAATCTCGTCGCAGGTGCCATCGTCCTGTGGAACACGACCTACCTGCAAGCCGCCCGGAAGCATCTCGCCAACCTCGGCCGGCCGGTCTCCCCGGACCTGCTGCAACACCTTTCGCCGCTCGGCTGGCAGCACATCAACCTCACCGGCGATTATCTCTGGACCGATCCCGACGCGCCATCGAAAGCCCTCAGGCCGCTCCGCCAGACCCGCGCCGTAGAAGGCCCGGCGAAACCTTAGCGTATATCTGGGTCCGTTCTATGTACCGACCCCGAACAATGGCTGAGCATCCGAAGCCTTTGACCATGGCCGCAGAACGGTCGGGAATACGAAGGGAGGGCCGGGTGGGTCTTCCTGATGTGCGCAACGGTCCTGGGTGTCGCCACTTTGTGGCTTCCCGAACAGATTGAGCTGCCACGGGAAACTGCCCCGCGGCTCGCGTTTGCCGCCCGCGAAAGCCTCCTCGTAATGCTGTGGGTCGCCATCGGTGTCGGGATGGTGTCGACCATCCGGCGCTACTCGGCACATGACAATCCCGGCTCCGCCTTCGCTCCTCCAAGCGAGCGGCTGAGGGTGCCGCTCGCATTTCTTCAAAACACGCTTGAGCAGGCGACGATGACGAGCATCGCCTTCTCGGGCTCTCCACCGTCGATGGCGACGCTCCGCTCGGCTTCATCACCGGCGCCGTAGTCCTGTTCGCGGCAGGACGGATCGAGGTGCGTGGCATGCCACTAAATGCCCAGTGTCGAAACCGGTCCAGCCTGAGCAAATATTCCGGGCGCATTGGCGGAAGCGCTTGACCTTTGGCTGAAAGATACAGTCCTCCGGCGACGCACCACAAACCTCATCAGGTTCGCCAGGTTTGACGCCAACGATACCGCGTCTGTCCCCAACGCGAACAGAGCTCCGACGATCAAATTATGGGCAAGCCAAAATGGAGCCCCCAGGAGGAAGAGCCCCTTCATACGCGTAGTCGATGTCTGCAAGCGCGCCAGACTACCCAGCGAGCTCCCCGTCAATGCCAGCGCAGACGGTATGCCGTGCCATGTCACTACCGAAAGGAAAGACAATATAATGAGGCTGGCTCCGTAGAGTCGCACGACGACATAGCGATCACGCACCGATGCCGAAACGACGAGCTGCGCGCAGGAAATGAGGCACGCGATCGCCGCCGTAGGAGATCCCAACATCAGAAAATACATCGCGAAGGCGGCAGCGCCTGCACTCTGAATTTGGACGACCTTTTTATAGTCGCTGAAAAACGGCCAGCTGATGACGCACAAAAGAGCCATGCAACCGAACGCGGTGGCAATCACGACGGCCCCCGCGCGGTTGTTCCTGTGTTGATCTGCGTGCCGCGCTCAGCTCTGTCTTTTCCCATAGCTGAAGCGTGAAGGAACGAGGTTAATTACGCTTTAATGGCCCTCATGAAATCGACCATTCAAGGCTTCTTTTGGATTGCTGTCACCTCACCCGCACTGCCAACAAGCGTGACATCAAAATCGACCTTGTCGCCAACCTTGGCCGCATCGGTGATCGCCGGTGCAGCCTTGAACGCCATCGTCATCGCCGGCCATTTGGCTTCGGGGATCGGGCCATGGTCGAGCGTGATCGTGCCTGCCGTCTTGTCGATGGCAGTGACCGTGCCATGGCCCTTGGCCTTGATCGCCGACGTTGCGGAGGGCGCCATCGCCATATTGCCCATGTCGCCGCTCATAGCTTCGGTGGCAGGCGCCGCCTGGCTAGTCTCGGCCGCAACGGGCGTCTCCGCTTTCTTGCCGCACGCGGCGGTCAGGGCGGCGAGGCCGAGGGCAATCGTCAGTCGTATATAGGTCATGGTCTTCTCCTTGCAGGTTAAACAGGTTGGTGGAGGGATTTTGCCCGTCGCCGCCGGAGCAGCAGATAGGCGGCGGGCAGGACGAACATCGACAGCAGGGGGGCGGTGAGCATGCCGCCGATCATCGGCGCGGCGATCCGGCTCATGACCTCGGAGCCTGCGCCCGATCCAAGCAGGATCGGCAGCAGACCAGCGAGGATCACCGCCACCGTCATCGCCTTCGGCCGGACGCGCAGCAGTGCGCCTTCACGCACTGCCGCCTCGACCTGGCCGGCATCGGGATCGTGGCCGCGCTCTTCGAGCGCGTTCTTGAGGTAGATCAGCATCACCACGCCGAACTCGGCGGAGACACCGGCGAGGGCAATGAACCCGACCCCGGTCGCAACCGACTGGTTGAAGCCAAGGAGGTACAGCGTCCAGATACCGCCGGTGAGCGCGAACGGCAGCGTGCCCATGATCAGGGCAGCTTCGTCGAAGCGCCCGAAGATCATGTAGAGCAGCACGAAGATGATCAGCAGCGTCGCTGGCACCACCAGCTTGAGCTTGTCGATCGCCCGCTGGAGATATTCGAACTGGCCTGAGTAAGCGATGCTGACGCCCGGCGAGAGTCTGACCTGCTTCGCCACCGCCCTTTGCAGATCGCCGACCACCGAGGCGAGGTCGCGCCCGCGCACATCGACATAGACCCAGGTCGATGGCCGGGCATTCTCGGTCTTGAGCATCGGCGGCCCTTCGGCGATCGATATGTTCGCAACTGTACCGAGCGTGATCTGCTGCCCCGAAGGGGTCAGGACCGGCAGGGTCCGCAGCCCTTCGAGGCTGTCGCGTAGCTCGCGCGGGTAACGGACACTGATCGGGTAGCGCGCGAGCCCCTCGACCGTCTCACCGATCGTCTCGCCCCCGATCGCGCCCGAGACGATCTGCTGGACATCGGCGATGTTGAGCCCGAACCGGGCGGCGGCGGCGCGGTCGATATCGACGTCGACATAGCGCCCGCCGGTCAACCGCTCGGCGAGGGCGGAGGAAACGCCCGGCACGGTCTTGGCGACCGTCTCGACATCATGCGCGATGCGATCGAGCTGGGCGAGATCGGCGCCCGACACCTTGACCCCGATCGGGCTCTTGATGCCGGTCGCCAGCATGTCGATGCGGTTCCTGATCGGCGGCACCCAGACATTGGCGAGGCCGGGCAGCTTCACCGTGCGGTCGAGTTCGTCGACCAGTTTGTCCGGCGTCATTCCGGGACGCCATTGGTCGCGGGGCTTGAACTGGATCGTCGTCTCGAACATCTCCAGCGGCGCCGGATCAGTCGCGGTCTCGGCGCGGCCGGCCTTGCCGAACACGCTCTCGACCTCGGGCAACGTCTTGATCAGCCGGTCGGTCTGCTGGAGCAGTTGCGAGGCCTTGGCCGCAGAGAGGCCGGGCAAGGCCGAGGGCATGTAGAGCAGGTCGCCCTCGTCGAGATTGGGCATAAACTCACCGCCGAGCCGGGTGAGTGGCCAGGCCGTTGTCGCGAAGACCAGCGCAGCGATCACCAGCACCGCCTTCGGCTTTCGCATCGTCCAGTCGATCGCAGGGCGGTAAAGATCGGTCAGCCAGCGGTTGACCGGATTGGCCTGCTCGGCCGGGATGCGACCGCGGATCAGCCATCCCATCAAGATTGGCACCAGCGTCACCGACAGGATCGCGGCGGACGCCATCGCATAGGTCTTGGTGAAGGCGAGCGGCGCGAACAGCCGGCCCTCCTGCGCCTCCAGCGTGAACACCGGAATGAACGACAGCGTGATGATCAGCAGGCTGAAGAACAGGGCCGGGCCGACTTCGGCCGCGGCTTCGGTGACGACGATCCAGCGCATCTCGCCCTCGAGATGCTCGTCCGGATGATCCTGCTCCCAGCGCTCGATCTTCTTGTGGGCATTCTCGATCATCACCACGGCCGCATCGACCATCGCGCCGATGGCGATGGCGATGCCGCCCAGCGACATGATGTTGGCGTTCACGCCCTGAAACCGCATGACGACGAACGCGGCGAGCACGCCCAAGGGCAGGGTCAGGATCGCCACCAGCGCCGAGCGGACGTGCCAGAGGAACAGGCCGCAGACGATCGCGACGACGATGAACTCCTCAATTAGCTTGTGGGTGAGGTTATCGACCGCGCGATCGATCAGTTGCGAGCGGTCATAGACCGTCACGACGTCAACGCCGGGCGGCAGGCTTGCCTTCAGGGCGGCGAGCTTGTCTTTGACCGCTGCGATCGTTTCCCGGGCATTCTTTCCTGAGCGCAGGATCACCACGCCGCCCGCGACCTCGCCCTCCCCGTTCAGCTCGGCGATGCCGCGCCGCATCTCGGGTCCCATCTGGATGGTGGCGACATCACCAAGGCGGACCGGCACTCCACCGGCAGCCGTTCGGAGCGGGATCGCCCGGAAATCATCAAGCGTCTTCAGATAGCCCGAGGCGCGGACCATATATTCGGCCTCGGCCATCTCCAGCACCGACCCGCCCGCTTCCTGATTGGCCTGTTGTATTGCCTGGACCGCCTGCTGGTGCGTGATCTCGTAGGCGGCAAGTTTCACCGGATCGATCAGCACTTGATACTGCTTGACCATGCCGCCGATGCTCGCGACCTCGGCGACGCCGGTCACGGTCTTCAATTCGTAGCGCAGGAACCAGTCCTGAAGCCCACGGAGCTGCGACAGGTCATGCCGGCCGCTCCGGTCGACTAGCGCATATTCATAGACCCAGCCGACCCCGGTGGCGTCAGGGCCGAGCGCGCTGCGAGCGCTCGGCGGCAAGCGCCCCTGCACCTGATTCAAATATTCGAGCACGCGGCTGCGCGCCCAATAGAGGTCGGTGCCGTCCTCGAAGATCACATAGACGAAGCTGTCGCCGAAGAAGGAATAGCCGCGTACCGTCTTGGCGCCCGGCACCGACAACATGGTGGTGGTGAGCGGATAGGTGACCTGGTTCTCGACGATCTGCGGCGCTTGCCCCGGATAGGAGGTGCGGATCACGACCTGCACGTCGGACAGGTCGGGCAGCGCATCGATCGGCGTCGACCGCACTGCCCAGAGACCGGCGCCGACCAATGCCAGCATCGCGATCAGGACGAAGAAGCGGTTCCTGACCGACCAGCGGATGAGATGGGCGATCACTGGCCAGCGACCTTCGCCATCCGCCGCAAGGTCGGCCCCGCCGGTGGCCGGTCGAACCCGAATCGGACGCGGTCGCCGGTCTTCAGGCCACGCGCGATGCCCGCATCGGCAAGGGCGAAGGTCATGGTCATCGCCGGCCACCCGATCGCCGGGACAGGCTCATGGCTGAGCGTCACCGACTTTGCGGTAATTTGTTCGATCTTGCCCACGGTCTCGTAGAGAGAGGCCGCAGGCTTGGCGGTGGCCGCGCCTGCAGCGCTTCCGCCGATCGGCCGCGCCGCGACACCCGACAGGCTCGCTTCGGAATCGATCAGGAACTGGCCCGAGGCGATGACTTTTTCGCCTTCGCTCAGGCCCGCCAGGATCTCGGTCTGGTCCCCCGATTCCCGCCCGGTCTGGACCTCGGCAGGCTGGTAACGGCCCTTGTCGAGCGCCAGCATGACCAGGGTGCGTTTACCAGTGCGTATCAACGCTTCGGAAGGCACGAGGAGGGCCGGTTGCGTGCTGCCACCGAACGACACCGTCGCGAACATGCCGGGACGCAAACGCCCGCCACGGTTGGGCAGCTCGATCCGCACGGTGAGCGTCCGGCTATCGGCCTGGGTCTGCGGCAGGATCGCCGAGACGCGGCCCGACAAGGTCTCGCCAGGAAACGCTGCGAGCGTGGCTTGTACGGGTTGCCCGGGTTTGAGCGGACCGGCGATCGCTTCGGGCACGGCAGCATTGAGCCAGACCGTGGCGAGGCCGTTGATCTCGGCGAGCGTCTGGCCCGCCGTCATCGTCATCCCCGCGCGCACGTCCAACGTCTTGATCACGCCGCCGGTCGGAGTGGAGACCGTGACGACATTGTGCGGCCGTCCCGATCGCTCGACCGCTGCGATCGTTCCCGACGGCATGCCGAGCAGCATAAGCCGCTGGCGCGCCGCCTGGATCAGCGCCGCGTTGCCAGTCCGCCGTACGGCAAGAAATTCCACCTGGGCGCCGCCCCACTCCGGGATGAGCAGATCGGCAAGCGGGGCACCGGCACCGATGATGTCGCCGGGCGCCCGAGCATAGACCCGTTGGACGAACCCGGGTGCGCGCGCCTGGACGATCGCAACATCGCGCTGATTGAAATCGATCGTGCCGGTGGCGGTCAGGCTGCTGGCCAGTGCGCCCCTGCGCACCGCAACAGCTCGCAGGCCAAGCGCCTGGGACGCGGAGGCATCAATCGAAATACCCGGCGCGGTGTTTCCAGCACCCCCCTCGTCAGCATAGCGCGGAACGGTCTGCATTCCCATGGACGAAAGACCCGGACGGTCATGATGCTCGGCCGGTATCATCGGATCGTACCAATAAAGAATTTTGCGCGCTGCTGGCTTTGCGGCCCCGCTATCTTTTGAACCCTGAATATCGGCCAGGACGAAGCCCACGCCGCCGGCAGCAAGCGCAAGAACGGCGGCAGCGCCAAAGAGCCACCCACGGGCAATCGTAACTTCGCTCATCGGTCGTCGCTCCGGAAGGTAAGGGTCAAACGAGCGCCGTCGGCGGCAACCAGGGCTTCGCGGTCGAGGACAGTGAGGGTCGCATCGGCAAGGGCGGCATAGGCATCGGCGACATCAACGAGACTGGCGCGTCCGGCACCATAGCTCGCGGTCTCCAGCCTGACGCGTTGGTCGGCAAGCGGCTGCAGCGTGTCGCGCGCTCGCATCCATTGCTCGTGGTGCATGACATGATCGGCAAGATCGGCCTCGAGATCGGCGGCGAGCGCGCGCCGCGTCGCCTCGCGTTCGGCCAGCACCCGCCCGGCATTGGCCTGGGCCGCGGCGATGCCAGCATTTTGGCGATTGCGGGTGAAGAACGGCAGGCTGACCGTCACGCCGGCCGAGACATAATCGCCGAAACGGGGATCGCGGCGCTGATAGGCGACATTCACACCAAAATCGGAGCGCCGGCCGGCATCGGCCAGGCGCACATCGGCATCCGCCTGGCCGGACTGGGCCTCGACCATCCGGATGGTCGGATGGCGCTCGAGATTGGCGCGTAAGGTAATCGGCTCGATCGGAAAATCGGGGATCGGCCCAGCGATCTCGGGGCCGGTCTCGCCCGTCCAGCGAGTTAGCGTTGCGCGTGCCCGCGCCACACTCGACACCAGCTCGCTGCGGCGATCCTGCATCGCAGCGACCGCCTGCTGGCCGGCAAGCGTCTGCGCCGGCCGTGCACTGCCCGAGGCAACTGCGGCGGGCGTTGTTCCCACCACATGTTCCAGGCGGGACAGAACATCATCGAGCGCGGCAAGCCTGCGCTCGGCATAGGCCAGATTGATCCAGGCGAGCGCTGTGCCGACCTCGACGGTTCGGGCCTCGACGGCGATGTCGGCTTCGGCCGCCTTGATATCGCTCTCAGCGCGCGCCTGTTGGGCATGGCGCTTGGCGAGATTGGGAATGTCCTGCGACACGCCGACCCGCGCCATGGTGAAATCATCGCGCCGAGGTTCGAACGCAAGCGGCCCCGAGATCGGGAAGCTCTCGACACTCACGCCCAGCGTCGGATCGGGTAATGCGCCGGCGGCACCACGCGTCGACCGTGCGGCATCGGCGCCCAGCGCCTTTGCCTGAAGAGACGGGGCCTGCTGCTGGGCACGCTCAAGCGCTGCATCAAACGTGAGCGGACCAGCCAGAGCCATGCCCGGGATCGCGACGATGATCGGCGCAAGATAGAAGAGGCGCATCATTTTCTCCTGATCGAGTGATCAGGCCAGTCAGAGTCCATGCAGATTCGGCACAGCGATACCGGCGAAACAGAAAATCCGTTTCGCCGGTATCTCAGGCCTGACCGTCAGGGGGAACTGAACCAGCCAGGGTCTGATCCTAGCTGGCAGCAGCGCCGGAGCCCGACGGCATCACCATGCCGTGCATTTCCTCCATGCAATCTGCCGCGCTCATCTTCATCATGTCACAGTTGCAATTCGCCATCTGCGCAGCATCCGACACCCAGACACGACGGGGCGCCTGCAATGGGGCACGGGGGCCGTACTGGGGCGCGCTGCGCCATTCATAATGGCCCTGCCCAGACGATGCACTGCCCTGGGCAGACGCGGGCGCGATGGCGAAGGCAGAGGCGGTGACCGCGATGATGACTGCGGCAATTTTGAACGTCTTCATGATACTATTCCTTGAGCAAATAATCGTTGGATAGCCTCAGATCCGGTGGCGATTTTTTGCGCACACGACGTACGCATCACCACCAGCCTTACGGCCGAAGTCGATTAGCCAAGGATAGTGGGAGGTTCAGGCTCGGGGGTCAGATCACTGCCATGCAGGATCGTCGTGGTGGTCCAGAACGCCATGGCCTGATGAGATATTGGCGCTGCCGGGATCCGCGGCGCATCCCGCAGAACGATCGGCGCCACACATCCCATGGCCGCGATACAGTCGAGCGTGAGGCCCTTGCAAGGCTTGCCCGACGGCTGCTGCTCTTGCGCCATCGCTTTCATGCAATCCGCGCTCATCCCGGCGATCGCCATTGGCGGTGCAGCCACCACCGGCGCCGATGCATAGGCCGCCGCTTGGCCCATCAGGCCAATGACGGCTCCCCACAGGAGAAGGAGTTGCACGAAGCGTTTCACAGCGGTTACTTCTTACACCAGTCTAGATTTACAAACAATGACATGATTAGCCGCCATGCCGCGCGAAGACCTTTTGTCCGCCTGAACCAAAAGCCATGACGTTATAGGCTTCGGCGCGTTGTCCAGGGACTTCCATTCCCGGTGAACCCATGGGCATCCCGGCGACCGCGAGTCCGCGCACGCCGCGCGGCTTTTGGGCAAGAACCCGTTCCATGTCGGCGATCGGAACATGGCCTTCAAAAACCATCCCGTCCACGAGCGCCGTATGACAAGACGACAAGGCTACAGGAACGCCTTGGGTCCGTTGAAAGCCGGCGCGTTGACGATCGTCGATGATCCTCACCTGACGCCCGAATTGCTTGCGCACCTGCACGGCCCATTGTTCACAACAGCCGCATCCCGGATCTCGATGGACAACGATCGGCGCGGCTGCAGTGCTCGCGATTGAGAGTGACGCAGCCACTACTGCAAGAGCCATTTTGATTTTCATATCAACCTTCAGTGTTTCCCCGCCCCTCAAGGCGGGGGAGGATTTCACTGCGCGCGTTTACCTTGGGCCTTCAGCCAGCCTTGAAGCTCGCCGACTTCCCGCGTCTGCTCGGTGACCGCCTTGTTCGCCATCATCCGAACCTTCGCGTCTTTAGTATCTCGCAGAACGATGCGTGACATCGCGATCGCGCCTCGGTGGTGCTCGATCATTTTGCGAACCCAGGTTTCGGTTGCATCGCCGCCCATCGCGGACATCATCTTTTGATGCATTTCCATTTCGGCCGGCGGATACGGATTGGCCGGTGTCGGCTTCATCATCTGGCCCATGTCCATTTTCGAATGGTCCATGCCCTGCATTTGCGCGATCCCAGGTGTGGCCAACAATCCCACGATCATGACGGCGATTATTTTCTTCATAATACTCTCCTTATCGTCCCCGCATTGTTAATACGCGCGAGTGTGCTTTCCCCCTCTGCGAATCACAGACATTTCCAAGAATTAGGGGTCAGGATGCTATTTACGGGCCAAAATTGCCTTCATCTCGTCGATCTCGCGCCGCTGGGATACCTCGATGCCGCTACAGAGACGAACGACTTCCGGATCTTTGAGAGATGCCTCACGACACATGAGGATCGCCCCCGAATGGTGGGGGATCATCGACCGCAGGAACGCGGTATCGCCGATCGTCGTTTGCGTCCGGATGAGCGCGAACGATCCAGCAAATATCGCGACAGAGCCGATCAAAAGGGCGGCGTTCGCGGTTTTCGATGGAAACATATGCCCCATTGCGAGTATCATCAACACCACCATGGGTGCGACCATCATAAGCGTCATGTAGACCATGTTAAGGTTATTATAGAAGCTCCCCAGACTATCGATCATGACGAACATCACCAAATACATGATGATGCCGCCAACGAAGGTCTGCAGCGCGAGGCTGGTATAAGCGTTCTTCATCATTGGTCGTCTCCTTTGGCCCCCGCCCAAGAATTCCCCATAGTCGTTCAACTCTTGCGGCGCCGCTTTCGCGGCCAGCGGAAATACAAAAGAGCAGAACCCGCGATCGCGAGCGCAAGCCCCCCACCGGCAAATCCAATCAGCCAGGGCGTGTTGAAATCTTCGTGGTTCTTCCAATCCATGATGTGAAGGCCCCAGAAGAAGTCATAGAGACGCCAAGTGCCGTTCCTGACGGCAACGATCCGACCGCTATTTTGCGCAATATAAACGCGGGTCGAATCCTGATCTGGAAAGTCGATCCGCCATGCCGGAAGCACGCCCTTATATTCGGTGCTCGCGGACGTAACGGCACGGACGCTCGGCGGCGCCGACTTCCCACGATATGCTCGCACCGCCACCGCGCGAGCCATCGCGGCGTTGACGGGCGGGATGGCCGACGCCGTTTCTGCGTCGTGTATCTGCACCGAGCCGTCAGCCATCTCCACCTCGGCGACCTCGCGCCCAGCGAGCATACGGTACCGCACCTCGCGGACAGGTGCGGCCACCTGGCGCAGAACGATATCGAGCGGCGCCCGGGCACGGCCCTGATCGAGCGTCGCCAGCGATGCGCGATCTACGATATGTTCACCGCGAACCCGATCGATGGGCAACACACTCATGATCAGGCCGCTCGCAAACCACAGCAATAACTGGACGCCGATGATCAGGGCCAGCCAGCGGTGCACCCGGCTAACCCCGACATGGAGGCGAAGCCGGTTGCTCCTCAGAACCAGGTCCGCACGCCAATGACAAAGCTTGTCGCCTTGACACCTTCGCCATCAGCTCGCGCATAATCCGCGGTCTTGCCCAGCTTGCGATCGTAGGAGACGCCAATATAGGGCGCAAATTCGCGTCTGACTTCGTAACGCAGGCGCAGCCCAAATTCGGCGTTCGATATACCCGCGCCGATGCGGGTTTCCGGCACGTCCTGGGCTGATAGATTCAATTCGACCCGGGGCTGAAGGATCAAACGTTGCGTAATACGCTGATCGTAATAGCCCTCGATCCGACCCAGAACCTCACCCTTGTTCGACAGGAACAAGGCTGCCTCTGTTTCGAACCAGTAAGGCGCAACGCCCTCGATCCCGATCGTCGCATAAGTGCGGGAGGGATTGGGTTTGAAATCATATCGAACACCAGCCTGCAGGTTCCAGTATGGATCGAGCGCGCGGCTGTAGAGCGCCTGAATCTCCGCAGTTTCCATAAAGGTGCCGTTACGACCGCCCAAGACGCCCTCGCCTTCTGACTTGATTGTCAACCGATCGAGATCCTTGCCGAACCACGCTTCGCCATCCCAGCGATAACCGTCCCGACCATTTCGGACCTGATATTCCGCCAGATTGAACAGGATCATCGAGGAGGTGCTGGCGCCATGCTCGTTGTGCAGCATGGACCGTGAATCGACCATCGCACCGTTCTGATAAATCCGATCGGCATAATGATCGCTTGGTGCTGCCGGCGCCGGTGCATTGCCCGGTGCAAGGCTCGTGCCCCCTGCGCCATGACCGGCCATCTGCCCGTCCATCGACATGCCGGGCATGGACGACATGTCATGCTCCATTGGCTGACCGGTTCCACCAGCAGGCATATTCATACCGGGCATATCGTGGTTCATGGTGCCACCCGCCGTGTCCGGCATTGTCATGCCAGGCATGCTCGACATGTCATGTCCTGCATGGGGATCGGGCTTCGGAGATGCCTTGCTTCCTGCCGTTCCCGACATATCCATTCCTGGCATGGCGCCCATTCCCGACATGTCATGGGCGGCCGCTTTAGGTTTCGCGACGGGCGCCCCGCGCTTTGCTGGAGTTGGTTTAGCAGCCGGTTTGGCGGCCGTTTTGCGCTTAACGGGAGTGGCGGGTTTGGCTGCCGGCTTTTTCTTCGGAGGTGCTTTGGCCGCAGGCATGTTCATGCCCGGCATATTCTGCATCGATTGCGCGTTAGCCGGAGCCGCGAGGGCAAGCGGCGCTACGCTAATGAGGAGAAGCAATGCCTTCATGCTGCTTCTCCCCGAGGCCGGACAGAGACGACGCGCATCATCCCGGCGTGCATGTGATAAAGCATGTGACAGTGGAAGGCCCAGTCTCCGATCGCGTTGGCGGTGACGTCGAAACTCACTTTTCCGCCCGGCGCGACGTTGACCGTGTGCTTGCGCGGCGAATATTCGCCATGCCCCGTAACCAACTCGAAAAAATGCCCGTGGAGATGGATCGGGTGCGACATCATCGTGTCGTTCACCAGCGTGACACGCACACGTTCATTTTCGAGGAATGGGATTGGCTCGCGCTTGTCGCTCAACTTAACGCCGTCGAACGACCACATATAGCGTTCCATATTTCCGGTGAGATGAATCTCCATCGCTCGGTCGGGTGCCCGCACGTCGGGATTGCGGTCCACCGCCATCAGATCGCGGTAAACAAGGACACGGTGCCCTACATCTTCGAGGCCCTGTCCAGGTTCACCCGTGCGGTCCATCGGCATCGGCGAAATTGTCTGGACGCCAGGCCCCATCTTGACCTGCGGGGCTTTTCTGGCGTCGCGCATATTCATGCCGCCCATTCCGCCCATCGCCATGCCGCCCATTGCGTCACCAGCAGGCGCTGCCATCCCGGGCATATTGGCCATGGCACCACCTGCGGTCTTATCCGTGCCGGGCGAGGCGCCGGACCCCATGTCCATGCCCGCCATACCGCCCGCGGCGGCCCCGCTTGCCGACATGTCATGACCCATCGCTCCATGGTCCATGCCTTCCATGCCGCCCATGTCCATATCGCCCATGCCCATGTCTTTCATATTGGCGAGGGGGCGTTTGCGGAGCGCAGGCACTTCGGCTGCCATGCCTTCGCGCGGAGCCAGGGTTGCGCGGGCCATGCCGGACCGATCGACGGATTCGCCGACCAGCGTATAGGCGCGATCATCAGTCGGTGTGACAATGACATCATACGTCTCGGCCACCGCGATCTGGAACTCATCAACCTCGACGGGCCTCACATTGAGACCGTCGGCCTGCACGACCGTAAGTTTGAGGCCGGGAATCCGGACATTGAATGTCGTCATGGCGGAGGCATTGACGAACCGAAGCCGAACCCGCTCGCCCGGCCGGAAAAGCGCGGTCCAATTGTCCTGGGGACCATGCCCATTTACAAGGTAGGTGTAGGTTGAACCCGTGACGTCGGAGACGTCGGTGGGGTCCATGCGCATCTTGCCCCAGTCCAGGCGTTCCTTGAGAGGTTGATCCTTCCCCGCCAAGAGACCGGTAAGCGTCTGACGCTGATAGTTGAAATAGCCCCCGCCGACCTGCTTGAGCTTCCGGAAAATGGCGTGTGGGTGCATCTGACTGTGGTCGGAAAGCACGACGACATGTTCGCGATCCGAGCGGATCGGGTCCTCGCCTTCCGGATCGATGACGATCGGCCCATAATGGCCCATCTGCTCCTGCAACCCCGAATGGCTATGATACCAGTAGGTTCCGGCCTGAACGATGGGGAACTCATAGACGAAGGTCGACTTGGGCTTGATGCCGGGAAAGCTGATCCCCGGCACGCCATCAAACTGGAATGGTACGAGTAAGCCATGCCAGTGGATCGAGCTATCTTCGTCGAGATCGTTGATCACCGACAGGCGCGACGTCTGGCCCTGGCGCAATCGGATCAGGGGCGCGGGCACCGTACCGTTGATGCCAATGGCATGGCTTGCGCGGCCATCGATCATCATCATCTGATGAGCGATTTTGAGAGTGATATCGTTGCCGCTGACGGTCGGGAGCGGCTTCACGATCCCGGCCGAAAAGGGCTGAGCCCATGCCGGCATCCAGGCCGACAATGCCAGACCACCGCCCGTAAGCGCGGCGCCGCGGAAAAGGTCGCGGCGGTTCAATACCGGGGGCATAGTGTCTCCTTGTTCAACGTGCAGCACTCTGGGTCCGCAAAGACGCTCAAGCGCGGTATCTCTCTTTCCTTACGCGCGAGCGGGACGCACCCCTCACGCCTCGGCCAAGATTTCTGCAAGGCGCGCCCGCGCCCGGTAGAGACGCGTCTCTACCGCCTTGCCGCTGATCGAGAGCGCGGTTGCGGCTTCCGACTGGTTCAGTCCTTCGACGGTGCGAAGCAACAGAACTTCTCGCAATGGAGCAGGTAATGCGTTGATAGCGGCCGCCATTCGCTTGAGCTGCATTTTCGCGTCAGCATTGGCATGTGCGGAAGGTGCCTCATCCGGCACTTGTTCGATCTCGTCGTCGGACGCGGCAGAACCGAAGGTGAAAAGCTGCCGCACCTTCTGTCGGCGCCGCCAATCGCGGCATTTGTTGATCGCAATCCGGGACAGCCAAGCCCGTAGCGGCCGCGCACCATCATATTTTCGCAGATGGCTGAATGCGGATACAAAGCAGTCCTGGGTAAGGTCAAGCGCGTCCTCGGCATTTCCGACGAGGCCGCGCACCAAGCGAAATATCGCAGCCTGGTGTCGGTGCATGATCTCCGCGAAGGCTGGCTGCCGACCCGCGAGCGTCAACGCCGCAAGTTCACCGTCGGAGCACGCCTGAAGATCCAGACTCACCGTACATCGTCGGTGAGCGCATGTACCACCGCCTGGTCGAAGGTCTTGGCCTGATCAGGGCGCAAGATCTGGCGCATGGCGAAGATATGACCAAGTGTTTCCTTTTGCAGCGCACCCATGGCCTGATGTGACTGATCGACGGCCGCCGCCACCCGCGGTCCGTTACCATGTTCGGTTTCGATCGCGGCTGCGAGACGCGCATTGTCCGCTCTCATTTCGAGCTCCAGTGCGCGTCGGCGCACGGCGAAGCGCTGCTCAAGAAGCTCGATTTGAGCCTTCTGACGGTCGTCCAGATCCAGCTTGCTGTGCAATACGTCGTGGAGTTCGACCCCGGCTGCCTTGGGCTGCGGGAAGAAGTAGCGACCCAGGAACACCCCCGCAACGGCCGCAACGAAGGCGACGATTGCGATCAGAACGAGCAGCTTCGGCTTCATCGAGGGCCCGCCAGCAAGGTTGAGGGAGCAAGCGGATTGGATGGCCCGAAAGGCGAGAGTGTTACCGATGCCTCGGCAGGTGGCGTGAATCCGTTGCTCGCGATACCGAGCAACACCGCGCCAAAGGCGGCCACCGCGCCGAGCCTGAGTTGAGAAGCGGCCGAAACCTGCGGCAGGGCGGCAATGCGCCTGAACACGGCCTCTTCCAGACCGATAAGGGCCGGATGTCCCGGTTCGTTTCGCAAGCGGGCCAAAAGCCCATCTAAATCCATATTCATCGCAAAATCCGATCTCTTATTTGGTAGGGCGCGCTGGCGCCGGACCCACCTTGCCCATTGTTCCCTCTATCGGTCTGTCCGTCAAAGCACCGCTGTCCTGAGCGGAGCCCGACTGCCAGCGCCTGCCGGGTAAGCACCACATCGTTATGGCATCGTCTTCTTCATGCCGGGCATATCCCTCATCATCGCGTCATGGTCTTCGGGCGCGCTGGCAATTGCGGCTTGATATTGGGCCGGGGTCATCTGCGGTAGCTTCCGCACAAAGGCGACCATATCCCAAATCAGTTCATCGCTATGCGTTTTACCCCAGGCCGGCATCGCGGTCAGCTTGACCCCATGCTTGATGATCCAGAATTGCGCCTTTACCGATCGCTGCTGTTCCCGGAAAAGCTCCGGAGCCCTGGGATAGAGACCTTGGCTGATCTCCGACTTTTCCAAACCCGGCCCGAGATGGCAGCCGCTGCACATCTCGGTGTAAAGTCCTGCGCCGCTCTGCAGCCGTTTCACGTCCGCTAGGTTGGCTGGGACGCTCACGTTGCGTGACCGGACGGCGATCGAACGATCACGGAGCTGCTCTATGAGCCAATAAACCGGCTTCGTGTGCGGCGCATCAGCCCCTATGTCATAGGCACCGACATACACGACGATCCCAGCAAGCGCTCCGCCAACTAAGCCGGTCGCGGCAATAAAGCCTACGCTTGGAAAATGCCTCCGCAGCCATGCTGTCCTCGAATTTTCCATCGCGTCCTCCCGAGCAGAATGCGTCCCTGGATCCTCGGTGATCTCGCACCCATCCAATTGAGCATACGCACGACGCGCGTTCATCCCTCATCGGCCGCGCAGATCTCTGGTGCGAACCCGTAGGCCTCCCGACATTGAAGAAATCTTGGAAGCTAAATGAGGGGTCGCGCCACGCGGTGCGTAAATCGCTTTGTCGGCAGTATCGCCGCCCATGGAGAAATCGATGTTTCGTAAAACAGTTTTTGCCGTCGCCATGGCGGCGTCTGTCCTCACCGCTACTGCTGCCCAGGCCCACCCCAAGCTCAATAGCGCAACCCCTGCCGCAAATGCCGTGGTCGCCGCTCCGACCAGGATCCAGCTCGTCTTTTCGGAAGCATTGGTCGCGCAATTTTCCGGGATCGACCTGACGATGACCGAAATGCCCGGCATGAAGATGGGGCCAATGAAGATCAACGGCGTCAAGGCGACCGTGGGTGCAGACGGCAAGACGCTTGTCGCTACGCTGGCCAAGCCGTTGGCAGTTGGAACCTACAAGGTCGACTATCACGTCGTTTCTACCGACACACATCGCATTCAGGGCAGCTATACCTTCAAGGTCCAGTAAGAACGTGCCGGACATCATAGCGATCGCGGTCAGGCTAGGCCTTTACCTCGATCTCATGCTCCTCTTCGGGTTGCCGATGTTCGGCCTCTATACGTTGCGCGGGACCGAGCGGGCATCCGGCTCGGTCCTGCGCTTCCGCTCAGTCTTGGCGACAATAGCACTGGCCGGCATCGGACTATCGATCCTGGGCATGATGGTGCTCGCGTCCTCAATGGCAGGCGTTCCGCTCGATCAGGTGGACCGCGCCACGGTCAATCTTTTGATATCGGGCACGGCGATCGGCACAGTCTGGCAAGTGCGGGTCGCGGCCCTCCTGCTCGTGCTGTATTTTTCCATCGTCGGATGGCGTCGCCCCGCTTTCGCGCTGTGGTCGCTGTCCGTCACCGCCGCAGTCGCTCTCGCAACCTTGGCCTGGACCGGTCACGGCGCGGCCGATGAAGGCTTGCGGGGATGGATTCATCTTGGCGCCGACATCACCCATCTATGGTCCGCAGGCATATGGGTAGGAGCACTATTCGCCTTGTGCCTTCTCATTTTCCGCCCTGCCGCCCGCATGGCGATAGATCATATCCACCTCTCCCACCGCGCGCTGGATGGCTTTGCAAAGGTCGGCTCGGCTGTCGTGGCGCTGCTTATCCTGTCGGGCTTCGTCAACAGTTGGATTCTGATCGGACCGTCCAGGCTCGGATCACTTTTAACCAGTCTCTACGGTCTACTGCTGGCAGGAAAGCTGATCCTGTTCGGCGTCATGCTGATGCTGGCCGCCACCAATCGCTTCTTCCTGACGCCCTCCCTTGCTGCGGCCATTGAAACCGGCAACACATCCTCGGCGATAGGGTCACTCCGCCGCAGCCTCGCCATCGAGACCGGATGCGCCATCGCTATTCTTGCCCTCGTTGCCTGGTTGGGCCTGTTGGCCCCGCCTGCATCCGGGATGTAGGTCATTACGGCAGGGCGCGCGAAATCGCCTTGATCGCTTTCAAGCCCGAGCCAAAGCGGGAAATCGACTCCTTGTGCCGTTCGAGCTCGTCATAAGGAAGATAGGCGATTTCCAGGTCCGCGATCCGGCTGAATGCTGGCCTTGCGATTTGCGCTCGCACTTCGCTTTCGCGAGCATCCGGAGCGACAAGGAACAATCCTGCGGTGGCATGCAGATCGCTGCCGCTGAGGGCAAGATCGAGCATCCGGACGATGCCCGAATAGATGGAGGTCGAATGTTCGACTTCGAAGGCTGCCGCGACACGGTCGCCGCCCTGCTCCAGCCACAAAACATCGATGAGGCGGATGGCGTCCGCGCCGGTCGATGTCGAAATCGAAGCCGGCAAGCTCTCTAGGCAACCCTCTCCCAGGCGCACACCGTCATGCAGTCGGCCCCGATCGTTGGATGCGATCCAGATGTCATACCCCAGCGCCAGACCGATATCGCGGAGCCACGCCTGAATTTCCGAATGGGTTCGATCACTCTCCCCCTGTTTCTGCATCGCTTTGTTGAGCGTCTGTGCTTCCGCACGGGCTTGCTCAAGCCGCGCGGTCCACGATCCCACGGTCTGGTCTTCCTCGTCGCGCGGCGGCGCCGGGTAGCGGCCTGAGCCGATATCGAACAGGAGGCCGCCAATGGCGCCGAGATCGTTCGATAGCAGGTCGCGAAACCGCTCGTTCAGGTCGAGCACGCCCGAGCGCATCGCAAGAAAATGGTGCCAGCTTCCGAGCTTCACCTTGCCGCCGGTCAGCTTGTTATAGCCGTTGACGATCGCCGTGTTGAACGGCGGAACGAGCGTTGGATGCAGGAAATAGAGGAGATTGGCGACCGCTGGCCCAAGCCCCTTGATGTTCAGCCGATCGATCGTGTGAATGCCTGCAATGATTTCTTCCGCAGTGTCGCAGCAAGCGCAATGATCGAGCAATCGGCCGAACGCGCGTTGGTTCGCCGGGTTTTCATAGATGTCGGGGATGCGCAATTTGGGCTTCCAGAGAAACGCATGATCCGCGCCTTTGAAAATCTGTCTTTGCTCGGCGACCGAATGAACGACTGTTTCCAGCGAAGAGCCGCGATAGGCCACGCCAAACCGACCGGCTTCGATCTCGGCCACCACCTGAGCCAAACCACGCCTGATCGAGCGAAAATTCTTGATCCGCTCGTCCCATAGAAACCAGCTTTGATAGGTCGCGTTCGGGTCTTCCTTCCATCGTTGGATCAGTTCCCGCGCCAGCAATTCAAAGTCCGCCAAACCCCGTCCCCCCTTCGCTTCGATCCTCGCCGAGGCTAGCACTCTGCCCGTATACGACCAGTTTTTGCGCAGCCGTACCGGACGAAAACCGGCAGTCGTCATCGGATATCGTCTGGAATATGCACCAGCAGGTCACGGGTGTAGTCGATCAGGAGATCGCCAACGGTTACCCCGTACAGCGCGAGGAACAAGATGAACGCCAGGAGCTTGGGGACGAAGCTCACGGTCTGTTCATTGATCGACGTCGCAGCCTGGATCATCGAGATTATAAGCCCGACCACGAGCATGATTATCAGCGGGGGTCCAGCGACAAGCATGATCACCCAAAGCGCCTGGCCCATCGAAACCGAAAAAGGGCTGTAGGTCTCCATCTCTCCCCAGTCGATGATGGTGTCGTCGCCCCCTGACGTTGCGACCTGTGGTTGTTGCGGGGCGAGCGACAATGGAGAGCGATCGGTAATTCCAATCCGTCTTCGCCACGTCCGCTCGCCCCCGCGCCACGCTGCGACCCGTGGGCACCTGAGCTGTCCATCCAGTTGGCGATGGGCTTCATCTGAATTTACGCAGCGACGGGGCTTACCCCTCACGAGCTACTGCTTTTTTTCGAGGAACGCGCGCGCATTCGAGGGAAGGAGCGGGCTACCGCGTAATACAAGTGACGACCGAGGTCAGCGAAAGGCAGGCATGTACGACTGCGTGATAATAGGCGGCGGTCCCGCAGGGCTGACAGCCGCAACCTATCTAGGCCGGTTTCTGCGTTCTACGCTGGTCATCGATGCTGGCGATGGCCGGGCGTCCTCCATCCCGACGACACATAACCTCCTCGGTTTTCCAGACGGTATCTCTGGCGAGAATCTGCTTGTTCGCATGCATCAACATGCCGCCCACTACGGTGCCGAATTGGTCACCGGAGAGGTCGAGCGCATCGACCGAGCCGAGGAGGGTTTCGTCGTCGAAACGAAAGCGGAAATCTTCGGTGCGCGAACAATATTACTTGCCCAAGGCGTGACAAATCATCGACCGCGAATGGCGCAGGAAACGCATGATCGAGCCGTTGCCCAAGGGCTGATACGCTATTGCCCGATCTGCGACGGCTATGAGGTCCGCGGCAAGCGAGTAGCCGTGCTGGGCTGCTCCGACCATGGTGCGGCCGAGGCTCTGTTCGTTCGCCGCTACAGCGACACCGTGACCTTACTCGCCCAAGACGGCTCGCAACTGTCGGACGCCGAAGAGGCAGATCTGGCTCGAGGCGGTATTGCGGTCGAACGCGCGCCAATCCGGGACTTGTCGATCGATGGTGAGAATTTGCTCGCCCATTTGACTGATGGCCAATTGCTCCCGTTCGACACCCTATATGTTGCCCTTGGAACCTCTCCTCGCTCGGAACTGGCGCGAATGGCTGGCGCTGAACTGAGCCCGGCAGGTTGCATCGTGGTTGACGAGCATCAGCAAACGACGGTCGGCGGCCTGTTTGCTGCCGGCGACATGGTTGAAGGGCTGGATCAAATTGCGGTCGCGGCAGGCCAGGCGGCGAAGGCCGCGACGGCCATCCACAATCTATTGTCCGGCTGACGTGGGAACGCGCCAAGGTACGCGCGCAAAAATAAATGTGGGCCGGGCTTGACCCTGACATGATGTCAGACCCCAGATTGACCTTCGTCGATAAGGAGACGAGTCTGTGACTGATCCTCTTCCAGCGAGCAATTCTGGTGCGCACGGCTGCTGCGCGGGCAAACACGGCGGCGACGCCGACGCGAAGACGGCCAAGGATCCGGTTTGCGGCATGATGGTCGATCCGAAGACCACGTCACATCATGCCTCGCATGATGGCGAGGACTATCATTTCTGCAGCGCCGGTTGCCGCACGAAGTTTGCCGCCGACCCGGAGCGCTACCTATCCGGGCGTGACATAGAGGCATCGGTCGCCCAACCAGACGCGGTCTGGACCTGCCCTATGCACCCGGAGATCCGCCAAGACTATCCCGGGCCATGCCCGATCTGTGGCATGGCGCTCGAGCCGGAACTCGTGACTGCAGACACCGGGCCAAGCGGCGAACTGCTCGATATGTCCCGGCGTTTCTGGATCGCGCTGTTGCTCACGATCCCGGTCTTTGTCCTGGAGATGGGCAGCCACCTGTTCCCGGCGCTGCACAATCTTGTCCCGTCGCGCCTGTCCGGATGGTTGCAATTCGCGCTGGCAACCCCGGTCGTACTCTGGGCAGGCTGGCCATTCTTTGAACGCGGTTGGGTGTCCATTCGGACCCGCAATCTCAACATGTTCACGCTCATCGCAATGGGGACGGGCGTGGCCTGGGCCTATAGCGTGGTCGCAACCTTCGCTCCGACGATCTTCCCCGCAGCGTTTCGGATGATGGACGGCACGGTCGCGGTCTATTGCGAGGCAGCCGCCGTCATCACCGTTCTCGTGCTGCTGGGACAGGTGCTCGAGCTGCGCGCCCGTGAGCGGACCTCGGGCGCGATCAAGGCGCTGCTCAACCTCGCGCCCAAGACCGCGCGCCGCATTGGCGCCGATGGTAATGACGAGGAGGTGTCGCTTGACCAGGTGGCCGTTGGCGATCGTCTCCGTGTTCGACCGGGCGAAAAGGTGCCGGTCGATGGGAAGGTCGAGGAGGGCCGATCCTCGCTCGATGAGTCGATGGTGACGGGCGAGTCGATGCCGGTCACGAAGGCGCTGGGCGACGTTGTCATCGGCGGAACGATCAATCAGAGCGGCGCGCTCGTCATGCGCGCCGAGAAGGTCGGCCGCGACACGATGCTCGCGCGCATTGTCCAGATGGTCGCGGACGCGCAGCGTTCGCGGGCACCGATCCAGCGACTGGCCGACCAGGTCGCGGGATTGTTTGTGCCCGCCGTTCTGCTGATCGCGCTCATTGCCTTTGGAGTATGGGGTATCTGGGGGCCGGAGCCGCGCCTCGCCCATGGCCTGATCGCCGCCGTCGCCGTCCTCATCATCGCCTGCCCCTGCGCCTTGGGGCTGGCGACGCCGATGTCGATCATGGTCGGCATCGGCCGGGGCGCTGGGCTCGGCGTGCTCATCAAGAATGCAGAAGCCCTGGAGCGGATGGAGAAGGTCGACACGCTCGTCGTCGACAAGACAGGCACGCTGACCGAAGGCCGGCCATCGGTCACCCGCATCATTCCCACGACAGGCTATGAGGAGACCGAGCTGCTGAGGCTTGCCGCCGGTGTGGAGCGGGCATCAGAACATCCGCTGGCGCTGGCCGTGATCGCCGCCGCCAAGGACAGGGGCATTGTGCTTCCCGAAGTCACGGACTTTGATTCACCGACCGGCAAGGGCGCGATCGGCACGGTGGATGGCAAGCGCATCACGCTCGGTAACGCCCGTTTCCTGTCAGAAAGCGGGATCGACGTCAGCGCCCTTGAGCGGCAAGCGGACGAACTGCGCCAGGATGGTGCGACCGCCATCTTCCTCGGCATCGACGGGCAGGCGGCCGGAATTCTTGCCATTGCCGATGCGATCAAGGCGACGACAGCCGAGGCCATCGCGGCGCTTCGCAAGGAGGGCATAAGGGTTGTGATGCTGACGGGCGACAATCGCACTACGGCGCAAGCGGTTGGGCGGAAGCTCGGGATCGACGATGTCGAAGCCGAAGTGCTGCCGGATCAAAAGAGCGCAGTAGTCGCGCGACTGAAGGCTGAGGGCCGTATCGTCGCCATGGCCGGCGACGGGGTCAATGACGCGCCTGCGCTCGCGGCGGCTGATGTCGGCATCGCGATGGGCTCCGGCACCGATGTCGCGATTGAAAGCGCGGGCGTGACGCTGCTGAAGGGTGACCTGAACGGCATTGTCCGTGCGCGCCGGTTGAGCGAGGCGACGATGTCCAATATCCGTCAGAACCTGTTCTTCGCTTTCATCTACAACGCCGCAGGTATCCCGATCGCAGCGGGGCTGCTCTATCCGATCTTCGGCATCCTCCTCTCCCCGATCATCGCGGCAGCGGCGATGGCATTGTCCTCGGCCAGCGTGGTCACCAACGCGCTCCGCCTTAATCGGGTGACGTTGTGAACATAGGTGGCGCGTCGGGCGCGAGCGGGGTCTCGCAGCGGATGATCCGCCACTATGAGAAGATCGGCCTTATCCCGTCGGCGGCGCGGCGGGATAGTGGCTATCGCGACTACAGCGAAGCCGACGTCCATCGGCTTCGTTTTATTGCAAATGCCCGCAATCTCGGCTTTCCGATCGAAGAAATCCGACAGCTGCTTTGTCTGTGGTCCGATCGCGATCGCGCCAGTTCGGAGGTCAAGATGTTGGCGGAATCGCGCGCCGCCGACCTTGGGCGGAAGGCGGATGCGCTCAACGCCATGCGGGAAGCGTTGCTCGACTTGGCAAAAGGCTGCCACGGCAATGAGCGACCCGAATGTCCGATACTCGCGCGTCTGGCCTCCTGAGCCGATCCTACAGGTCTGCTAACGGCCGAGAAACGCAAGTTCAGCCCTTGGTGACCGTGAACTCGATGAGAGTTGCACGCTGCAGTACCAAGATTCGTTAGCCACGCTATGTCGGCATACAGCAAGGCATCGCAAGAAGACTGCCCCAGTCTCGACAGCGTTCGATCCAGACCGATGCGCGCTCAGTCGAGGACCACGTGCTTGGGATGCTGCCCGGCGCGTTGCGGCAGAACAATGATAAGAAGCAGGATGGCAGCGGTCAGAACGGCGGACGCCAACGGCCGGCTAAATGACAACCCGCCGTGATCCAGCGGTTTGTCAAGGAAATCGCCGACTGCAGCCCCGAGGGGGCGCGTCATAATGAACGCCGCCCAGAACAGCAGCACCCGACTAGCGTTTGTCGTGTAAAATAGCAGCCCCAGTACGGCGAGCAGCCCCGCGAATATGATCGCGGCGCCGATATAGCCGAGGTTGCCGGTATCGGCCGTCCAGTCGCCGAGCGCAGTGCCCAATGTTTGCGAGAATGTAATTGTGATCCAGTAGAACAACTCAGCCCTCGGCTCGCGCACGGTATCGACCGAAATCGATCCGAGTGTCCGATACCAGACGATCAGCGAGGCCAGCACGCAGCCGAGCAGCAGTGCCGATCCTCCGGTATAGCCGATACCGAGCGAGCGGGTGGCGAAGTCCGCCATCGTCGTTCCCGCCGTCGTCGAGGCGATGATCGTCGCCCAATAGAGGAACGGGTGAAAGCGCGGCACCGCCACTTGCCACCACACCAGGGCGACCAGCACCGTCAGGAAGATCGCGGTGCCGACCAGATAGCCGAGGTTCATCGTCATCGAGACGGTATCGCCGCCCGTTTCGCCGAGCGTGGTCGCGAGGATCTTGATGAGCCAGAAGCCCAGCGTCACAGCGGGCACCTTGCTCACTAGTTCCCGCTTCGTTGAGTCCAACACGGCGTCTTCCTTTCGTTGGGTTCCGCGCGGTTCTAGCGACACTCGACCGTGAGGTGCGCGAGTTCGTGGACGGGCGCGAGCCGGGCGCGGATCTCGTCGCCGGTGACGCCCCGCCCAGCCACGACGCTGACGATCGCAGCGTGCGCTTCGGGACCGACACGCCAGACATGAAGGTCGGTGATGCGCGCGTCGCCGGGCGTTTCGACCAGCTCGCGCACTTCATCCTCGACATGATGATCGGTCGCATCGAGCAACACAGAGGCCGTGTCGCGCATCAGCGACCATGACCATCGCGCGATCACGACCGCGCCGACAATCCCCATCACTGGGTCCATCCAGACCCACCCGAGATAACGACCCGCCAGCAGCGCGGCGATGGCGAGGACAGAGGTGAGCGCGTCGGCGAGGACGTGAATATAAGCCGAGCGCATGTTGTTGTCGCCGCCATGCTTGTCGTGAGCATGGCCGTGGTCGTGCCCATGATGATCGTGCCCGTGATGGTGCCCGCCCGAAAGCAGGAAGGCACTGGCGATATTCACTCCCAGGCCGACCACCGCGATGATCGTCGCCTCCCCGAATGCTACCGTGATCGGCTGAAACAGACGAAGGATGGACTCGACGCCGATCCCGAGCGCTATCAGCCCCAACACCATCGCCGACGCGAACCCGGCCAGATCGCCGACCTTGCCCGTGCCGAAGCTGTAGGCCCGGTTGGAGGCATGGCGCTTGGCATAGGCATAGGCAGCCGCGGCAACCCCGAGCGCGCCCGCGTGCGTCGCCATGTGAAAGCCATCGGCGAGCAGCGCCATTGAGCCGGTCAGGTATCCGGCGACAATTTCGACCACCATCATCCCGGCGGTGAGCGCCACGACCCACAAGGTGCGGCGCGCGTTGTCGTCGTGCGCCGCACCCAGGAATACATGATCGTGCGCAACGGCTTCGATTTCGGGCAATGTCGCCATGAGGAAGTCCTATTTGGAGTAGCGGCGGATCACCGCCAGCAATTCTTTGGCGCCGGCCGCCCGCTCGGCGTCATCGAGCCCTGCGCGGGACACATGCGCTTCCAGATGCTCGGCAATGATTTCGTACATGAGGCCATTCACCGCACCACGCACCGCCGCGACCAGGTGCAGCACGTCGGAACAGGAGGAATCCGATTGTAGTGCGCGCTCGACCGCCCCGACCTGTCCCGCAATTCGGCGCACGCGCGCCACCAGATCAGCATTCGTTTCGGACAAGTGAGCCATATCATACCCCCCTACCCTATATATGCCTGCATGACAACCTTTGGTAACGGGCTCGGGCGGCGCTCGTGGAGTTCAGCGCTCGCCGAAAAGCTCGCGCTGTGCCTTTTCCAACTCTTCAGTATAGCGCCGCCGGACATAGGTTTCCGAGACGAGGCCGAGCACATGACGATCGGCCGACAACACGGCAAGTTCATCGGTGCGTGCTTCATCGAAATTCGTCATCACTGCGGCTATGTCCATATCCGGCGTCAGCGCCACGTCGTGCCCTGAGGCGAGTGTGGCGACGCTGGCGTTCGGATCGAGCCCTTCCGCATAGGCGGCCGGTACGACTACGATACCGGCATAGACATCTTGCGCGTTGGCCAAGACAACCCTGCTGGTCGATCCGAGCGGGAAGGTACGCCGAAACTCCGCGATCGACATGGAGGCGGGCGTTGGCTTGGTTTCCTTTCGCATCATCCGCCCCGCGGTAAGGGTCTTCACCCATCCCACGTCGCGCGCGCTCTTGATAGTTTCGCCGCGCAGATGAAGTCGCCACGTCGAAAACGAATAGCCGAACAGCTCGCGCACGATGGTTGAGGACACCAATGACGCAGCAATGACGGCCCCCGTCAGAGAAAAATCATGCGTCGCTTGCAGGACAAGCATTGCCATCGTCATCGGCCCGCCCACGACCGCGACGGCGAACGCCGCCATCCCGACTAGCGCGGCATTGCGCGGATCAACCACGGGATGTCCGACCATCAATGTCAGAATTTCGGCGAAGAGGTGACCGATCAACGTTCCGAGGAACAGCGACGCAAAGAACAGGCCGCCCCGAAATCCAAATCCGAGCGATACGATCGACGCGGCGCTCTTGGCGAACAGCACGATCAGGATGAAACCAAGCGAGGCGCCGATCGCCAGATCAGCGTGAAGCGCATCGTGCCCGGCCGAGAGCGACTGTGGCGACACTATCGCGATCGGGATCAACAACAGGCCGCCTAGCGCGGGGCGCGCCCATTCCGGCATCCCCGTTCGTCGCGTTCCACGCTCGACCAGCGCCACGGCGCGCATCAGTAAAATCCCAAGCAGCGCACAGATAGCGCCCAGCCCTGCGTAGATCAGGTAATGGTGCGTCTCGACTGAGACGCTTGAGGCAGCGTCGATCAGATAGGGTTGCTGCCCGAAAGTTTGCGCGACTAGCGCACCGGCCAGAGCTGCAGCGGCCACGGGTGCAATCGCCGACGGCGTGTAAGCCCCGATAACGATCTCGAATGCGTAGAACGCCCCGGCTAGAGGAGCGCCGAACGCGGCGGCGATAGCCGCGCCCGTCCCGGCCCCGACCAGCGTTCGTTGATCGGCACGACGCAGCTTCAACCAACCGCCGAGCACCGATGCTACGGCCCCGCCCATTTGCGCATAGGCGGCTTCGAGGCCGACCGACGCTCCAAAGCCGTTCGAGAGAACCGTTTGCCCTGAGATGACAAGGCTATCCGGGAGCGACATGCGCCCGCCGTGCAGGGCATTAGCCTCGACCGCGTCCACCAGGCGGCGCTTGCGGGCACGGGTCGCGTATCCGAACGCTGTGAAGACAAGACCACCTAGCGGCAGAACGATTAGGCTCGGCAGTCCGAGAGCCGCGACGCCGCTTAATCGCATGTTCGGGGGTAGCGCGAATAACAAGTGCTGCAAAGTGCGCGCGAGCGCGCCCAGCGCCACGCTCAGCAGGCCTGAAGCCCCGCCAATGCCGATCGCCAGCACGATGAACGATGCTTCGCTGGCGCGCAGCCACCCCCGACAGTCGCGCACTAGTAGGCGGGCGCGCCTGCGAGTGATGATTTGCGGAACGATGATGCGACGAGGGCCGGTCATATTTGCGAGACGGTGGTCGCTGTATCCAAGCGACGCGTGCGGCCCGCGGACGTGGCAATCAGGTAAAATCCGCCGACGAACATCGGCAAGGTGAGCCACTGACCCATGTGGAGGCCGGTTCGCGCCGCGAAACCGACGAGCTGGGCATCAGGCTCGCGGAAAAACTCTACCGTGAACCGGGCCAGGCCATAGCCGATGAGGAACACCCCGACTAGCATACCGGGCCTTCGGCGGGCATTGGTGAACCAGAACAAGCAGGCGAGCACGGCAAACAGTGCCAACCCTTCAAGTCCGGCCTCATAGAGTTGGCTTGGATGCCGGGCGAGGCCGTCATGGCTTCCCGGGAACACGATCGCCCACGGCAGATCGGATGGCTTTCCCCACAGCTCACCGTTCACGAAGTTGGCGAGGCGGCCGAAAAACAGGCCGATCGGCACCGTGCAGGCGACGTAATCGTGGACACGCAACCAATCTAAGCCGTGCCGACGCGCGAAGAGGATCAGCGCGAGCGATACACCGGCAGCGCCCCCGTGAAATGACATGCCGCCATCCCACAGCTTCAAAATCTGCAGGGGATGGAGGATCATTTCGGGTCCATAAAAGATCACATAACCGAGCCGACCCCCCAGGATGACACCCAGGGTCGCGTAGAACACGAGATCATCAGCTTGCGCGCTGATCATTGGAGCCGCGGGTTGGGCCAGCAGCCGAAGCAGATACCACCAGCCCGCGACGATGCCCGCGATGTAGGCGAGTGAATACCAGCGCAGATCGAGCGGGCCTAGGGAAAGCGCGACCGGGTGGAGGCCCAGACCGGCAAACTGAATATGGTGCATCGCGACCAGCTTTCGGTGTTCCAGGGATGTTCAGAGTTGCGGCTGGTCGCTACCCCCTCTCTCGATCGAAACCAATTAAAGAACCAGCGGCAGGCCAAATCTTTTGCAGGTTCAAAAAAGCTAGGTTAGGTCACATCAGCACCGTGACAGCTAGGAATAACGGCACCATGAACTTATTCCGATGCGATCAAGGCGCCCACCTCCTTGAGCGCCGAAAACCCGCCTGGCACGTGGACGACGTTCTCAACGCCCATTTCCTTGAGCGATTTTGCGGCAAGGGCTGAGCGGGCGCCGGACCCACAATAGAGCACCAGCCGCGATCCTGCCGCGAGCTTGGCATTGTGAGTAGGACTTTCCGGATCGATCTGGAATTCGAGCAGGCCACGCGGGACGTTCACCGCGCCAGCGACCAGACCCGATTTCGCGACTTCCGCTGGCTCGCGAATGTCAACAAACTGAATATCGGAATTGCCGACGAGCCGGGCTGCTTCTTCAGGCGGGAGACTTTCGACAAGGGCATTGGCTTCAGAAACCAGTTGTTTCGAGGTACGTCGCGGCATAAATCTTCTCCTGTGCATGGGCTCTCAACCCTGTTCGGACTTGCCGCCAATCTGGCGTAGCCGCTCGGGCAGATCTGTCGGGCAATCACCGCAAAGCTTGTTCGCGGGCACGGCGATGTCGATCTTCTTGGGGTAAGGCAGATCGAGAGCGTCCATGATCGCCACAAACTCCTGGACGGTCTTGCCCGCGAGGCGAGGGTTCCGCTCGCGCTCCTGAGCCACCGTCGTGATGCGACGATGATTGTAATCGTGAGCGGGGAAGATCTGTCCGTCCCCCGGCAGGGTGAAAATCTTTTGCGTGACCGATTGATAGAGCGTGGCGGCGTCGCCGTTCTGGAAGTCGGTGCGGCCACAGCCGTCAATCAGCAATGCGTCGCCGGTAAAAGCGCGGAGGACACCGGGCTGATCAACCAGGTAAGTATGATGGGCGTCGGTATGCCCCGGCGTAAACAGCGGTTGAAGCGTGAGCGCGCCGACAGTCAGGGGCTGGTCCTCAGCGACCCCTACGTCAGCACAAGGAAGGCCGTCCATCGCGGGATAAGCGATTTTGGAGCCGGTCAGGCTTCGCAGATAGCAGGCCGATGTGACGTGGTCCGCATGGACATGCGTCTCTAGCGTATAGGCCAGTTCAAGGTGGAGCTCCTGAAGCGCGGCAAGGTCGCGTTCGATCGACTCGAGGACGGGATCGATCAGGACGGCCTTGCGCGTCTCAGGACAGCCAAGGAGATAGGTGTAGGTCGAGGACTCCGGCTCGAACAATTGACGGAAAATCATGATCGGTCTCCAAAGGTGGTTAGGTGCCGATCCCGCCCAGGCTGCGGAACAGCATGTAGGTGGCCACGGCCAACAGGACGAAAGCGAACATGCGGGTGAGCAGGCCCTTATGGTCGGCGAGCCGGATGGCTATTTTCATGCCGGCGATGCCGCCACCGACCCCGCCTGCGATGAAGAAGCCGGCCACGCGCCAGTCCACGAGCCCTGACAGGGCGTAGTTGAAGGCTGTCGCCGAGCCGAACGCCCCCACGGAAAACAGCGACGAACCGACCGCGTTGAGGATAGGCATGCCGCTGCCGAGCATGATGCCGGGAACGATCAGAAAACCCCCGCCGATGCCGAAGAATCCTGACAGCAGGCCGGCGAGAAGCCCGATCACGACGAGCCGGACAGCGATCGGCCGCGTGATCCGCACGTCCGGGTCCCCGCCGCCAGACTTGCCGCGCAGCATGGAAAGTCCGACCACGATCATGACGCCCGCGAATAGCACCAGCAGGTGCTGACCGGCCACCATCTTGCCCAGGGTCGAGCCAATCAGGGCTCCGGCGACACCCGATACCCCGAAAACCAAGGCGCAGGGCCACTTCACGGTTCCCGCCCGGGCGTGCTGGACCAGGTTGGCGAAGGCGTTGGCGGCGACCGCCAGCGCGCTCGTGCCGATCGCCACGTGCGGGTCCTTCATGCCGACGACGTACAGCAATAATGGCAGGGCAAGGATCGAGCCGCCGCCGCCGATCACGCCCAAGGTGAAGCCAACGATCACACCGGATAGGAGGGTGAGGAGATCGACCGGCGTCATGGCTTAGCTCCCACCGCGGCCGCCTGGTGGCGCTGGAGGAGAGCGAAGAGGCCCATGCCGACGAGCATTGCGATGACGAACACCAGCGCCGCCGGTGCCCCAAGGCTCAACGCTACCAGGGCAGGGCCAGGGCAGTATCCGACGAGACCCCATCCAATGCCAAACAGAGCCGCGCCTGAGAGGAGCTTCCCGTCCAGGGAGCGGTTCGATGGACCGTTAAACGTAGCGGCGAAAAGCGGGGCCTCGCGCCTTCGGCCGAGCGCAAATCCCAACGCTGAAACGATGACCGCTGATACCAGGACCAGGGCCAGGCTTGGGTCCCAGGCCGGTGCGGTGACATCAAGGAACGCCAGAACCTTGCCTGGACTGACCATGGCCGAGACGATCAGACCCAAGCCGAAAATGAACCCTGAGGCCAGTGCAACGAGCAGCTTCTTCATTTTCTCATAGCCCAATGATGTGTCGGGCGACGTACACAGTCACCGCCGCCGTGATGAGGAAGATAGCGGTCGCAGCAAGCGACCGGGGCGAAAGCCTGGCGATCCCGCAGACGCCGTGGCCGCTGGTGCAGCCACTTCCGAGCCGTGTCCCAAACCCGACCAGGAGGCCGGCTGCGATCACGGCGATGAGGGGCGCCGGCGTGGCGAGGTTTGGGAGCACGCCCCCTGCCGCGCGGTAGAGCAAGGGCGCAGCGATCAGGCCGACCAGAAACATCCCGCGCCACGCCACATCGCCGTGAACGGGCGCAAGCACGCCGCCGACGATGCCGCTGATGCCGGCGATGCGCCCATTGGCGATCCACAGGAGCGAGGCCGAGAAGCCGATAAGCGCACCGCCCAGGATGGCCGAAAATGGGGTAAAACCCTCCATCGTCAGGATGCACCTTCCTCGACGTCGCCATCGGCGCAGAACAGCTTGTAGAGCTCAGTAAGGATCGGCAGCACGCGCTCCGACGTGATCCGGTAGTAGATAGTGGTTCTCGCGCGCCGAGTTCCTACCAGTCCCTCGTCGCGCAGCGTGGCCAGATGGCGGGACAGATTGGACTGCGTCAGTCCGAGGCGTTCGCCCAGTTCGGTAACCGACAACTCCCCCCCGAGCAGGCTGCACAGGATCATCAGCCGGTGCCGACTCGCCAGCGAACGGAGAAACGCCTCCGCTTCGCCGGCCTTTTTCTCCAGAAGCTCCGGAGACATTGCGAGAAAAAGTGACACCGGCCCTCCAAGAATCTTATATGCAACATATATGATGGATAGGTGTTGAATCAAGTTTAGGAGCCGCCGTGAGCTACTATTGTGCCAAAACTAATGACGCAGCCGAGCTGCCCCGCGCGTTGGATCAGGTTTGATGCTCGATCGACGTTCGCTTTTGGCTGGCGGAGCCGCGTTGTTTGCCACCGCCGCGTGTTCGCGCTCCACTTCAGCTCTCGGCGACGGCGGGCAAAACCTGCTGCCGATGCCACCGCTGTTGGACGCGCGGTCCAATCGCTCGTTCGCGCTACGCGTCCAGTCGGGCACGACCTCCTTTTATCCCGGCCGTCCGAGCGACACGCTCGGGTACAATGGCAGCTATCTCGGACCGACGATCAGGGTGCGTCGCGGCGACGACGTGGCGGCTGCGGTGACCAACGGACTGAAGGTGAACACGACTGTGCATTGGCACGGGCTTCTGATTCCCGGAGAACTGGACGGAGGCCCTCACCAGATCATCGCACCAGAAGCGACCTGGCGACCTACGCTCCCGATCCGGCAGCCAGCAGCGACGCTCCTTTATCACTCGCACGTCCATGGGTTGACGGCCGAGCAGGTCTATTCAGGCTTGGCCGGGGCATTGCTGGTAACCGACGACGAAGAACAGGGTCTGGGCTTGCCCTCGGAATATGGCGTGGATGATCTGCCGCTGCTCATCCAGGATCGCCAGTTTGAAAGCGGTCGCCTTGTCATGCCGGGTGGCATGATGGTCGCAATGCAGGGGCGGCGCGGCGACACGATCCTGGTGAACGGCGCGGTGAACCCTTTGGCTGCGGTCCCAAACCGGTTGGTCCGCCTGCGGCTCGTCAACGCATCGAACGCTCGGATCTACGAACTTTCGTTCAGTGACCAACGAAGCTTTCATTGGATCGGCACCGAAGGGGGGCTGCTCGAACGGGCAGTGGCGCTTGAAGCCATAACCCTGGCCCCGGGACAGCGTGCTGAGCTTCTCGTCGACTTTACTGACGGCAGACCCGCTTCGCTTGTGACGGCGGCAGACACCAACAGCTCGATGATGGGCGGGATGGGTATGATGGGGCGTAGCGCCGGCAGGGCTAATGCTGACGCGCCCGCGACCGTGCTGCGGTTTGAGCCACGACCCTTGGGACAGGCTCGTGCCAGCGGGGCGGTGCCAACCCTTCTGGCATCACGAGCCCGGCCCGACGCTGGCAAGGCGGTGCGCCGCCGCCGCCTCGTCCTGAACATGGGTATGGGCGGCATGATGGGGTCAGGCGGCGGAGGTGGAGGCCTAACGATCAACGGCAAACCATTCGATATGAATCGCATCGATGAGACCGTGAAGCTTGGCTCCACCGAGATATGGGAGGTGTCTGGTGAACTGATGCGCCACCCGGTTCACATTCACGGCGTCCACTTCGATGTTCTTAGTCGGGACGGCGGTAAGCCCGATGTTCTTGATCAGGGGCCGCGCGACACTGTGCTTGTGAAGGAGCCCGTAGAGCTTCTCATCCGTTTCGATCATCCGGCCAAAAGCGCTCCCTTCATGTACCACTGCCATATCCTTGAACATGAGGATAACGGGATGATGGGCCAGTTCAGTGTCGCCTAGTTTTCACAGCGCTCATGCAGCCTCTGTTGCTCAAGAGGAGAGCAACATTGTTGAAAAGAGCTTTTTACCATGCTTTACTCGCGGCCACGACGCTGACGGGCGGGACATCGCTGGCCGCACCAACAGATCGCATCTAACCCGTTATCCCGCAGTTCGGCTGTATAGTGGCCGTGCCCAGCGATGCCGAGCGTCCCGATCCCACACTCCGCTATCGGGTCTTGTTCAATATCATCAGGGCCGCCAGCTCTCCCGACCAATTAACCTGAGCCTTGAGAAAGTTGCACGCTTCGTGAACCTGCTGGGCGCTGAAAAGGTGCGCCCGGCCGCTGGCGACATCGTCGTAATCATCCATGGCCTCGCAACCCCGCTCGTCCTGCGTGGCGCGCCATATGCGGCGCGCATGAACGTGGCTGCCAATCCGAACGTCGCGCTTATTGTGGACCTCCAGAATGCCGGTGTGTCGGTCCGTGTGTGCAGCCAAGCCATGGTCGGCAACAAGATAAGGCCGGATCAGGTGACATCCGGCGCGGCGATCAATGATTCCGCGCTCACGACGTTGGCCAGTCTCCAACTTCGGGGCTTCGCGCTGACACCCGATTGAAAACGCCGCTGAGCCCCGCGGCCGACAAGCTCGCGTGTCTGGCGCGGGTATGGCCGAATACTTGAGACAAACGACCAGACCTAGCCAATCTTCGCCATGAGCCGTCCAGCAGCCCCGTGCTCCGCTGCAAGATTACGATTATAGGCAAGCGGCATTCTAGGCGATTTCCACCGCAGCGCGTCCATGATGCCGGCAAGATCCTCGCCACTCGCGAACAGGTCCTGATTGAGCCCCACGCGTGTGGAATGCGCGCTAACGCCTTTGAGCAGGCGCGCCAGATCATCCGTCGTCAAATCGGTGAGCGCGGCAGCATCGAATGCCCGCTGGATCATCGATCGGTAGATCGGCCCGACCGACGCGGGGTGGAGAGCCCCCTCCCCCACATCATACTCCACTCGCGCCGGCACAGCCCGTTTCGACAGCGTCTTGCGCAAATCCCACGCCTCCCGCCCGGAGATGCTGTCGATCCGCCGACCACGCACAGCCGCTCGCGCTTTATAGCGCCGCACGTTCACACGCCGAAACACCGGCCCCGCCTCGATCCCGGCCGCCTCCACCCAGGCCGCGATCGCCCGCACCGTCCGCGGACTGAGGTAGGCCGTGGCCCCCTCCCCTTCCTGGTCGCCCTTGCTGCGCGGGATGCTGAGCAAACGCGCGTCGGGATCGATCGCCTCGATAATGTGCTCGACCTCGATCGCAACCAGCTCCGAGGCACGTAGCCCGGTGTCATAGCCGGCAGAGAGCAGAGCGCGATCACGCAGGCCCGGCAGATCCTCCGCGCAGCTTTCGAGTAACGCCCGCACATTCAGCCCGCGCGGCTCGTCGCGCTCGACGTTGGCTACCTGTCCCTTGAACCGCAGCGGCCGCGCCTGGGTCTGCGCCGTGCCGAGCCGCCGACGGATCGCCTGCAGGCGCAGCTTCACCAGCGACGCCGGGGTCGGATCCTTCAGCTCGAGCAGCTGGTGGATCTTGGCGATCGACGCCTTGTAACGGCCGAGCGAGGCCGGCTTGCCCCCCTGCCCTGCCCGCGCGTCGAGATAGTCCGCCACCGTCTCGGGCGTTGCCGGCAGCGCGATGCGGCTGTGGCGTCGGCACCAGCGGTCGAACGCCTCGAGGTCGGATTTGAGCGCACGGATGCTGTGCGGTGACGAAGCGGCCTGATAGGCGGCGAGCAGGCCTTCGTTGACGACGATACGCGCGCCCGCGCGCATTTGTACAACTGCCCACGAGAGATCGTCGGCAGCCGCTGGTGGCGCTGGCTCCGTTTCCCCCGCAATCCGGGCGTTGTCGTCGAGGTGCGCTGCGTCATTCATCGGCGCTGGCTGTACCGCACCTTATAGAACGGCGTCAATTCCGCATATATGATAACTGCAATTATCACGTCTTCTATCAATGCTCTTTCTGGACGTTAATAAATATAGTTGGAAATCGCACATTACCGGAACAATGAAAGTCGAACTCCGCTATGCCCCTTTCAAGCAGTCGTCCTAAAATCGTCATTTGGAATGCTCCGCGTGTATAATATACCTGTAAATGCCAGGTAATTTAATGAATTTACAAATTCCTCTTAATTGAACGATCAATGCCGGGACTAACCACCTAGCGATTACCCATTAGCGCCGAGATGCTTCGTGCGTATCGAATTTGCCGCCAGCGCGTCGGGCTGTGATAGATGCCAACTGCTTTCCAGAAATCACCGGTATCACGAAGCGCTGAGAGAAATATCCAGCGAGCTACATTCACATTGAAGCATGCATCATCCCGCAACCATGTCCTCACTTCGCTCTCGTTGCGCGCGATCAAACGAGCAATCCGAGGCACCCACCAACTGTTTACCTGCATCGGTCCAAGATCATGCGTGCCGTTCTCATTGCGTACTTCCGCGCCGATCCAACCACCTTCCTGCCTTCGCAAGGCCATAAGCGTCTGCTGCAGCCAGATCCGTCCGGATGATGCTTTCTCAACACACGCTGCGATTATGGCGTCATGATTATTCGACTTCGGCACAACATCGTGGCTCTTCGACCACGCCGGGTTCGTCACGGCAACGATCAGGACCACTGGCATGACGATCCGACGGACGACGAACGACCTTCTACTCAGGGCGCTAATAACGCCCAGCGCCACCAAAGAGGCAAGACCAGAACGTTTCGCACTCAACGCGAGTGTCCGCGATAAGGCTTGTCGTCTCTGGCGCGATCGGGCTGCTGCGTGGGTTGGTCCTTTTCACCAGACCGCTCCTTGGCCAGCACCCGCTGCACAAGTGCTGTCAGCGCATCAGTTGCCGAACGGGCCACGTCAGCGATACTGCCGCGACGAATAGGCATCTGCGGTTCTAATGTCGCGTCCCGGCGTTCCGCGTCAGTCTTGGCCCGGGCGACCCGGAGGCGATCGCCATGACGGGTGCGAATCGCCTCTGCATGGCTAAGGTCAAGCCGACCCAGCCCTTCGAGCGCCGATCTTTTTTCGCCCGTTCGGCGGACGAGCCTGTCGGCGAGCCTCTCCGGGTCCTCCGTCCAAAGTTTCACGCCGAACCGCGCGCGGGTGATGGCGGTGTAATAATTCTGGCCGTTGACGAGCGGCGAGTTTACTGGGGCCAGTATATAGGCGCGGGCGTAGGTTTTGGATTGCGAAGAATATACGGTCTCGGCATAGCCATGATCCCAAGTCTTGAAGCGGGTCAAATCGACGGATTGGACGTCCTTGGCCCGATCCCACCTGATGCTCGCGATCGGACCATCGAGCTGAATGACTGTCCCGCGCTCCGCATTCTTACGCCCAAGGTCCTTGGTCGCCAGGCGCCACTGAATTCGATCGCCGACCGCGACGCCTCGCTCCTCGGCGTTAAAGACGTTGATCTGAGCGGCACGCGTCAGTCGCGGATCCCATCGTATCGTGTGGCCAAGCTCGTCCACAAGACGAACGACCTGTCTGCCATTCTCTTCCCGGCCGAGCCCAGCGACGCGATACTCGGCCTTCCGTGCGATACCCTGGCGCGCTTCATCGCGGCTAAACATGACGACCTGGCCTCTGGAATAGAAGCGAGCCATGCGTCGTTCCTCAGAAGACAAAGGCGAAGGCGTTAGAACCTGCAGCGTCATATCCTGAGCGGCGATCACGCCCTCCCTCCGAAGGGTAGAACGGATCTGATCGTTCACGATGATCCTGCTGGCATTGTCGAGAACCAGAATGTTCGTATTATCCCGGTTTTCACGTTTGAGCCGCGTCCATTCAGATACGAGATCGCGCGCCAAGCCATCTGGACCGCTGCCGCTCACGACCTTGTCGAGGCTGTCGATTGACCCGGCATAGTCTCCCTCTCGGGCCAGCGCGACCGCATGCCGCATGAGACGCGTTTGCTGCCGCATCGACTCGGTGAGTTCTGCTTTCGGAAGTCCTAGCCGCTGCAATAACCAGAACGCCTTGCCCTGTTCGATCGCGCCGGTCTGACGATTGTCACCAAGCAGAAGGAGCCTTACGCCGGTGTCGCGGCTGATTTCTAGAAGGCGAAGCGCTTGCCGATTCCCAAGTTGGCCGGCTTCATCTATGACGAGCACATCGCGACTATCGATACCGTGTCCACCGCCGGCGATGAGGCTCGCTACGGTGCGCGACTCTATTCCCGCCATGTCTCCCAGATTTGCCGCAGCGGAGGATGTGGGCGCTAGGGCAAGTATCCGAATGTCAGGATCAACGGCTTCGGCCATCGCTCGAACGAGGGTCGATTTGCCAGCTCCGGCAACGCCGTGAACGCCGATTAGCCGATCGCGCGAGCCCGCAAGTTGAGCCAAGGCCTGCTCCTGAGCGGGGGTTAGCCCCGAGGTTTCGAGTGCCGCCAGTAGTCGGTCGCTTGACGCGAGGCGCGGGGCATCATCCATGGCAAGCGCCAGATGCCGGGCTAGGGCAAGCTCCAGCCGCGCCGTCTTGCGACTGGTCCTGCCCCTCGCGAGAAGCCCGTCGCCCGTCTGCTCTCGCGTTACCAGCAGCTTTGAGCGCGCTTCATGTTCGACGATAAGGGGACGCAGGTCCGATAGCGTGACTTCACCGACATGAGCCGCAAGGCCAACACGGAGCAAATGACCCTGATTATTGACCGCCTCCCGATCCTCCGAGTGCCTGATCCCGAAAAGCGCTGCCCGGCGAGCGGTCATAGGATCAACGACAATCTGCCCTATTTCTGACCGCTCGGCACGATCTTGCAGATCGTGCAATTGCGGAAGAAGGCCTCCTGCCCTCTCCTTCCAATCCTCCTGCAGGTCGGCCATCCCAACCTTCTCTTTGGGGCCGCGCGTCTGATAGAAGGATGCGACCCGGGCCGCCTGGCCGCTATGTCCATGTTCGGCAGCATGGGCGTTGATCTGCTCGGCACGCTGGGACATAGCCTTCACAAGATCGGCCGGTACGCCTCGTATTTCGAACAGCCCTTTTTTTGGATCCGTCTCGATCTCGTAGCCGAGTTCCCGAAGGGAAATGGCCAGAGCATTTCGGTATATTTGTCCGCCGACCATCTGCTCGGCGAACATAGCCCTGCTCTCGACGCTGGTCATTGGCGCACCAGCTGCCCTATTGGTGATGTTCATGATGACAACATGGGTATGGAGATGTGGGTCGAGTTCTCGGCTCGCATATTCCGTGAAGCGTGCAAAGATTAGTCGCGCCGTCGTCTCATGGACGATCTTTCCGCTATCGCGACGGCGAAAAGCCGCATGCTCCTCTATCCAGGAGAGTGCTTGACCCACGGCCTTCTCATGCGCGTCGATGACCCGGCCATCCTGCGCAACGAGCGCCAGAATCGAAACGGACTTAGGTGCATTGACAGCAAAATCCCAGCCGGGGTGGTGCTCGAGCGTTCCATCGGAGCGGTGTCGGCCAAGCTCTTGTCCAGCAACTTTACCTGAAAGCAATTCGCGGAAGACGTCCGGATCGACCCTACCCTGCAGACCCAGTTCAGAGGCAATCTGGCCGCCCCATTCACTGTGCTCGTCGCTCCCTTTCGAATAATAATCGCCGATCGCATAATAGCGGGCGATGTTACCGGGCGAGCCGGAAAGGCGTCGCGGATGGATCATGCCGGGTCAGCCTTTCCTGGCTTATCGTTCGTTCGACCATGACGCAGAAGGGGCACGGTTCTGGAACCCGCGCGAGGCCCCAGTGTCGCTGGCGGGGTTACTCTAACCTTCTTGCCTTCGGATCCTTGGGATTGTCGGCCCTGCCGGGCAAGCGGCAGTTCGGGCGAACGAGTAGCCGAGATATTCGGTCCTGATCTCTGACCTGGCCCATCCTTGTTGGCAGACTTTCCCGTTGTCCGAGAGGACTTCCGACGCTGTGGCTTGCGTTCTCCATCCCTTGTCGCGCTCCGGTTTGCTTCGATGATCTCGTCGGCCAGTGGAAGGCGTACGGGTTGGGTTGTTCGCTCGATAAAGGCGGGCACAATCGTGGGGAGCGAATTATAGCTATCCTTGAACCGGACCACCGGAAGGTCGCGACCGAACCGCAGAAATCCGGACAGGTTTGGGAGGTTCGTGACCTCCGTGTGCATGACGAGCGGCCGCGTGACTTGCATGCGTGAGAGGTTCACCCCGTCGCGCATGTCGTTTACACCATAAGACATGCCCTCATTGGCTTCGATCTGCTCGACCTGGCCCAGATTCTCCGAAACATGTTTAGCTGTCGGGGTATCGTTCGCGCGCAGGGCAATCCAGGTCGAGCAATAGCCGGTGATGGCCGCCGCATCCTGGATGCCGTATGTCGCCTCTAGCTGCGGGTACGACTGGAAACCCAGAATGCCGCATCCGCCATATTTGCGGGCGCGGGCCAGAAAATCGCTGAGCGAAGGCAGCCGCTGCAGCGTGGGCAATTCATCGATGATGCAATAAAGCCGTCGGTCGGGGTCGGGCGCCATGCTCATGATCGCGCCGATCGCGATGTCGATCCACACCGTGATGAGGGGGCGTAGTGACGGCAACTGGTCGGCCTTGACGGTAATGAACAACCAGCTGTCATCGTCTTCATTTTCAACCCAGCTTCGGATGGAAAAGCCGTTCGTGGTGTCGTCCAGATAGGAAAAGCTACGCATCACCGACGCCAGCTCGGCCTGAATGCCGGCCGAGGTCCGGTCCCCCTCCATGCTGATGAATGCGGCCGCTTCAGTCCCCTCGGCAAACGCCACCAGATCCTTCAGGCCTGAGCGAAGCAGTCGGTCGAGCAGGATCGAGACGAGCGTATGCTTCTGCCGAGCAAGCTTGCGCAGGACCCCCACGAGCGTGCCTCGTGCCGCGCGTGCCCAGAAGGGATCACCGACCTTGTCGGGGATCGTGGACTGGGCGATTTGATCATAATGATAGTCGCGTGGGACATCGACCCAAGGGGACCAATGGTCGGTCCGCTCGTCGAGGGGGTTGAGCAATATGTCCTTACCCGGACGGTAGAACTTCTCAACGAACGCCCCCGCCGTATCGTAGACGATTGCGCGCTTTCCGTCTCGCCGAATGCCGGCGAGCATGGTTGTGATGATATTCGTTTTGCCTGTCCCGGGCGCGCCGCAAAGCACGACATGTTCCGGCTCGAACGCATGGGGCAACGTCACGCCGCCAACTGTAAGGCTCCCCTTGCGCCGCCGGCGAAGGGCTCTGCGAACCATCGCTGTCGTGCCGAACCTTGCCCCTCGCAGAAACTGGTTGGACCCGAGACCTCGTCCCGTCCGCGTGAAATAATACCAAGCCCAGAACAAGGCCAGCAGAGCGCCTACTCCACCAATCGCTACGCCCGTGATCAACGCAGCTTCACCGGCATCAAGGGTTCTGCGGGCCACTCCCGATGCCAAAAGTCCTTCCGCGCTCGTCCAATATTGATGACCGTCGGGAGCCTTGAATAGTACGGGATCGCTGCCGCCGCGTGTCGCGTCACGGCGGAAGCTGGCGAGCGCGAGTTGCACCAGCACATAGCGTTGATAATCGGTGAGCGTCTCAAGACAATACCAGAGAATGCCGATAATCCACAGAACCAGGCAGGCCGTCATCGTCTGAAAAAAGACCTGGGTGGTCATGCGGACATTGTGGACAATGGCCTGCCCGCCCCGGGTCCAGGATCCCAGCGTATCGTTACGAAAGATGCTCATCGCCGGTCACCCTGCGAACGAGGATCATGTGTGGCAAAGCCGCCGCCTTCATCCGGCTGAGGCGCGAGCAGTCCGCGCTGTTCGAGGAGGATGCGCGCCTCCTCCATTCCTTGCTCGATTGCCTCGGGGGAGCGGCGACCGACTGCGACTACAAGGATCGAATAGATCTGGAGACAGGTCGCCAGGATTTCGTCATTCGACGTGAAAATATAGCCACGATCAGGATCGGCGGCCTGCGCCAAGACAGATCTCGAGAATTGGGAAAGGGTAAGGTCAGCGTCATTGGCGCGCCGCACCAGGCGCGTATGCAGCGCATCGTCGATACGGAAGTTGAGTTTGACCACAGGGCCACTCCATCAAGTGGAGCCCCGTCAAATGTCGTAAAGCGTTGCCCTTATACCCACAAATCCCGTCTTTTACAAACGCGGCTGCGGTGTCACATGGACCACGACCCGCATTCCTAGCAAATTATAGGTTCTGAGGCGGTCTGACCGGGGCTAGTGGTCCCCGGACCACAAAATGCCATCTGAAATGAATACATGTATTCCCACGCTATCCTCTTGATTTTGCAACCGATAATGCGCGGCAGCACCCGTGCGTAGGGTGCATTACAAACGGCCTCGCGCCGTGCGTCTGCTCCTTCGCAGCGGCCTGCCGCTGCGCCAGCCTCGACCGGGCACGGGCGTGGCTCCCCGGAGGGGTTCTTCTCTTTGAAATGGTCTTGCACGAAAACCTGCGATGTTGGATTATCCTGATCGGCGGGCAGACCACCTTAAGACAGGAATGATCATGCCGAAACTTTCAGAACGCGAGCGCCTTGCCGAACTCGAAGCGCGTCAGCGCCGGGCCGCACAAGAGGTAGAAACAGCCCGCCGCGCCTTGCGCGGCAAATATGCCGATATTGTTCGAGACCTCCCGGTGGAGGCCTTGAGCGAGCGCATTTTCAAGGACCTGCTGACAGAAGCCATAAGGGTTGGTGGAGAGGCAAGCTTCGCAGCGCTGAAAGCGATGCCTCCGGCTTCCGAAAGGAAGCCGCCTTCATCAAAATCAACCGCCAAAGGCGTCCCTGCAGCGAGCACGGTGTAACCGCGCGCAGCTGGCCGCGACCGCCTGTTTCCGGTTGCGCATCGCATCGCGACGGACCCGGCTTGCCGGGTTCCCGAGTGGGGCGATATTGATAGGTCGAGACAAAAAAGGGACGACGAGAGCATGATGCTCCCGCCGTCCCTTGCCTTCGTCAGACAGCGCCCTTCGGTTCTTGTCCGCTATTCTGGTCTGCCAGCCGGAAGAAATGCGCGGGGATGCCCTGCTTGCGGACTTCGCGCGCCAGATGGGACTGAAGGCCCGACCCTTCACACACGATGGCTTCCACTGGCCGTAACCCGAGCAGTTGTTCGTTACGGGCAAATCCCGCCCGGTTGCCAAGGCGGCGGTTGAGGGTGAAGGCGATGAGCTTGCACCCGCTGCGCGCGGCCCAGGCAGCGGCAATGGCGTCGCACCCTTTGTCCTGCGCGGTCGTCGCCAGGATCATGCCCGGCATGCGCGCACGGATCGCATCCAGCCGGTCGTAGAGCAGCCGATGGTCCTCCCAGACCTGCCCGCCCGAGAAGATGACGACCGGCCCTTGCGGCGCGTGCGCGTCGATCTTGCGCTGCCGTCGTGCCGCCAGAAAGTCCGTCGCGGCCACCACCGATGCGGTGCGCTTGGAAGATGTGAGCGATGCCCGCGGTGCCGCCCATGGTTTCCCGGTTTCGGCGAGATAGGTGGCAGCGGCGTGGTCGCGCATGCAGGCCAGGGCATCACGCGTTTCGTCCAGCGACTGACAGAGTTGCTGCGCCTCCTCCAGTTCCCGGGTCCCGACCTCGCTGCCATCGGCTTGGCGGATCAGCGCCTTGACGCTCATCGCTGCCTTGTCGGCCTGTCCCTCTATCTGTTCGGTGACCTTATACAGGCTATGCACGACACCCCAGGCGATCCGGTCTGCGATGCTTTCGAGCCGGCTATCCTGCAGCACATCGAAGATGGTGCGCACGAGCATTTCGGTCGCATGCTCGACTGCAACCGGGTCGGGCATCGGCGCGTCGGTCGGATCTTCGCCCGGGATGATACGGTATTGATTGACTGTCTCGGTGAAGGCCTGTGCAAAACGGTCGTGGCTGGTGGATGAAGTTGTATAAGTCATCGAAACCTCCTTTGAAAATCTCTTCAAGAGGTTCTCTTTTCGGCACGGGCTCCGGCCGACGGGGTCAAGGAGCGCGGCGCAGCCGCGACCGCGCAGCGGCGATGGGGGTCACGATTTTTTCTGGCGCGACCAGGTCTCACGATGGCGCGCCGGCGTCACCCGCCAGGAAAAATGGTGGGGCCCCGTCGTCCTTGAGGCCGGCGGTGACCCCGTGCCATACTTCCGACACGTTGAGAGAAGAAGAGGCAAGCGTTGGCGGGGGCTCGATGCCCCCGGCGACGCTGGGATCTTGTCACACCCTCTCCGTCGCTGACCCTTTCAAGCGCGAACCCTCGCCCTGCACAGCCCATAAAAAAGACCGGCAACGCGCAGCGCAGCCGGTCCAGAAACCTCATGAGCGCGGTAAACTTCCCGCTCAATGGGGAGCGCCAAATGGCCGGCTGTCTGGCGGCACATAGGCTTCGAACGGGTTACCCTCGGCAAGATGGCCGAAGGGCGTCATGACATAGTCATTGCCATCCCGGCTGACGCCACAAAGCACGAAACGCTTTTCGCCGGTGACGGCGTCGCGACATTCCATCAGCGCGAGATTGCCATCTTCGGCGGCGCGTATCAAAGTCTGAAAATTCTTCACATGATGGTCTGGAATAGCCATGTGGGCCTCCATGCTGGACACGGTCCAGACCGTTTTGCGGCCTGGACCAGAGGAAAACGCTGCCGGCAGATCGTCAAACTGGCATGCGCTTTGGCTTCTGCTGCGCAGGCGCCTGATCGCTGACACGGAAGGCATGGATCGGCGTGCCGGCCTCACGCAGGACCTGGTACAGGTTCGCTTGCAGTCCCGACCCCTCGCACAGGATCGCCTCGACGGGGCGCAGCTCAGCGAGTTTGCGATTACGCGTGAAGGGTGCCTTACGGCCGCCGCCGAAGAGGCCGTAGGCCACCAGCGGCACGCCGTTGCCCTTGCGCGCCGCCCATGCCGCAGCAATCTGGTCAACGCCCTTGCGCTGCCCGGTCGTCACCAGCGTCATGTGCGGCACGCGGCGCTTGATCTCATCGAGCCGCTCCCAGATCTTGGCCCAGTCGTGCCAGGTGGCGGGTCCCGACACCACGACGATCGGGCCTTGCGGCGCATGCCGCTCACGGGTAGCGATCTGCCGGGCACGCAGGAAATCGAGCGCCGCGATCTGGCTTGCGCTTGAGGCGGACGACGCCTTCGTGCCCCGCGCGGGCGACCAGGGCCAACCGCTCAGCGCCCGATACATTTCGGCGGCATAGTCGCGCATGCACTCTATCGCCTCGCGCTGTTCCGTGGTCGATTGGCAGAGAAGCTGCTTGTCCTCCATCTCCCGGTTGAACACTTCGGAGGGGTCCTGACGACGGGCCATGTCCCCCACCTCGTCGGCCAGCGCCTGTTCGCGCCGTTCGAGTTTGCCGGCTGTAAAATGGAAGCTGTTGACGAAGCCCCAGGCGATTTCGGCTGCGAGCGGCTCGAGCCTCGTGCCCGTAAACAGGTCGAAAATGGCAGCGATGACGCCGCCGCATTCCGCCTGGGCCGCGAGCGGCTCGGGCATCTCATGTTCGCCCGGCTCGTCTCCAAATTCGACGATGGAAAGGCCAAGCGGTTCGCCAAAGGCGGCCTGGAACTCGGGGGTGGCGGTGATCTCGGCATAGAGGGTGGGCAGGTCTGCAAAGCGGTCGATCCTGCGGATGGGTTGATGCTGTGTCATGACGACATGTCCTTGTAAAAGCAGTTGAGGGACCAAGGGCCGGGAGCGCGCGAAGCACCCCCGGCCTGCGTCTGTCGTCAGAACGGGATTTCGTCGTTGAGCTCCCCGGCCGCGCCCATCAAAGCACCATCGGCACCCGCCGTGCTCCCGCCGAAGCCGCCGCCCGACGGTGCGTCCCCGCTCCGGCTGCCGCGCGTGGCCGGTCCGAAATCATCCCGGCGCTGCGGCCGCCGCCAGGCGACGCGGTAGCCTTCCTCGTCCGTCCCGAAGAGCGCGAGGGGGAGAGGTTCGGGAAAGCTCGGATCGTCAATTGAACCCTGCAGAAAGGCCTCGCCCGTGGCGTTTGAGGTCTGTTCCCACAGCGCGCCAATCTGGACCCAACGATTGCCATTGAACGTCACGATTTCATAAATCGGGGCACGCTCGTTCTGACTTGCAACTGCTCGCAATCCTACCTTGGGCAAGTCGATGCTGCGCGTGGCGATAGCGCCAATCAGACGCCCGTTCTGCTGCTTGATTTCACCGATGTTCATGTGCATATCCTTTGCGAATGTCTCTCCGAACCCATTTCGGCGACACTCTTCAAAGACCCTCCTTTTCTCTGGGGGCTGGCGCTGGTCTCGCTCGAAGGCACCAGGCAGCCGCCCATTCTCCCCATCGCAATGGGCATCTATGATTTCACGTCCAACAGAGAGTATCGGGCAGGCTGGCCTCCCATGCCCGCTGCACGGGCCGACCGACCGCACCACCCTCCCCCGGCAGGCCCTTCGCCATTGCTTTTCCCGGAAGGGGATCGAAGCCCGAAGGGACGGGACCGGCGCAGCCGGGCCCGATCGGAGCGCAGCTCCGACAAGAGCCCCGGTGCCCGCGACGCGGGCATCCGCCAAAACCCCTCCTTGCTGCAACCTTGAACATGCCTGCTGGCGCTCGATCACCTGCGCCGGCCCTCGAGCATGTGTCGCGCGCGGTCCCTGACGGCTCCACACCGCTTGATCTCATGTTGCCAATATGTTCTTATGATGACCAAGCTTCAACGGGGACCTTCCATGCGCGCCTGGCTAGCCAATTACGACTTCAACCTGCCGCTGATCGATGCGGTCAATGACCCGGATCTGCCCGACATACGCAGCGCGCTGGCTGCGCTATCGCTGGGTGAGGGTCTCGACAGCGGTTATTATGCCGCGCAGGAAATGACGGCCGCGGTGACGCTGGTCTGGAGCGAGGCGCAGGACAAGGTACCGGTCGCCCACGGCGAAGCCATACGCCATTTGGGCGATATATTGGCGCGGGATGATCTGGGATATCAGCGCCTGCTTTACGAGACCGTGGGCACCCTGCTGCCGCAGGATGCAGCCGGTCATCTTGCGTGGCTGGTCGCAAGGATGGCGGAGCGCGCCGACATGTATCGGGTCGTGCGGGCCGCGGGCATCGGTTCTCCGGCGCTCCCTGGCCGCTGAGACGCGCGTCGATCTCACTGAAGCGGTGCGGCAGCTGTTTACACGGCCGCCCAGAACGCCCGCTTCAAAGAGCGGGCTGCTTGACCGTCACCCAGATATCGACAGGGGATGCGAACTTGCCGGGCGCGGGCTTACCGACATCGATGCGCTCGGCCGTGACCCGCTCACCCGATTCGAGGGTGAAGGTGGCATAGCGCTGGGGCATACGACCGAAAATCATCTTCTGGATGGGCCGACTGGTGGCAGCGTTCATGATGGTGGCTGTGATGCTCATGGCGTGCCGATAGCCGAGCGCACAGGCGATTGTCCACGGCTCGCAACCCCGTCATAGGAAGCCGTCCAGATTTGAAAGGCCGCCCGTTATGACCAGCAGCCCTGCGCTTCCGATTGTCGTCGCCCCATCCATTGCCATTCTTGGCAGCAAGGCACGCTTTCCAGTCCGGCGTATCTTCTGCGTGGGACAGATTATGCCGACCATGCCCGCAAGATGGGATCGGACCCTGACCGGCAGGAGCCGTTCTTCTTCACCAAGCCCGCCGATGCAATCGTGCCGAGCGGCGCGGACCTTGCCTTTCCGTCGCGCACGCAGGACCTGCATCATGAGGTCGAGCTGGTGATCGCGCTGGAGATGAAACCGGTGGTCATGACGAGAGCCTTTTTGCGCCTACAGTCAGGAATGAAACGACATTGTCCGGGAGGTCGGGCAGGATTTGTCCGGTGAGGCGGGTGAACAACGCTGGCGCCATACCGAGATCAGCAAGCAATCGATGCATCCCGGCACTATTCTTGTTCGCAAGCCATGCAACGGCTGAATTCAACAATTCCGGTTCCTCAATCAGGATGCGGTCGTCATACCGCTCCGTCTTCGCCTGTCCGGTCTTCACCAGCTGAATATTGGCAGTGCGATATTGTGCAGCATCGATAAGGCCAAGATCGAACGCGCGCCGCGCGATGGCGCGCACTGAGACCTTCCATCGCAGCTTCATTGCGAACAGCGCGTTCCAGTCGAGCGCCCTCCTAGTCCGTGGAAATTCGCGAGCAAAGGCGCTTCGAGGGATCAGGAAGGCACTGGCGAAACGGTGCGCTTCTCCTTCGGTAACATTATCGCCGGTGATGACGCCCTGATGCATGATCAGATGAGCAGCCTCGTGCGCGAGATCGAAGCGTAGCCGCGCACCTGCGGCCTTCGCAGTCGAACGTACGACGATCGGCCGACGCCGGGCCATCGACAACGCGTCGATCCGATCCGTGAGATCGTCGAACTGGACGACCACTGCACCGGCATTTTCCAGGACGCGGGTCATGCTAGTGATCGGCCCGTCGATGCCTAGCCCCCAATGTAGCCGCGCATCCTCGGCGAGGCGCTCGATCGCATCGGCTCCCTCGGGCCGCGCTGCTTCAGGGAAATCCACGTCCGGCAATCGCACCAGCGTCTCAAGCCCGTTTACCAATGTCTCTACCGCAGTACCGCGCGCCACTGCTTGAGCGACCAACCCGCGGGGTGCGCTCGCAAGCCGTCGGAAATGACAATCTTCCTCGCGAACGGGATTGATCGCGGGCGCGGCGAAAAACGTCGGCTTCACCGACAAGGCCGCGGCCAGCGCATCTCGCATCTCTTCCGTGGGATCCTTGGCGCCAGTCTCAAGTTGATGAACGAACTGCCGGCTCGTGGCCACCATCCCGCCCAGCTCATCCAGCGAAAGACCGGCAAGCAGGCGAGCCAGCCTTAGCTTGTCACCATGAAACATGCGCGCACCATCGCCCGGACCGCGGTCCGGTGTGTTGCCTTTCGTTGTCACAGTTAGGCTCCGTCAGGGCTAGCTCGGCGCCCGGCGTCGCGATCAAGTTCATCGCCATCGATATCGCCAACAGCAGGCGGCGGCAGGTCACGTCCTTCGGGCCGCTCGTCGCCCAGCAAGACGACCAGTGGTTCAGCCTCGGCAAGCGGCAACGGCCAGACAGTTTCCGGTTGATCATTGCGAAGGGCAACAAAACTTGCGCCAAGAAGGGCACCGTCGAAGTCGGTGATGACGCCAATGCGAAATAGCATCCCCGCCGTAGAAACGCCGGGCTCCAGGTCGAGCATCAACTGCTCCAATGGTGTCGCGACGACGATCTTCGCGGTGGGCTCGGCAGGATCGCCTCGCCAGAACCGCATCGGAACACCCCCGATGCTGAATTGAAAATGTTTGCCCGGGTCTATGACGTCCAGCCATTCAAACCCCGGGGCTCCTGCAGCTTGAGCGATCCGAAAACAGCCGTAATTGTAAGCGCAGACACCCAGCGTCCAATTATCGTCACCGATTGTTGGGTCAAACCGATCGACCGCGCTGCCTCGCCCCAAGGCAAGCAGCTGAGCGACCTTTACCAGGCGTTCTTCGGTTAGTTCTGGATGGTAATCCCAAGGTCGCATTGCATCATCCCCAAGCCCATTCGGGCGATTTTCCTCTTCTGTCAACCGATGAGCCGACTGTCAACCGTCTTGGGGGCGGTAACCGGGAAACCCGCAAAGCGTCTTTCACGACCAAGAGATTCATCGCCCTTGCTCATTTGCGTCTAAGGAGAGGAGAGGACGCAGAGCCGGGTGCAGTGGCGTGCAAAGAGGTCGGAAGCAAATAGACGCCACGCTGCCCGACTGTTGAATTGCCCCCCCCGTTCTCGGGACAGCGTAGCGGCTATGCGTCCAGCTTTTTACTTCTTTCACGAACAGCGGACAATCTCATTACGGCCAGATTTGTGCATTCTAAATGGGAAAGCGGTCGGGCAGCACTTGGGATCGGCAGAATCAGGGCTGAGGGTCTGGCTTGGGTCTACATCGGTAGACGGGAAGTGGGACATTTCGATCGTTGCTGGTCGACCCAGCGAAGGGCTGGATAGCTTCCAATGTCGGACGTTCAGGCCGCTCTCAGTGTCGGGCGGTTCTGGGCGTTGGTGAGCACTGCCCTCGAATTCCCGACTATAGCGGTCACGTCTGCCACTGGCCGGGTTGACGTTGTGGGCTTAGGAACGGGAGCAAATGGGGAGAATGAAATGGCCGATTATAAGGTTAGCCGCAGCGGCGTGGTGCTCGAATATGAAGCGACGCTCCAAGGCAATGCCTGGATCATGGAGCAGCTGAAGACCGGCGAAGTCGAGATCAGCCAGGTGTTCACCTTTATCTCCGACGACCTAATCGAAAAGCCGACGCAAGATGAGATTGATGACGATTCCCCCTTCACCTATCGCTTCCGCCTCGCCTCGGCCGGCGCTAGTCACTACCTCATCGCCGGCCGCAAGCTAGGCATCGACCAAGACGTGCTCATTGCCAAAAGCGGGGTCGAATGGCGTCGCAAGCTGTTCGTCGCCGAACGTAACATCTCGATTTTCAAGCGGATCTCCAAGCTTATTCCCGACGCGGAGGAAATCCTCATTGGCGGGAAACGTGACGATGCAATCCCGATCGAGGTGTTCGAGGATCTGATTGCGCAATTCCCCAACACCTATGAACTCAATCGCTATGCCGAGGCGCGGGTCACGAACATCATTGGCGAATATATCGAGCCCAAACGTGACTTCCGGGCGCAGTACGAGGTATATCTCAGCAAGCGCAAATCGCCGCGCAGCGACGTGCCGCTGCAAGCTAAGGAACTGCTCACTACCGAGATTGAAAAGTTTCAGCTGGTCCGCGACACCCTTAAGGCCTGGCTCAAGGCCGGCGACAAGAGTGAGGACGAATGGCAGAAGCAGCTGCTCGCCATTCTCCCGTTGATCTTCCCTAAATACATTGCGGTGATCGAGAAGCTGCCGATCGAGGACAGGTACACAACGAAGGGGAAGGTCATCCACCGCCAGATCGACATCGCACTGGTCGATGTGGGCGGCAATATTGATGTCATCGAGATCAAGAAGCCGGAGCAAAATATCCTGCTCAGGAAGACGCGCTACCGCGATAACTATGTACCGACCGGTATCCTCTCCGGCACGATCATGCAGGCCGAGAAATATCTGTTCCACCTGAGCAAGGGCGGCCGGGCGAGCGAAGACAAGCTAACCGAAAAATACAAAACGGTACTGCCACCCAAACTGGAAATCCGCATCACCAATCCCAAGGCGATGTGCATCCTGGGACGCGACCGCAAGGACAATGGCCATGATGCCTTCGACGAAGGGCAACGTGCCGACCTTGAAGTTATCAAACGCAAGTATACGAACATGATCGACATCATTACCTATGACGATCTGCTGCGCCGGCTCGACAATATCATTGCCTCACTCAAACGTCGCAAAAACCATGGATTGGACGACACCGGGCGCTAAGACAAGTCACCATCAGACGCGCAAGATAGCTGCCTTTCGCTTACTCGGCGTCAGGAAGCCACGCGTTGGGGATCAGCGAGTCATTAAGTCCGCGCCAGTTCTGCGCCTCGAAAACATTATCCTGACCGCCCCAAGCATGGTGATCGGCGTGGTCAAGGACGATAATCTGGAGTTGATTATCGAATTTATCCTGGGCTCGGGCGAGCGCAGCGAATATCTGCCGTGTACTCTGGAGGTCGTCCAGCGGCTTGCGGCCTCGCGCGCTCTTGCGGGCCGAGGCGCCGTCGGCATCGGCGATGAGTACGTCGAACGTATCGCTTGGGAAATAAACTTGGCTCGGCTGGTCGATCACGAGAAAGGAAGGAACGGGATTGTTTGCCTTCCGAAGGAGGCACACCCCTTGAACTGCGAGGAGCGTAGCCAAGTGGTAGGCCATCCAGTTCTCGCCGCTGCCGATCTCCCAAAGATAGTCCGGTTTGTTAGCGCCCTCTCGCTCGAACTTTAGATTGAGTTCGCGGTGGTCGAGAACGGGTTTACCTTCGGCACCCGCAACCTCGAGGGCATCGACAAACCGGACGATATAATCCGAGATTTGCTTCGCCTTGGCCTCTTCCCGGATCTTGCGATCCGCAGCGTTCAGCTGTCGTTGAAGATCGCCGATCTGATTTTGCAGAGCGTTTGCTTGGGATTGCAGCCCGTCGTCTCCTTCCACGTCCCCGAGCATCGCCAATGCCTGTTCGGTTCGACCGATAAAGCGATAGACGTTTTCCAGACTTTGGCTCCGGCCCTGCTCTCGATCTACTACCGTCTCGAACTCCTTTCGGGTTCGCCGCAACTCCAGCATCGCGCGTTCCGATGCGATTAAGGCGCGCTCGATTCCGAGAATTTCGTTATCGACCATGGGGGCGGTCGAAGCCGTTCCGGCGGTCAGATCCGACAGTTCCGAAATCGGGCCATCGAGAGCTTCGAGCGCAACCCGTGCCTCGTCGGAGTCCGAGCCACAAAGTACGCACTTCTCTGCGGTCACGGCGCTTTTAAACCAACCCACTCCGGCAACGCGGCTCTGCTGATCCTGAAGCACGTCGTCATAGTCCGACACCGAGCGGCGCAGGCTCTTTAGGCGTCGCATCCTGCGCTTGTTCGCCGCAATCTCGGCATCGAGCACCTGCTCGCGCCTTCGAATGTCTTCCAACCGCTGTACCGAAACCGACACCCGTCCCGACGCCGCGACGGTAGTACCGCCTGCATCCACGACACTCTGTAGCAATGCGATGAGGGATCGCAGATCGTCGGGCACACCGCCGGCGGGCAGAAGATTGAGTTCCTGGGCGAGATAGAATGCGCCTACCGCGTTGGACTGCCAATTTTGCAGGCCGTTCCGACGGATTCGCAAATCTGCCTCCAGTTTACGCAACTGGTCCTGGAGCAGGTGCAGGCTATGCATCCGCATCAAATCCTCGTTGGTCAGAATCCCAAGCGCAAGCGGCAAGACGTTGCGAAGTTTCTCCCGGTGGTTCGAGGAATCGGCTTTGAAAAACATCGTGTAGGGATTGGCGACGATGTGCTGCGGGAGGAAATTGAACGCGGCCATATCCCGGAAGGACGCGCGCTCGTTAAACCCCTTGCCTTCCGGATCGAGTTGCAGGTTCGACAGGCCGGATAGGGTGTCCATCATTAACTTGAAGTGGGCGGCTTTCGCATTTCCGATAGGAAGAGCCGGCAGCGGTGTTTCGGTGTCGGCGCCCTGCTGTATCCAATATTCCTGAGACGCTTGCCTACCGTCGGGCTTTTGCCGGGCCACCCGCATGGGGCCCGTATCGGTCTCGAGCACCAGCCCATACCAAGACGCATAATCCCGAATTTCCCCGACCGGAATCGTGCAGGTGCTCGCCCCCAGGACGTAGTCGATGATCGATATGATCGACGACTTTCCGGTTGCACTCCATCCGGTGATCACGCTCACCTTGGTCGGGTCGAACTTGACGACGCGTGGCGCAAAGCTGACATCGACGGGCCAGACAATAAGTTGGTGGATCAGAAGCTTCATATCAGAACTCGATCATCAAACGACGCTGCAGGCTCTCTAGGGATTCGATGGCGAACCAAGTCCCCAGTCGCTTGGCAGCCAGGAACATCTCGTTCACGTGGCCGCTCGCTTCCCGAATCGCGAGCGGCAACGCGGGGCCGATCGCCCTAAACGCAGGCAGTCCCTCGCCTCCCTCTCGAAGAAGAAGGCCCGCTGCCACGCCCACTTGCAGTGCGTGGAGTGCCTCAGGGGCATAGCTTTCGATCCGGTACTGAAGGCCCGCGATGATATCCGGACGATCCGACACCGCTTTCAAAAGCCCGCTTTCGAAGTTCATCCCCTTGATCTTCTGAACCGAACTCCGGTGATACAGCATGCCTGCAGCTATCAAGAAAATGGGGAGGCCTGGCGGGTCACCCGATTTGTTCTCTGAGAAGGCATTGGCGAATAGCCAGAAGGTACGCGCGCCGAGCGCCGGATTTCGAAGAACGGTCTCTTCATGATCCATTTTCACGAGCGGTCATCGATCGGCTTGAAATCCGGATCCCACCAGACTTTATCGTCATCGGCCAATCGATGATAATGACCGGACGTCATGTACAACTCGTGGCAATCCTGCCCGGCCAAGTTTTCGTGGTGGTCGAAGGTAGCCTGCGCCAGTATCTGCCGACCTACTTCCGTGCGCGATCCGGTGGGCAGATCCATCTTCGCGCGTCGAACGATATTTCGCCATCTCTGGCCGAGGCGCTCGGCACGATTGAACCATTCCTCGACCGGTATCTCGCCTTCGGCCGCGAGCCGATGCTTTTCGATATTGAATTGAACGAAGTGCTCGACTGCCTCTAGAACCCAATCTTCTTCAAGATCGATACGGCTTAGGTGCTCGACGAAGGGGCGAGCCAGCGCTCGATCGCGATCGACTTCGGTCACCACCACGTCGCCGGCGGGCTTGGGCAAAAAGCGCTGCCTCGCCAACTGTTCTTCGATCGACCTGCATTGAAGAACGCAGGCTTGCCGCGAAATGACACCCGGCTGTTGGGCGGCCCAGAGATTGCGCAGCACGCCGGTAATCCAACCGAGCAGCTTATCGAGAACAAACGTAGCATCGACTCTCGGATGGATGGCGAACCCGTTCACCATCTCCCGGCGAGCGACTTCGATGTCGAATCCCTCAACGATTTCGATACGGGACACCAGCTGCTCGAGCCTCTCGTCGTCGTTCGCGAGTACGGTATCGATCGTAGTCTGGATCTTCGATGCCGATTTTGACCGCAGCCGGGCAGCCGAACGAAGGACGAGGACGGCGTCCGACGGGCTTTTGATACCGGCCCCTACTGCCTTGAACGCCGAGACGATTGCGCCTTTGGCTACCGTATTCGTGACGAGTAGGTAGCGGTCGCATAGCCGCCCATCCGGCCCCGGTAGCAGATCCAGCCATATCTCCAACGTGCGCCACAAGGCCTTGCTCCGGTCCCCAAGTACGTCGGCTCCCGAACGGACGGAGTTCTTGTCCTGTTCGTGGAGGATCGGAACGCCGGCACGCAGCGCAGACACGTCGTCGAAATACTCGACGGCAATGGAGACGTCTGCATCGGCCTTGCTGAGAAGATAGAGCGCTCGATCTAGCTGCAATATATGTGCGGCACCCTGCGGTGCTGCGGAGCTAGATCTAGATGACGATGCCAATAGACGCCCTCTCCCCTTCCGACTGTCTTCCGCAGCAACCATGCTGCCGTATAGACAAGCTTATAGTTATCTTGAGCGGAGTCTAGCGATGGGTTCCCGACGGTAGAGCGCGACCGGTAAAGTCGGATCCCAGACCCGACGCGCACCATGGGGCACACGAACCCACGACCGCGTACGGGAAGCGTGGATCGTGGCCTAAAAAGGTTGGATTGGGCGCACTGCCGATTGTCCGCTTCACTAAGCATGAACGACAAGTTTTCTCTGAACCGGACGATCGCAGACGATGACGGGTATGGCGAATGTTGGTCGCGACCTGCCGGTTAGCGGACGGACCGCACCTAGGAACGAGAAATTGGCGGCTGAATGACGACAAAGGGTCGACGACGGTACGACAGCTACGCGCCTAGCCGGTCGTCGAGCCGGTTGCGGCAGATTTCCGATAGCCGACCGCAGGTTCCGCATTGCGCATCCGACGTCCAGTTAGTTCGCTGATCAGGCCCGGGCAGCCTCTACTGTGGGGTAGGCACGGTGACTACTAGCCGTGCCAGCGTGACCACAAGGATAAGCCTCTGCACGGTCTGCTCGTCTTCGCGCTGTATACCATCATTTCTGCTGGTGCGGCCCCCTTGATCTCCAGGTACGGCAAACTACGGAAGTAGGGCTTTCCGATCTCCAATAATGGCGGTTCGTTAATCACTTTTTCATAATTATGCGCAAAATCGTTAATGCGTCCTTACGGTCCCCACCAGGGCGCGCTTCGATCAGACCCCGGCGCTCCCCCTTTTCTGGCGTCGGGGTCTACCTGCGTGAAAATGATGGCCCAACATCAGATACTGGCGACAGATATCGGCAGCGCTCCCTTCCCAGCCTTGCAATCTATGATTCAGACCAATCCGGCATGGCAGCCTCTAGCATGAAAAGGGCGCTTATTGCTCGCTTCTGGGCCTATCACTCATTCCCGGTCACCCGACATTCATGCACGACAGCTAGAGGGAGGTCCGGCGAGGCCCCACAACTTAAGGACTGCATCCGGTGGGGTCTCGTTTCTAGCAGCGCTGAATGGAGCGAATGCCTCACGCCAGGCGCTGAGCAAGCATCATGCATGGCTGGTAGTTCGAGGCATTTCCCGCAGCGGGGTGCCCGATCGCGCTGCCGATATCTGTCGCCAGCATCACCCAAGACGAGGGAGCACTGCCAGCTAACGCGCGCTCCCGAGAGAACATTTTCCGTCAAGCCGCCGATGGCCGCCGTGACCAGCGAACAGGCAGATCGATACATTCCAGCAAACCGAAGGCTCCTATCTCAACAGGCGGTAGCCGCGTGCTGCCATACCGGTTTCCAATGCCGGCCAGACCGCTTCAAAAGGTTTGTCTGGCGGCGTAATTCCAAGCATGTCCAGGCAACAAATGTGCCTCCCGTTTATTGTTGCGATGTCCTATCAACACTTCGAAATTTGCGGCTGTCTTTAAAAGTTTGCGACCTAAAATGACCTTATCGTTCCGAAGGAGTTAGTGCGATATGACATTGATTATCGGCACGGCTGGCTGGAGCATTTCGAGAAGGCATGCACAGGCGTTTCCTGAGGAAGGAAGTGCTCTCCAGCGCTATGCGGCGCGGTTCCGTGGCGTCGAGATCAATTCATCCTTCTATCGTCCCCATCGGTCATCGACCTGGGCACGCTGGCACGACAGCGTGCCGCAAGATTTCCGATTTGCCGTAAAGATGCCCAAAGCGGTCAGCCACCAATGCAGGTTGCTCGACTGCCGGGAACAAACGGCCACGTTCATTGAGAATATCGATGCGTTGGGAAGCAAGCTGGACGTTCTGATGCTTCAGCTGCCACCCAGTCTCGCCTTTGATGAGACGGCCGTGGGCAACTTCTTTGAAATGTTGTCCGGGCTGACCGATGTCCGGACGGCCTGCGAGCCGCGACATGCGAGCTGGTTCCTACCGCCCGCCGACCGACTACTTGCCGATCTGGGAATCGCCAGGGTCGCGGCTGATCCTTTTCCTGTGGCCCGACCAGTGGAGCCGGGCGGCTACCGCGCATTTGAATATTGGCGCTTGCACGGATCGCCCCGCGTCTATCGCTCGGCTTACGGCGACGAAAGGATGGCGCCTTTTCTGCCCGCGCTGATGAGCGTGGCTGGCCGGCCCGCGAGCAGTTGGTGCGTCTTCGACAATACTGCCGAGTCTGCTGCGATCGGTGACGCTATGCTACTCTCGTCCCGATTAGAGCTCTGACACAGCGGGCGATACGCGGGAAAAACAATCCTGAACAAGCGCATGGCCTCCCTTGTTTTAGCCTGGCGGTGCCCATTCTGGTGCTGGCCCTTGCGATGTTCGGCGGGTTCTGAACCGCCGATCTGACGGGTGCCGACAATGTTCAAAGACATGCGTCGGCACAAGCGGACCTAACTGGCTTAGGAGGATTATGAACTGAGCGAATATATAGATATGGCTACCAAGGCATCGGGCGCGGAGCAGGTTCTAGAAAAAGGGTCGGCGCTCACCGCTGGGGAGATTCCAGATGATGCGGACAAACGCGCGAAGGCCACAATCCGCTGGCGCCGGCTGTCAACGTCGAACCTGGCAGGTGAAGCATCATCGCTGCTTGTGGCGCTCGTCCTGGAAGGCGACCTTAGCTTCCAGGATTGTCACTTCGCCCGGCGCGCATGAGGGGTCGCGCCTGGCGATTTTGCGCCGATCCTTGAAAACTGCTGTCCCTCTTTAGCCCCGGTCAACCCCCGCAGGCAGATTAATGCCGCGGAACCGGGCCATTCGACCCAGCCGCCGCAGCACATGTGATCGCTCCTACGCTTCGGGCTGCGCGTCGAGATCGACGACCAATTCACGTGGCCAGTAGCGCAAGGTTCGGCAAGCCTTCAGGAAGGTCTTCGCATCGGCCGCCTTGGCTAAAGGCAGGCATGCCTCGTCCAGATCGTCTGCGATGCCAGCCTTGACGAAGATTGTCTCCGCCTCGGCGCTGATGCCGATATATTTGCAATGTGCAAAGGCATCGGTGGCGAAGTCCTTGGCTGCGGCGTCGAGCGACAGCAGGGCTGCACCTTCGGCCGAGACGACGATGGCGACCGCATCGAACAATACCGATGGACCGCCGTCGATCTTGTGCTTGGCCGCGACCGTGGTGCCGTCGGATAAAGTAACGCCGGCGATCTTCGGCGCAATCACCTCATAGACCGCGCCTTCGCCATCGACCGCCGCGATCAACGCTTTCACGATGGCCGCGTCCGCGCCGTCGCTCAGTAGGATGCCAAGCTTGCGGCCCTTGAAACTGTCGGGTCCATTCTTGACTATGCTGAGCTTGTCGGACGCCGGCAGATCGATGATCGGCGTGCGTGCCGCCACGGCAGGGTCGGGAAGCGCAAGGCCAAGGCCATTTGCGACAATCGCGGCCAGCGTCGGATCGATGTTTAGCAAGTGCGAGACGGTGCGCGATCGAATGTCGGGCCGTTCAACCTTCGACAGTTCGAACACCAGCGCGTCGCCAATATGCTTCTGTTCGATCGGCGTCTGGCTGACAAAAAACTGCCGCGCCTGGCTGTAATGATCGGCGAAGCTTTCGGATCGCACACGCTGCTTGGGGCCGCTGGCGGTTTCGGCAAAGCTAGGGAAGCCACGCACTGGGTCCTCGCGCGGGCCGCCTTGCGCGGCACCCCAGCTGTTGGGCTCGTAATTCGCGCGGCCCACGGGGTTGCGCATCGCCATATGCCCGTCCTGCTGGAAATGCGCCATCGGGCATTTGGGCGCATTGATAGGGATATGGGTGAAGTTCGGACTGCCCAGCCGCTTGATCTGGGTGTCGAGATAGGAAAAGTTGCGCCCCTGCAACAGCGGATCGTTCGAGAAATCGATGCCCGGCGGCACATTCTGGGTGCAGAAAGCAACCTGCTCGGTCTCGGCGAAGAAATTGTCGACGACCCGATCTAGGACCAGCCGGCCGACGACACGGATCGGCACCAGCTCCTCGGGAATGATCTTGGTCGCATCTAGTACATCGAAGTCGAAGCTGTCGGCGAAAGCATCGTCAAACAACTGCACGCCCAGTTCCCATTCCGGGAAGTCGCCGCTGTTGATCGCGTCCCACAGGTCGCGGCGGTGGAAGTCGGGGTCGGCACCGTTGATCTTGACCGCTTCGTTCCAGACCACCGACTGCAGGCCCTGCTTGGGCTTCCAGTGAAACTTGACGAAGGTCGATTTGCCTTTGGCATCGACGAGGCGGAACGTGTGGACACCAAAGCCCTCCATTGTGCGAAAGGAGCGCGGGATCGCGCGATCCGACATGGTCCACATGATCATGTGAAAGCTCTCAGGCGTCAGGCTGACAAAGTCCCAGAAATTATCGTGCGCGGTCTGCGCCTGGGGGAAGGCGCGATCCGGCTCGGGCTTGGCCGCATGGACGAGGTCTGGAAACTTAATCGCATCTTGGATGAAAAAGACGGGGATATTGTTGCCGACAAGGTCCCAGTTGCCCTCCTGCGTATAGAGCTTGACCGCGAAGCCCCGAACGTCGCGAGCGAGGTCGAAGGAGCCTTTAGAGCCCGCGACAGTCGAGAAGCGGACGAAAGCCGGCGTCTTCTCGCCCACGCGCTGGAAGATGTCTGCGCGGCTGACGTCGGCCAGACTGTCGGTCAGCTCGAAGAAGCCGTGGGCGCCGTAGCCGCGCGCGTGAACGACCCGTTCGGGGATGCGCTCATGGTCGAAATGGAAGATTTTCTCGCGGAAGTGGAAGTCCTCCAAGAGCGTTGGGCCGCGTGCGCCTTGCTTCAGGCTGTTCTGGTCATCTGCGACCGGGATGCCGTTCTGGGTGGTGAGGGTCGCGATATCACCACCTACGATCTGATGGGTATCGCCGCCCGCGGCCTGCGGCTCGGCGAACGACATGGATATCATGGCGTCGGTTGGGACGGCCGCAGCCTTCTGCGGGGACTCCCCGCCGATGTCCGTTCCGGCCAGATCAGCGGGCGTCACAGGTGCCTTGCTGGCGGACGGCTTGGGTGCACTGGGTTTCTTGGCCATGTTGGGTCCTCGGTTTAAAAGCGGATGATGGGGACGGAGAACCTCGCCCGGCGTAACCGGGCACAAGGCTGCGTCGCCATGGGCGTGAAATCGGAACCAGAACCCGCGGGCCGGTCGGTAGTTGCCGGGCGGCCAGCAAAATTAACCTGTGTCATCACGATTGTGCGGGGCAGGTTTGAACGGCCGATCGACAATCGCATTGACAGATGTTGCTTCAAGCCATCTGGGCGCACGGGCTCCAATGCGGAAGGTTGTTAGGACAAGACCCGCGCATCCGGTCCTGTCGCGGGGTGGTTGGTAGCCGCGCCATCAAGCGGAGGGGGCAGGGCCGACGCGGCCATTGCCTATCACCGGTGCCACCGGGACGCTGGGCCAGGCCTTCGCCGGCGCGTGCCTGCTGCGCGGTATCAACCATGTGCTTACCGACCGGCAAGGTCTCTATCTTGGAGCTCCTCGCTCAGTCGCCTGCGCACTGGACAACCTTTCCCCTTGGGCCGTCATCAACTGCGCGGGATGGATTCGCGTTCACGAGGCCAAAGATCGAGCAAAGGACAGTAAGGCGCACGCTGACGCCTCGCTCGAAGCCCTCGACCGGCGTGCGCTCCTGGTTCGTACCGCCGCCTTCTTCTCGCCCTATGTCCGGCAGAGTTTCGCGATGCACATCATCGAGGCTCTACGTGATGGGCGGCGGTTCGCGGCAGCCTCGGATGGTGTGATCTCACCAACATATGTTCCCGATCTGGTTCGCGCGATGCTCGATCTTGTCATCATTGTCCGCATCACGCGCCGCTTACAAGTAAGCGTGGCCTGATCATGCCGGACCTCGGGTCGGCGATCGCGCGTTTCGCTGCGACCTGGGGGGCCTGAAGCGCAAAGTTAATCTGCGTCATCACGATTTGCAGGATCAGGGCGCAACATGCACCGAGCTCGTCCGTTTGGACGGTGCGCGGTTGTCCTGCCGACGCTTCGGCAAGGTTTCATAATGTTCATCGATCGCTTCCTGAGAGACAAACGCGGCCTGAGCCTGGGGGCGGGGGAGCCGCTATATCAGATCTGCGGCCTCAACAATGTTCATGTGAACAGGATGCTGCGATCGCTGCGCGAAGACCGGTTGTGCGTCTTCCGTTCCTCGCCTGTCGAGATATTTGAACCCGAGCGACTGGCGCAGGGGCAATTTGATCCCGCATATCGTTACATTGACGATGGCCTTGTGAGGCCCATGCCGTCTCTATCAAGGGTCCTGCAATGACAGAGCAAGTTTCCGGTCCGCAAGCGCAGACCACGCCCGGTGTCGCTAGCGCGGAAGACGGCCTCGTCATCCTCGACGGACCTGACGGCGTCGCCGTTACAATGACCCCGGAGGCTGCCGTTGGCACCGGAGAGAGCCTTATTGCCGCTGCGGCGATCGCGCAGACGCAATCATCGAATGATATGCGATAATTATTTCCACAGACGCGGACCTGGCCCTGCTGCCAATGGATGTTAACATGAACGACCTAGGTTTTGCCGACGGTGAGAAACGTATAGGCCTGCATGTCCTCGCGAGGAACGTCTATCGTGGGCCGCATCTCTTTGGTCGCCTGCCCATGATCCGCATCCAGGTCGCGCTAGGCGAACTGGAAGCCTCGCCGACCGATAGACTGCCCGACTTTACCGACCGCCTTCTTGCCGCTCTTCCCGGGCTGGCGCGTCACGGCTGCAGCTGCCCGCATGAGGGCGGGTTTCCGAGACGTTTGCGCGAGGGCACGTGGCTCGGCCATGTCATCGAGCATGTGGCGCTGGAATTGCAGACGCTGGCGGGGAGCCCCGTATCCCGCGGCAAGACCCGCAGCGTGCCGGGCAGGCCCGGCGTCTACAACATCCTGTACCGCTATCTAGAGGAAGATGTCGGCCTAGCTGCCGGCGCCGCCGCCATCGCGCTGGTCGCGGCGCTGCTCCCGGTGTGGTTCCGCCGATGGGATGGCGGGGCGCTGCTGCCTGCCCCGGTCGGGGGCGACGGCCTGGATGTCGGCGCGACGGTCGAGCATTTGATCGCGCTTCGCAGACGATCGGCGCTGGAGCCGACCACGGCCTCTTTGGCCGAGGCTGCCCGGCGTCGCACGATACCAGTCGCCCGGCTGGACCAGCAGGGGTTGCTCCTGCTTGGCTGGGGCACCCGGCAGCAGCGTTTGCGTGCGAGCATCACCGGACGCACTCCGCAGATCGCGGTCTCGCTTGCGGGCAACAAGGATGCGACCAAGGCGCTGCTGACCGCCGCCGGCCTCCCGGTGCCCAAGGGTATCGTCGTCAGAACCGTCGAGGACGCGCTGGCGGCAGCGCAGAAACTGGACGGGCCCCTCGTCATTAAGCCGCTCGACAGCAATCACGGGCGCGGCGTCAGCACCTTCGTCGAGACGCCCGCTGACATAGGCAAAGCGTTCGACCATGCGGCCAAGATCAGCAGCCGGGTCATCGTCGAAAAGCATCTTCCCGGCAACGATCACCGCATGCTGGTAGTCGATGGCAAACTAGTCGCGGTGGCGGAACGCGTGCCGGCGCATGTCGTGGGCGATGGCATCCGATCCGTTGGAGAACTGATCGCCTTCGTCAACGCCGATCCTCGCCGTGGCGACGGGCATGAAAGTATGCTGACGAAGATCCGGGTCGATGCCGCGCTAGTAGACGCGTTAGAAAAGCAGGGCAGGACGATCGAGACCGTTCCAGGCGCGGGCGAACATGTCTTGCTGCGTGGCACCGCCAATCTGTCGAGCGGCGGCACTGCTATCGACCGCACTAAGAAGGTTCATCCCGACAATCGCCTAATCGCTGAAATGGCGGCGCGCGCAATCGGGCTCGATATCGCCGGCATCGATTTTCTGTCGCCCGACATAGCGCGGTCCGTCAACGAGACCGGCGGCGGTATCGTCGAGGTCAACGCGGCGCCTGGCTTCCGCATGCACTTGGCCCCGTCCGAAGGTCCGGCGCGCGATGTCGCGGCACCGGTGATCGCTATGCTTTATCCGCAAGCGATGACAAGCCGGATACCGGTCGTTGCAATCACCGGTACGAATGGCAAGTCCACGACGGCGCGGATGGTTGCCGCGATCCTGCGCGGCATCTATCAGACGGTCGGCCTCACCACCACCACCGGTGTCTATGTCAACGACTTGCTCCTAAAGTCGGGCGACTCCAGTGGGCCAAAAAGTGCCAGGATGCTGCTGCATAATCCTGCTGTCGATGTCGCTGTCCTGGAGACGGCGCGGGGCGGCATATTGCGCGAAGGCTTGGGGTTCGATTACGCGACGGTCGGCGCGGTGCTCAATATCAGCGAAGATCATCTGGGCGTGGGCGGGATTGATACGCTGGAGGATCTGGCAGCGGTCAAGGCCGTGGTGGTCCGCAGCGTCGCGCAGCGCGGCTTTGCAGTCCTTAATTTCGATGACCGGCGTGTCCGTGCACTGGCGCGGCGAAGCCGTGGCCGCATCATCTGGTTCAGCCGCACGGGCTCGATCGCGCACCCCGTAATGGCAGCCCATGTCGCAGCAAGCGGCCGAGCGATCCTGCTCGAAGAGGACAGTGGCGCGGCCAGCCTTGTCCTGTACGAAGGCGATCAGAGGACGGCGATCATCCCCGTGTCCGACATGCCCGCATCGCTGGGGGGCGCGGCGGCATTCAATGTCGAAAATGCGCTGGCCGCTTGCGCCGTCGCCACTGCCCTTGGCGTCACGCCGGAACAGATCGCCAAACCGCTCAAGCGCTTTACGTCGAATTTCACGGACAATCCCGGCCGCTTCAACATCATCGACGTCCATCCCTTCCGGGTGGTCATCGACTATGCGCATAATATCGCCAGTATGCGCGCGCTCGGCCACTGTCTGGGCAATTTGAACACAGGCGGCGGGCGAAGCATCGGCATGGTCAGCATGCCCGGGGACCGGCGTGACGAGGACATCATGCAAATGGGCGCGACGGCCGTTCCCATGCTGGACCATATCGTCTTTCGCGAAGGGCCCGACGGTCGCGGCCGTCCCCGCGGCGAGGTGTTAAGACTGCTCGAAAAAGGCGCGCGGTCGGCAGGCGCATCCGCCAGGCAGGTCAGCTTCGTCCTTGAGGAGCGTGACGCCGTCCTTGCCACGCTCCGTCTGGCTCGTCCCGGCGATTTGGTCCTTCTCTTCCCAACCCGGGTTGAAGAGGTGCATGGCCAGGTCATGGCGTTCCAGCCGGAGACACCCGAGAGCTTAAGCAGAGGGGCCGTGCGTGCCGACAAATAAGAGCGCATGGACCTTGGTGGTGCATGGCGGCGCGCGATCCATCCCGCGCCAGGATCGCGCTCGTTTCGCAGCGGGATGCGCTCAGGCGGCAAAGGCTGGCGGTGATATTCTCGCACAAGGTGGCTCGGCGATCGACGCCGTGGAAGCCGCCGTGCGTGTGCTTGAAGATCTACCTGATTTCAATGCTGGCACGGGATCAGTGCGCAACGCTGCGGGAAATGTGGAAATGGACGCTGCTGTCATGGACGGCCACACGCTGGCGATCGGTGGCGTCGGCGCGATCCGGGAAGTGCGTCATCCCGTTTCGGTTGCCAGGGCGATGCTGGACGAAACGCCGATCCTGCTGGTCGGCGAGGGGGCACGGCAATTTGCGACACATATCGGCGCCGAGCCTGCCGATGCGGGATCGATACCGTCTCCGGGCGGATGCGATACCGTAGGCTGCATCGCGCGCGATCAGGCCGGGCATGTCGCGGCAGCGGGTTCAACCGGGGGTCTCGAAGGCAAGATGGTCGGACGGGTAGGCGATACGCCCTTGCCCGGCTGCGGGCTCTATGCGGACGATCGCGCGGGCGCGACTGCCCTGTCGGGCGAAGGCGAGAGCATCGCCCGCGGCATGCTGGCGGCGCATATCCTCTTTGCCCTTCCAGGCAACGGAGCGCTCGCAGCCGCACAAATGGCGATCACCCGGCTCGAACGGACGGGCGGCGAAGCCGGCGCGATCGTACTCGATTCCGATGGCGGGTTCGGCATTGCGCACAACAGCGCACAATTTTCGGTCGCGGTTGCGGCGGACTGGCTCGATGCGCCACGCGCCGGCACCCATGCTGACGATCTTAGGGAGTGGTATACATGACAGAGAAAATAGGGCCGCTCATCATCATCGGCGGGCATGAGGACAAGGAGGACAAGCGCGCCATCCTGAAGGCGATCGCCGCGGAGGTGCAGGGACGCAAGCTCATCATCGCAACGATCGCGAGCCACGAGCCTGAAGGCTATTTCACCACCTATCAGAAGGCGTTCGCCGATCTGGGCGTGGGAGAACTGGTCGAACTCTACATCCATGATCGTGCGGAGAGTCACGACGTGCAAGTCGCCGACGCGTTCAATGATGCTGGGGGCATTTTTTTCACGGGCGGCGACCAGCTCCGCATCTCGAGCCAGATCGGCGACACCCCGATCGAAACCATGGTCCGCGACCTGCACGACCGGGGCGGGCTGGTCGCGGGTACGTCGGCCGGTGCTGCGGCGATGAGCGAGATCATGCTGGTCAAGGGCTCCAGCCGCGAAACCCATCGTATCGGCGACCTCCATATGGCGCCGGGCCTCGGCTTCGTAGAGGGGGCGATCATCGACCAGCATTTCGCCGAACGCGGCCGGATCGGGCGGCTGCTCGGCGCCGTCGCGCAGAATCCGCGCGTCATCGGCATCGGCATCGACGAGAATACCGCCATCGTTGTACGCGATCGCATGTTCCAGGTCATCGGCGTCGGCGCCGTCTATGTGGTAGACGCCGCCCATGTCACCCAGTCGAACATTGCCAAGGCTCACCCCGATCGCACGCTCTCCATGCATGGCGTCCATCTCCATGTGTTGAGCGCCGGTGACCATTTCGACATCGACAGCCGCACGCCCAGTCAGCGGCCGAGCGACGCCCAGCCAGAAAGGTCGGATCATGAACATGCTGCAGCTAGACCGCGCGCCTAACATAGACGCGTCCAACGAAGGCGACCCCCTCCTGCTCCTCCTCCGTTATTTGGCGGAAACGGAGTATCGGTTCGTGACGGTGACCCCGGCGAGCCATCAGCGCGTGCTCGCCCGGCACCGTGGCACACCCGGTATGACACGCACCGATGTGCTGGGATGGAGCAGGCCTTATGTCCCGGGATCGATCGATCCGACCGTCGAGCGCTTGCTTGGAGAAGCCGGTGCGATCGAGGCAGCGGGGGATGGGCTGCGCCGCTCGACCGTTCGTGTCTCGACCGTCCACCAACGGCTTTTCCTGCATTCTGCCTTTCCGACCGTCGCCGAGGATTCGGTGTTTTTGGGTCCCGACAGCTATCGCTTCGCTGACCTTATCATCGGGGAACTGGCGGCATTCCCGCTCGATCCGGGCGATGTCGTCGTGGACATGGGCACGGGATCGGGCGTCGGCGCGGTCACCTGCGCCGGCGTGGTGCCCGACACCAGGCTTTTCATGACCGACATCAATCCCAGGGCACTTCGCTTCGCCCGAATTAACGCCGAAGCCTCAGGATGCGCTATTACGGCTCTACAGGGGCGCAACCTCGCCGGCATGGAAGAGTGGATCGCCGTCGCGATCGCTAATCCGCCCTATGTGATCGATCCAGGCCATCGCGCCTATCGGGATGGCGGCCGCAACCATGGCGGCGAAATTTCGCTGGAAATGGCGCGTGCCGCTGCCACCGCCTTGAAGCCAGGAGGGCGCTTCATTCTTTATACCGGCAGCGCGATCGTGGGCGGAACAGATCTACTCAGAGAAAAGCTGTCGGAGATTGCGCAAAGCCATAGCTGCGCCCTGCGATACCGCGAGCTTGATCCGGACGTCTTTGGGGAGGAACTTGAACTCCCCCATTATCGCGATGTCGATCGAATCGCTGTCGTCGCCGCGATCATGACGCGTGCCCCGCGCTAACGACCGGTGTCCCGGGATTAACAGCGATCAATGCGATTGACTGGAACAGAGCCTTCAAGCCGCCCGTTTTGCCTGCATTCCTAAATCGAGGACGCAATGAATATCCAAACGGATCCAGATCGACGAGATACGGGCTCCCAGTTCCTGACCGATAGCTTTCAGCGGGGGCTAGCGCACTGGAACCGGGAACGACTGGCGCCTCAATTTCCCCAGGCGGACTGGCGCGCAACCCTGGAGCGCGACCAACGCATGCTGCGCCTGGAAGCGGGTTTCGTCGAAGAGCTGCGGGGCGAGATCACCATCCGTGCCGCGCAGGCGCCGACCGGTCCTGATGCTTTCATAGCCTGGTTTGAAGGCTTGAAGGATAATGGCCCCGGTCAGGGCGACGAACTCTTTCCCTGGCTCGCCGAAGACGCGTCCAGGGAAGAACTGCGCTGGTTCTTCGAGCAAGAAGCGGCGGGCGAAGCGGGCTTCGATGATTTGGTCGCGCTCACTCAAGTCAAGCTTCCCGCGAGCGCGAAGATGGAATTGGCGCGCAACTATTGGGACGAGATGGGCCGGGGCAATGCCAAGGGCATGCATGGTCCGATGCTGGACGCGCTGGCCGAGACGCTGGACGTCGATCCCGTCATCGAAAATACGGTCTGGGAAAGCCTGGCGCTCGCCAACATCATGACCGCACTTGCCACCAGCCGCCGTTACGCTTGGCATTCCGTGGGCGCGCTGGGCGTGATCGAATTGACGGCGCCTGGTCGTTCGGCGCTTGTGGCCAAGGGTTTGCGGCGTATTGGGCTCAGCGAGCGGGAACGTCGCTATTTCGACCTCCATGCCGTGCTGGACGTCAAGCATAGCGCGGACTGGAATCGGGAAGTCGTGCGGCCGCTCGTCGCGGAAGACCCACGCCGGGCGACTGCTATTGCCGAGGGCGCGCTGATGCGGCTTCTATGCGGCGAGCGCTGTTTCGCGCGCTATCGGGCCGCACTAGGGCGGAGCGCAGGCGTTTGAAGACCGGCGCGCCCGCGTGACGCGTCGACTCCCTGGCAGCGCTCTCATCTTCCTGTCGCTTGTGCTGGGACTTGGCGCAGGAGTGGCGATGAACGGGACTACCGGCCCCTTTCGTAGCATTGCGTCGGGCGTTTTTTCGCCGATAGGCCAGTTATGGCTGGACGCACTGACCATGACGGTCGTGCCGCTGGTTTTCGGCCTGTTGGCTAACGGCGTCATGTCTGCGGCCGCCAGCGGCAAGGCGAGTTCCGCAGCGGGCCGATCGCTCTTCTGGTTCGCAGCCTGTCTGACGGGGGCCTGCCTGACAGCGGCGCTGGCTGCCCAATCGATCCTCGCATGGTGGCCGGTGCATGGCATTGAGGCGGTTGCCGGCTCTGTGACGATGCCAACGCCCGCAGCCGCCGAATGGTATCGCGGCATCATACCCGCCAATCCGATCAAGGCCGCTGCCGAGACGGCGATCGTTCCGCTCGTCGTCTTCGCGCTGTTTTTCGGCTTCGCCGCCGCGCGGATCGAACCGGTCCTGAGCGCCGGCTTGCGTAAGCTGTTGGATGCGATCGTGCAGACGATGCTCATCATCGTGGGGTGGGTCCTCAAGGTCGCGCCGATCGGTATCTTCGCGCTCGCCTTCGGCGCTGGCGGTCGGATGGGCAGTGGTGCGCTGGGCATGCTCGGGCAATATATCGCACTGATTTCCGCTATCTGCCTGCTGACGACCCTCCTCGCCTATGTCGTCGCCGTCGTGGCGGGGCGTATGTCCATTATGGATTTTGCCAAGGCGACCGCTCCCGCCCAGGCGGTCGCCTTTGGAACACAGTCGTCACTCGCATGTCTTCCGGTCATGGTAGCGGCAGCGCCACGGCTCGGCGTCAGTCCTGCCTCGGCGGGGCTGATTCTTCCCCTTGCCGTGTCTCTCTTTCGCGCAGCCAGCGCCGGCGCGAATGTCGCGGTTGCGATCTATCTCGCGCATCTTCATGGCGTGCCGCTGCCCTGGCCCCTGCTTCTCATAGGCGCGCTGATTGCGGTTCCCGTCAGCCTCGCTGCGGTGGGGCTGCCGGCACAGGTCTCCTTCTTTGCTACAATCGGTCCGGTGTGCCTGGCGATGGGCGTGCCGGTCGAACTGCTGCCGCTGCTGCTCGCGGTCGAGACGGTCCCTGATATTTTTCGGACCGTCGGCAATGTGACGGCGGATCTTGCGGTCACGCGCCTTGCCGGCGATCGCGCCGAGTTAGATGCGTCAGCAAGCGTGATCGACAGTCGCAATGATGCGGGTTAGATGGTATCGTTGGGCCTACAGCCAGGGTCCTTGCCAACTCTGAGGTCCAGTCTCCGGCGTTTGACTTCGCACAGGTGCACTACCTTGCCCCACGGAATCTCTGAACTACGCGTTGCCCGTGAAAATTACCGTAAAGCACGAACCCCTGGTGTCTTCTCGATCGGCGGACGACAGCACTCCGCCTAGCTGTCGCGCCAGGGATATGACGACCCTCATGCCAAGGCTTTTGTCAGCTGCAGCGGGATCGAAATCAGCCGGCAGGCCTTCGCCTTCGTCGCACACGATGATTTTGTGAATGCCTGAGTCATGGGCGTAGGTGACGTCGATCTGTCCGGCACCGTGCTTCGCGGCATTCGTGACGAGTTTCATTGACAAGCAGTCCGATCGGCTGGATCCACGTCGTTGGAACCTTTCCATCGGCACCGTGCACAAAGATCGAGCGGTCGAGGATCGTCGCTAACTCCTCACAAAGGCGCCGTAGGAACGCCATGCATGAAGCTTCTTCCGCTTCATCAGCGTAGAAGTGACGATGGACCTGGGCTACGGCCGCGACGCGGTTAGCCGCCATCTGCAGGTGCGATGCGGCCGGACCGACATCGGGCGTGCGGCTCTGCATCGCGAGCAAGCCTGAAACAAACTGAAGACTGTTCATTACGCGATGGTCGATTTCCTTAGCCATCAGCTTGGCCTGCTCGACGGCCTGCCGCGCGGAGAGTCGCATTTCGAGTTGATCGATTACCAGAGAGGCGAGATCTTTCAGGTCTTCGATCTGGCATTCGTCGACTGGACGGGCCACCTTGTCGATGACGCACAGAGTGCCAAGGTTGAAGCCATCGCTCGTGGTGAGTGGGACACCGACATAGAAGCGGAGTCCGAAGTCACCTGCGACGAGGGGATTAGCCAAAGAGCGCGGATCGATACTGGCGTCAGGTAGCAGATATGGGTCATTGCTCAGGATCGCCGACGCGCACAGACCGGGTGATCGTTGGATTTGTTCGACCGGTAGCCCGTGGTGAGACTTGAACCAGATGCGGTCCTCGTCGACTATACTAATGATTGAAATTGGAACCCCGAAGCGCCTTGCAGCAAGCGCGGTGACTCTGTCAAACGCGCCGTCAGGCGGCGTGTCCAGCACGTCATAACGCCGGACCGCGGTCATCCGCTGCGCCTCATTCTCGGGCATGGGGGGTCCGGTAGTCATGGCGTCTGGTCTATGGTCATGGGCAACAAAGGCATGGCATGCACCAAGAATCCGGAAATGTCGATACGAGCGGCAGAGACGCCTCCGCTTTGGGTATCAGAGGCACCGCTCCTCAGCAAACTATGTCGGAAATCATTCGGGGTGGCGGGTCGCGAGGAATGTTCGCGCCGCGTAGCAGATGTTCTGCTTTTCAATTGTGTTTCGCTGCACCGATTTGGCTGGCAGGGAGTTTAGCGGACTATGGCGCTCCCAAATTCCCTCATCGATCCTAAGCTGATCTATCTGGAGCCCGCAGTCGTGGTAGCGCCAGCGTCGAAACCATGGTTCCCGATGGGCGGTGCTGTTATGATGTCACATATTCAAGATCGAGGGTAAGCAGTTGAGTTTCGACATATTAAGCGGCGGCGGGCAGATGGGTGCCGTCATGCGAGCGCATAATTGGATCGCGTCGCCGCTCGGCCTGCCCGATCGCTGGCCGCAGCCGCTGAAGACCCTCGTGGGGGTATTGCTCGCCGCCGACCAGCCAATGTTCATCGGCTGGGGTTCCGACCACATATTGCTCTATAATGACGGGTACGCGCCGATCCTAGCCGATCGGCATCCGCGCGCTCTGGGCCTTCCGTTCTTCGAGGCTTGGCCTGAAGTGCGGCAGGAGCTGACACCACTGTTCGACGCCGTGGACCGAGGCGAGCCAGTGCACATGCCCGATCTTTCGCTTGAGCTCGATCGCCCCGGCCGCGATCGAGAGGCGCACTTTGCTTTCAGCTACACACCTGTTCGCAGCGAGGCAGGGGACGTTGCGGGGCTGTTTTACGCCTGTACCGAGACAACTGATAAGGTTGCTGCCGATCGCTTGTCATCCGCAGCGCGTAACCGGCTCTTCGAAATGACGCGGGATCTCTTCGGGGTAGCAACCTTCGATGGTCGGCTGAAGGCAATCAATCCAGCCTGGACATCCGTGCTCGATCGGACGACGGATGAACTGACCAGCCGTCCCTTTGCAGATATCATCCATCCTGACGATCTCGCTACCACCGCGGACGTCGTCACGACCCTCATGAGCGGGGAGCCGGTCCATCAGTTTCAAGTGCGGCTTTTAAAGGCGGATGGCACCGCCATCCCCTTCGCATGGTCGGCGGTCCCTGATACTATTCCAGGCAGCGGCGTATTCTACACCGTGGGACGCGATATCACGGAAGAACAGAACCGCGAAGAGATGCTGCGGCAAAGCCAAAAGATGGAGGCCGTTGGCCAGCTCACGGGCGGTTTAGCTCATGACTTCAACAATCTGCTGACAGGAATGATGGGCAATCTTGAGCTGCTCCAGATGCGCGTAGCGCGTGGCCGCACGGACGATCTCGATCGCTTTATTTCGGCGGCACAAGGAGCGGGCCGTCGCGCGGCCTCGTTAACTCAGCGCTTGCTCGCTTTCTCCCGCCGTCAAACGCTCGATCCCAGGCCGACCGATGTCCATGTCCTTATTCGCGGCATGGATGATTTGCTAAGGCGCACGGTCGGACCCGAAGCGTTGGTGAAGGTGATCGACAATGCCGACTTGTGGCCGGCAATGATTGATAGCACGCAGCTGGAGAGCGCGTTGCTCAACCTGTGCATCAACGCGCGTGACGCCATGCCTGCCGGTGGACGCATTACCATTGAGGCCGCCAACAAACGTCTCGATGAACGTGCAGCTCGCCAGCACGACATGACTTCGGGTGAATATCTGTCGATCTGCGTCACCGATGCGGGTACCGGGATGGAGCCGCAGGTGGTCGAGCGGGCGTTCGAGCCGTTTTACACCACCAAGCCGATCGGGCAGGGCACTGGTCTCGGCCTCTCCATGGTATACGGTTTCGCCCGCCAGTCGGGCGGACAGGTCCGTATCTATTCGGAAGTCGGCATGGGCACGACCGTCTGCATCTACCTGCCGCGCTACCATGGTGATGCTTCAGACGGTGCCACCCATGCAATATTAGCTGAGCCCACCACGGCAAGCGGTGAGACGGTGCTCGTGGTTGATGACGAGGCAACCATCAGGCACCTGATCGACGAAGTGCTAGATGGGCAGGGCTACATGGTGATCGGCGCAGGAGATGGCGCGGCTGCAATCAAGGTGCTGCAGTCAGGCGCCAAAATTGATCTGCTCATAACCGATGTCGGTTTGCCAAACGGGATGAACGGCCGGCAAGTCGCGGACGCGGCGCGCGCGCTTCGGCCTGGTCTGAAAGTGTTGTTCATCACCGGCTATGCCGAGAATGCGGCGGTAGGTAATGGACATCTTGAACCCGGCATGGAGCTACTAACCAAGCCTTTTACGATGGAAGCCTTGTCCGTCAAGGTAGCCAACATCTTACGGTAGGGGTCAGCAACAGCTTGCAGCACAAGAAAAGGGCACATTTGGACATGGTGTGGGACGGTCCCTGGTCGATGGACCCTACCCTATATTCCACGCCGTACTCGTAATTAGATCGCCGAATTGGACCATGTGGTTAACTCGGGCTTTGGCAGCCGCTTGCCTATAGGTTGCAAGCAATTCGGTTTCCCAAAGCGTGCCAATCGCGCGTCGTTAGCGCTCGAACCGCACGAAACAAAATTAGTGCACCCATAATGGTGGTGAGCAATGTCAGGGGGGCCACCGTTCATCAAAATGTTGTTCGCCCAGCAATTGGCCTGCATCGTCCAGGTGCAAAAGGCTCCGTCATCCAAGATGCGTTGAATGCGCCGAGCCATGAGGGTCGAACGGTGTTTCAATGCGCCGCAGGAGACTGCTCGCGAGGAACGCCAGAGTGTGGCGGTGTTTAGCGGATGAGGATGAGGCGTAGAGGGACAATGAGCAAATTCGATCAAGGGTCAGGCGCGGGCAGCAAATTCGAGCGGCTTGTCCAATCACGATTGCTCATATGGAGACAATCGCGGCAGTAGGGCCATATGAACCATGCAATCAAAAACTCACTCACTCTCCTGCCCCCTGTACGACCTTTAAAGGGGAGAATAGCCCCACCAGGTTCGAAATCGATCACCGATAGGGCCTTGCTTCAGACAGCCCTGTCGCAGGGGACCAGTCGTCTCACCGGCGTGTTGAAGAGCGACGATACCCGGTACATGGCGATGCTCTCAGAGCGATGGGAGTTTGCGTTGAAGAGCCCGACGACACCAGTTTTATCGTCACCAACCAGGGCAGACTCAACGCGTCGATAGCCCCTCTGTTTCTTGGCAATGCGGGAACGGCCACCCGCTTCCTCACCGCCGCCGCTGCGCTCGTTGAATGAACGGTGGTGGTGACACGTCACAGCCATATGCAAAAGCGGCGATCGGCCCGCTCGTGACGGCGTTGCGTAGCTTAGGGATCAAGGTGGACGCGCCGACCGACTGTCCGCCGATCGCCATCCGGGGCAAAGGCAGCTTTACTGGCGGCAGGGCAACCGTCGATGCTGGCCTATCCAGCCAATATGTCTCGGCGCCGTATATTGTTGGTTTCGTCATAGTAGAGTGTGTAGCGCGCCTCAGCACGGCCAAGCCCATGAAGAAGAATGTCGGCCCTGCGAAGCTGATCGATATCTATGGCTCTATAACAATTTGGGTAATCTCTAGAGCCAAGATGATCTGCCCCCCGCTGAGTGGCCCAGAGACTATGATAGTCTGGACCATGAAAGGGACATTGAATGCCGAGCAAGAAGCACAAGCCGGAAGAGATCATCGGCAAGCTGCGTGAAGTGGAGATTGTGCTGGCGCAGGGATCATCGACTGCCGAGGCGTGCCGGCGGATCGCGGTCAGCGAGCAGACCTATTATCGGTGGCGCAAGGAGTATGGCGGGCTGAAGACCGATTAGGCGCGGCGGATGAAGGATCTGGAGAAGGAGAACCAGCGGCTGCGCCGGGCGATCTCGGACCTGACCCTAGACAAGCTGATCCTGCAGGAGGCTGCACGGGGAAACTTCTGAGCCCCGCGCGGCGGCGACGCTGCATCGATCATGTGCGACGAGAGCTTCCGGTGTCCGAACGACGGATATGCCGGGTGCTGGGTCAGCATCGATCGACACAGCGCAAGATGCCACGCGGGGCGGATGACGAACAGGCACTGACAGAGGATATCATCGCTTTGGCGAAGCAATATGGCCGTTATGGCTATCGCCGGGTCACGGCGTTGCTGTGCCATGCGGGGTGGACGGTGAACCATAAACGTGTCGAGCGGATATGGCGGCGTGAGGGACTGAAAGTCCCGCAGCGCCAGCCAAAGCGCGGGCGTCTATGGCTCAATGACGGATCATGCATCCGGCTGCGGCCCGAGTATCCGGGGCACGTATGGGCCTACGACTTCGTCGAGGGGCGCACCCATGACGGCCGCAAGTTCCGCATCCTGACGATCATCGACGAGGCCAGCAGGGAATGCCTGGCGCTCATCGTTGCACGGCAGCTCAAACATGAGGATGTTCTGGCGGCCCTGGCCGACCTGTTCATCTCGCGTGGGCCGCCAGCGCATATACGATCCGATAATGGTAGCGAGTTTATCGCGACCGCCGTCCAGAAATGGCTGGGGCAGATCGGCGT
>JAVBXL010000080.1 GCA_030824575.1 bacterium | reverse complement strand
AAGGTTTCGGTGAATGGCTGGATGAAATCGAGGAGCGGCTGGCTCCCATGCCGGGAGCGGCGCCCTTCGGCGTCAACCTCATCGTCCATAAGAGCAATCCGAGGCTCGACGCCGATCTGGAACTGATCGTTCGGCACCATGTGCCATTGGTCATCACCTCGCTCGGCGCCGTCGCGGATCTTGTCCAGGTGGTTCAGGGCTATGGCGGGCTGGTCTTTCACGACGTGACGAACGTGCGTCATGCGGAAAAGGCGCTCGAAGCTGGCGTCGACGGTCTGATCGCGGTCGCTGCCGGCGCGGGGGGACATGCCGGCACGATGAGCCCGTTCGCACTGGTTGACGAGATACGGCGCTTCTTCCAGGGGCCGCTGGCGCTTTCCGGCGCCATCACGCGCGGCCACCAGATCGCGGCCGCGCAGATGATGGGGGCCGATCTTGCCTATATCGGATCCCACTTCATCGCGTCGGAAGAGAGTCTCGCCTCGCCGGCACAGAAAGACATGGTGATCGGGGCCGGACCAGCGGATATCGTCTATACGGACCGGGTCACCGGCGTCGGGGCCAATTTTCTCCGGCCCTCGCTGGAAGCCGCGACTCTCCCTGAGCCACATGGCGCGCTTTCGGTTTCGGAGGAGGCCAAGGCCTGGAAGACGATCTGGTCGGCAGGCCACGGTGTCGGCGCTACCACTGCCGTCCAACCGGCCCGATCCATCTGTGAGAGACTCATTGCCGAATATCAGGCGGCATTACAATCAGAGTAGGATTGATCCATGAAGGTGCTTGTGCCCGTCAAGCGGGTTATCGATTATAATGTGAAACCGCGCGTGAAGGCGGATGGGACGGGCGTCGATTTGGCGAACGTGAAAATGTCGATGAACCCGTTCGACGAGATCGCCGTCGAAGAGGCTATCCGCCTCAAGGAAAAGGGAGTCGCGACCGAAATCGTGGTGGTGTCGATCGGCGTCGCCAAGGCGCAGGAAACGCTGCGCACCGCGCTCGCCATGGGGGCCGACCGCGCGATCCTCGTCCAGACTGACGATGAGGTCGAGCCGCTCGCCGTCGCCAAGATCCTGAAGGCCATCGCCACCGAGGAGGCTCCGGGCCTGGTGATCCTCGGCAAGCAGGCCATCGACGATGATGCCAATCAGACCGGCCAGATGCTGGCAGCCCTTCTCGGTTGGGGGCAGGGCACATTCGCCAGCAAGGTCGAAGTATCGGGCGAGACTGTCGCGGTGACCCGTGAGGTGGATGGCGGTCTGGAGACCGTAAGCCTCAAACTGCCGGCGATCGTGACGACCGATCTGCGTCTCAACGAACCGCGCTATGCGAGCCTGCCCAATATCATGAAGGCCAAATCCAAGCCGCTGGCGACGAAGACGCCGGCCGATCTCGGTGTTGAGATCGCCTCGCGCCTCAAGACGCTCAAGGTGACCGAACCCCCCAAGCGCTCGGCGGGCATCAAGGTGGCCGACGTCGATGAATTGGTCGCCAGGCTCAAGGAAATGGCGATTTGATAAACTTTCAAACGCGCCGAACTTGCCGAACCTCTCCCATGCAAGTGACGGCGCACCCCGCTTCATCCTGTGCGCACAGAGATGAAGCGGGGGCGGATTTCTCGGAGAATAAGTTATGAATACGCTCGTCTGGGTTGAACATGACAATGCGTCGGTCAAGGATGCGACGCTATCGGCCGTCACCGCCGCTGCCAAACTTGGTGAGGTCCATCTGCTGGTTGCCGGTGCGGGCATCGGCGGCGTGGCCGAGGCTGCTGCGAAGGTCGCGGGTGTCGCCAAAGTCGTAACGTTCGACGATGCGGCGTTCAAACACGCTTTGCCCGAGAATGTCGCGCCGGCCGTCGCGGACCTGATGCGCGGCTATGACGCGTTCGTGGCGCCTTCCACTTCGAATGGCAAGAACATCGCGCCGCGCGTGGCGGCCTTGCTTGATGTGATGCAGGTCAGCGACATCCTGTCGGTGGAAAGCGCTGACACGTTCACGCGTCCCATCTACGCGGGAAATGCGATCGCGACGGTCCAGTCGTCTGATGCAAAGAAGGTTATCACGGTGCGTGGCACAGCCTTCGAGAAGGCGGCCCGCGAGGGTGGCTCGGCCAGTATCGAGGCTGCGACGGGCACGGATGCGGGACTTTCCAGCTTCGTGGGTGCCGAGATCGCCCAGTCCGAGCGCCCGGAACTCACCTCGGCCAAAATCATCGTCTCGGGCGGGCGAGCGCTGGGCTCGGCCGGGCAGTTTCATGGCGTGATCGATCCGCTGGCCGACAAGCTGGGCGCGGGTGTGGGCGCAAGCCGCGCGGCGGTCGATGCTGGCTATGCGCCCAACGATTTTCAGGTCGGCCAGACCGGCAAGATCGTGGCGCCGGAAGTCTATGTCGCCGTCGGCATATCGGGTGCGATTCAGCACCTTGCTGGCATGAAGGATAGCAAGACCATCATCGCGATCAACAAGGATGAGGACGCGCCCATCTTCCAGGTCGCCGATATCGGCCTGGTCGGCGACCTCTTCAAGATCGTTCCTGAACTGACCGAAAAGCTTTGAGGTAAGCGATGACCGGTCTGGAAGAGATCGAACAGTTCATGGCGGCCGGCACCCGGCCGCCCATGATGGACCTGTTCGACATCGATCTGCTTGAGGCGGAGGAGGGGAAGGTCGTCTTTGTCGCGACGCCCACCTCGCAGACCTACAATTTCATGGGCATCGCCCATGGTGGCTATGCCGCGACGCTGCTGGATTCGGCCTGCGGCATCGCGGCGAACTCCGCGGCCCAAGTGCCCATCAACTGCGTCACGCTCGAACTCAAGGTCGCCTATCATGCGCCCTTGACCGACAGGGTCGGGATGGTCCGTGCAATCGGCCAGGTGGTGTCGATGGGCAAGAGGGTGGCGCATACCGAGGCGCGTCTGATCGACATGGCCGGCAAACTCTATGCCTCCGCGACATCGACCTTGCTGCTCGTCGATCGGGCGGCCTGAACAGGAAAGAAGATATGGAAGTCGTTATCCCGCACAGCCTTGGTAAAATCGAAGCGAAGAGCAGGATCGAGGCCGGCCTGCCCAAGCTGGCAGCGCATATCCCGGGAGGCGGTTCGCTCAGTTCCGAGTGGGTATCGGACTACGCACTACACTTGGTCATCGGGGCGATGGGGCAGAATATCCCGGTGCAACTCGACATTGAGGATAGCGAGATTCGCGGCGACGTCAGCGTACCGCTGTTCCTCAAAATGATGTCAGGACAGATTTCGGATTTTGTGAAAACGAGCGCCGAGAAAATGCTCAGCAAGGCATGATGAATTTACTGGCCGCAGGACAATATCGTTGCTCTGCGATGATTGAGTTTACGAGAATCTGCCCTGTTTCCTAGCCGATAGTGTCCGCGCGAGGGCTTTGTGATGGAAGAAATCGCTCCCCGAGTTTTCAGGATCATTAGCCGTCAGCTCGGCGTCTATCCGGATCAGATTGCCCTTGCTTCGTCTTTCTACGATGACATCGGCGTGGATAGTCTCGATGTGCTGGAAGTTGTGATGGCGCTTGAAGACGAATTCGGACTCACTATCCCGGATGAAGCCGCCGGTGAGGTCAAAACAGTAGAGGATGCGGTCAAGCTGGTCGAAGCATGGATAGCCAAGTGAGATAAAACCCACGATCCTCTGAAACCGCAATTCACGACGACAATGAAATCTAGATAGCTCTTTGGTCGCCTGACGTATCACTTCCATGATCAAGGCTACCGTGATCGCGCATAGCCGCCATATGCTTTGCGCCAGAAACGGGATTTCATCTATCGCTTTGCCCACTCGATGACGGAATGGTGTTTCCGAAAAGAATATAGCGAACCATGTTATCTAATGACGAATCGCTGTCTTCTCACATTTGACGAACTGGCTGGTAACGTCGGAGCGGGAAGATGCATGAAAGAGGTAGATCATGCGATACCGTTCATTAGGCCTGGCTACAGTCTTGATTGTCACGAGCACCGCTTGGGCGCAGACGCCGTCGGATAACCAACATGCGCTGATCGGACCGCCCCAACTCCACGCCCTTCCCGTCACCGCTCCGACGCTCGTCGAGGCCTATGGTCCTGATCCTCTGCAGATCGGTGAACTGCGCTTGCCTGCAGGTCCTGGCCCGTTTCCCGTCGTCATGGTCATTCACGGTGGCTGCTGGACCAAAGGCTATGAGACACTGGCAGGCACGGCGCCGTTGGCGAGCGCCTTGACGGACAAGGGCGTGGCGACATGGAATATAGAGTATCGACAGGTTGGTGACACCCGCGGCGGGTGGCCTGGGACCTTCCAGGATTGGGGAGCGGCGCTCGATCACTTGAGGGTGCTGGCACGAACCCAGCCTCTGGACCTGAAGCATGTGGTGACGGTGGGACATTCGGCCGGCGCCCACGCTGCCCTGTGGCTGGCGGCCCGTCCCAGATTGCCTGCCGACAGCGAGGTCCGCGGCGCTGATCCACTGAAGGTTTCCGCCGCGGTCGCCATCGACGGCCCAGGCGACCTGCGAACCCTGTACGGGTTCGACAAGGAGATTTGCGGCCGCCCGATCTTCGTCAACCTGTTCGGGGGCGCTCCTGACGCACAGGCGGGCCGCTACCGTCAGGCAAATCCGATCGAATGGCTGCCTCTGGCCGTGCCTCAATTCATGGTCGCTTCCGTCGTGCTGGAGCCTTCAGCCGCGCAAGCCTATGCAGCAGCCGCACAGTCGGCCGGCGATAAGGCGACGGTGATCACCCTGGAGAATGCGGGCCACTTCAACATGCTTTCGCCTGCGGACCCCACCTGGGCGCCGGTAGAGGCCGCGATCCTCGCGGCGGCGAAAGCAGAGCAATAGTCGAGGCAGCCTCCGGTTTATCCCCATCTCAGTGATCTCTATCTGATGAAGCCCTGCAGAGGTCCGCTTCGAACACCTCCCCCTGGGTTGCGCCAAGGTCGCGTCGGCCGGGGCGAGAGGGTTGCACTTGGGGTGCCCCTGACGATCTCGTTCCATTGAGGCGTCAGTCAGGCTTGAGAGGCTGAAGGTCCGGCGCGGAAATCTTCGTGAAGCGCCACCAGGCCAGGCCTCCGTAGACCAGAATGAGGATGGCGAGGTTGAGCACCTCCCGCGTCTGCTCGGCAAGGCTCGCGCCCATCTGATTGAGCCCGACCATGAGATGAATGCCCGCGGTGGTTGGCAGGAGGCGCGCGAGGAGCGCCAGCCAGGCCGGCGTCGCCTCCGCCGGCCAGGAGAGACCCGCGAGGAAGAAGATGGCGAGCGACGTGCCCATCCACAGTTGCAGGGGTCGTTCCCGTGTCCGGAAGAGGCTGGCCAGCGCAAGCGCCGCCGCCACAGTCGCGCCCACGAACAAACTGCCGCCCACGATCAAGGCGCCAGGAGAGCCGGCGGCGCGGGGATAGTCCTGAAACCAGAACACAAAACCCGCATAATAGGCCACGTCGGCCCAGCCGATCACGAAGAAGGCCAGGGCAATTCCGATAAGGGTGCGCGAGGGCAGACGAAAGCGTCCCAGTGTCTCGCGCAGGGTGGCGGCGAGCATCGTCAGGCCCATCAGCAGGGTCTGGTGAATGATGAGGAAGCCGACCCCGGGGAACACCGTGCTGCCATAGCCTTCGCGCGTGTTGAACAGCGGGCGCTGAACGAGCGACAGGGCAGGGCGGGCGGGTGCGCCCTGCGCCATGGCCTGATCGCTCGCCGCCTCGCCGGCGATCGTGGTGACCGCCAGGCCGATGCCTGACAGCGCCGTGCTGCTGCGCAGCAGATAGGCGCCGTTGCCGTAGAGCGCGACCGTGCCCTGGGCGCCGTTCAGAATATGTCGCTCGAACCCCTCGGGGATGATGACCACGGCCCCTGCGCCGGTCGTCTCGAGCCAGAGCCGGGCGGCTCCTGGAGAGGCCGGGCGCGCGGCAAGATCGGCCTGCTGGAGCGCTGCGATCCGGCGCACGAGACTGCGGCTTGCGCCGCTGTCGTCGAGATCGACGACGGCCACCGGAATGCGGACCGCGACCTCCCCGGAATAGGCTGAAGGGTAGAAGAAGGAATAGAGGATCGTCGACACGACGATCAGCATGAAGGCGGAGCGGTCGGAGAGAACGGCGCGGAAGGTAGCGAGGAAGGCGGGGCCGATCATCGTCGTCCCCAGACCTCCGGGCTCATCCGCGCCGAGACATAGCGCGGCAGCCCGGCGCCCGAGCCGACGACGAGAAAGGCAAACAGCGCCAGGATCGATCCAAGAGATGCGAGCACGGGTGCGCCGATCATCCATTGCTCCGCGACCAGCCGCGCGAAGCGGGTAAAAGGCAGCAGCGCGCTCCATAGCCGGGCGAAGGCGGAGGCCGACTCGATCGGGAAGATCGCCCCGGCGAAGGCGAAGGAAGCGCCCGCATAGAGGGCGGTCATCGACAGCGCCTGCCCCATGGAAAGGGTGGCCCCGACGATGAACAAGGCCATGCCCGCATAGGCGAGATAGAGGGCGAGATAGCCGCCCATCAGCATCGCCACGCTCCCTTGCACGGGCCAGCCCCGGTAGACCGCGAGATAGCCGGTCGCAAGCGCCCCCCAGAGCAGGAAGATGAGGATATAGGGCGCGATCTTGCCGGCGACGGCGGCGACCGCCTCGCCTCGAGGCCCTGCAAGCCATGCTCCGATGGTCCCGTCCCGCAGCTCGCGACCGAGCGCGCTCACGACCGCGATCATGAACAGCAGGTGCAGGAGTGCGGGGTGGATCAGGGCGACGAGTTGCAGCTCGTAACTGGCCTGCGGGTTGTAGAGGATCCGGCTCTGCACGCTCACCGGCTGCGGCCGCACACGCGCGGGACCGGCGATCGCGGCGCTTTGCTCCCCGGCCAAGGCCTTTGCGTGGGCCTGGACCACGGTGCCGACTTCACGCAACACCGAACCCGAGGGCGTGGAATAGCTCGCATTGTAGAAGAGGAGGATCTTGCCGGTCTCGCCGCGCAGCACGGTGCGCTCGAGATCACGCGGGATCAGGACCACGGCATAGGCGGCGTTGGAGCGGACCAGATGCTCGGCCTGTGCCATGTCCGGTGGCCGCGCCGCGACCTTGAGCCCGGGTGACGCCTCCAGCTTGCGGGTGAGGTCGCGCGCGACGCCGCCGCCGTCCTCGTCGACCACGACGATCGGCAGGTTCCGCATGACGCCTGCCGACAACTGGACCGCGAGGATCGCCAGCAGCAGCAGAGGCAGCCAGGTGACCAGCGCCAGATCCCAGACGCTGCCGCGCAGGAAGGCGGTTTCGCGCCGGGCGCTATCGACGAAGGCCCGGATCATTGCGGCCAGTCGAACAGGACCGTCATGCCGGGGCGCAGCCCATCGACCCGCGACACGGGCGACAGGCGCACGTCAAAGCTCTTCACGTCAAAGCCGCTCGACTGGCGGGTCGCGCGCCATGTCGCGAAATCGCCGGCGGGCGCGATGTAGAAGACCCGAAACTGGGCGCAACGATCGCCGAGCGCAGGTATGCGGCCGGTCAGGACCCGTCCCCGGCGGATCGCACTGAACTGATCTTCTCTCAGGGTGAGCGTCACCCAGGGATGATCGATGTCGGTCAGGACGAAGACGGGAAATCCCTGCGGCACGAGTTCGCCCGACTGCGCCAGCCTGCGTCCGATCTCACCGTCCGACGGCGCGAACACCCGGGTTTCCTTCTCGGCCGCCTCGACTTCGGCCAGGGCGCCGCGCGCCTGGCGCACCTGTCCGCTCGCGGCCTGCCGATCCTGTCGCCGCGCCCCGGCCAGCGCCAGATCATATTGCGCGCGCGCCGCTCGGGCCGCTTCATTGGAGGCCAGGGCGTTTGCGCGGCTCTCGTCGCGTTTCTGCCCCGCCAGCACACCCTGTTCAAAGAGGCGCTCGGTGCGCTGATAGGTGGTCTGGGCGAGGTCCGCCGCCGCCTGCGCGCGTCGCCACTGGGCCTCGGCAGCCCGGATATCCTCCGGCCGTGCGCCTTCATCGGCCTTGTCCGCATTCGCCTGCGCGGCGGCGAGCGCGCCGCCGGCCTGTTCGGAGCGGGCTTCGACCTCGGGACTGTCGAGCGTATAGAGCAGCTGTCCCGTCTTCACCGGCTGGCCTTCCTCGACATGAAAGGCCGTGATCCGAGCCGAGACCTTGCTCGTGATCCGCAGTTCGCGGGCCTCGACCATGCCCTGGAGCTGATCGGGAACCGGGCGATAGGCCAGCCAGAGACCGAGGCCGAGAATGACCACGACGAGGAAAGCAATGAGCGGCAGCAACTTGCGCTTCCGCCCGGTCGGAACCGGCGGAGCCGTCTCGTCCGGGGTGACCAGGGTTTCCGATGTGGCGGTCATGGCGTGACCCTTTCACCCTGGTCGATATAGTCCGGCAATGTGGCGATCTGACCGCTGACGTGGAGAAGCTGGGCGAGCGCGACAACGAAATCATATCCGGCCTGGGCGCGCTGGATCCGGGAGCGGGCAAGACCGAGCTGCGCATCGATCACGTCGAGCGAGGTTGTCTGCTGCTCCTGATAGCCGAGGGTCTGGACCCGCAGATTCTCCTGCGCCGCAGTGATGGCCGTGTCGGTCAGCTCAAACCGCCGTCGCGCGGCTTCCGCATCGTTCCAGGACCGCGTGACGCCGATTTCGATCTGGGTGCGGGCTTCGCGCAGGCCCGCATTGGCTTGCGTCACCGTTTCCCGCGCGGCCTGCACCGCTTGCGAGCGGCCCACACCGGAGAAGAGCGTGTAGCGCAGCCCCACGCCCATCGACCAGTCGGGATCCGTCAACAGCGTGTCGCGCCGATCGAAATTATACTGGGCGAAGCCATAGATCGTAGGCCGGAGCTTGGCGCGCTGAAGGGCCACCCCCGCTTCAGCCTGGTCTTCCAGCGCGCCGAGCCGATCCAGTTGGGGATGGGCGCGCAGGGCCGCGTCCACATAGGTGTCGAGCGAACGGAGCGGCTGACGGATGACGAAGATCGGGGAGACGGGATCGACGCCGGACGGCGCCCGCAGCGCGCCGGCAAGCGCTACCTGCGCACTCGCGAGATCGGCCTGCGCCTTTTCCAGTTCGCGCGCGGCGTCGTCGCGCGCTACCTGCGCCTGGAGGCGTTGGGCCCGGCTTATGAACCCTTCCTGTTCGAGCTTGAGGGCGTCCGCGACATGCCGCTCTAATCCCGCAAGCGCATCACGGCGAACATCGCGCACGCGCTCGAGCAACTGCTGGCCGAAATAGAGCTGGGTCATCTGCAACAGACCGTTGTCGATGACGATCTGGCGTTCGGCGCGCGACTGTCCCAGTTGCGCCGCGGCGCCCGCCTGGGCGGCGGGAATCTGGCCGCCGGAATAGAGCGGCAGCGTCGCCGTCACGATCGGCCGGGTGCTGGTGCGCTCGATCTCGAAGCGCAGGGGGTCAGAGATGGAATAATCCTGGGCCACGTCCGCCAGCGGGCCGAGCGGCAGATAGAGGGTTTTCTGATAGCGGATCATCTGTCCTTCGAACTCGACGGTCGGACGCCGCAACGTGCTCGTGGAGCCTTTCTGGGCCTCCTTGCTGCGCACATCGGCGTCGGCGCCCTGGATCGCGTCCGACCGCTCGAGCAGCCTCGCCTGGGCGCTTCGATAATCGAGATCAAGCCTGTCGATCGTTTGCGCCTGCGCGCCCTGACAGACCGCAGTCGCCAGCGCGGCAACCAGCATCGAACATCGCAAGGTCATGAAGAACGTCTCCTGCTCCCGCACGGTAACGTTGACATCCAACCGACTCAATACATATTTGTATCGAAATGCTCCCGCCCGTGATCCCGTGAGCCGCCGCCCGGCACGAACGCGCCCGACCCGGGCGCAGACCCGGGAGCGCATCCTGGATGGCGCTCTCGAGGCCTTCGCCGAACGTGGCTTCCATGGCTCCACCCAGGAAGATATTTGCGAGCGCGTCGGTCTGAGCCGGGGGGCCTATAATTCCAGCTTCCGATCCAAGGACGAATTGTTCTTCGCCCTCTATGACCGGGTGATCGAGCGCTTGCAGTCGAGGCTGGAGGAGGCGACCGCTTGCGCCCTGTCCATGCCCGGCTCGACGGCCGACAATTTCCTCAAGGCCTTTATCGCCAGCTATCCGTTCGATCGGGACTGGTATCTGCTCCACGCCGAGTTCGGCCTCTATGCCCTACGCCATCCTGCCATGGCGAGCCACTATGCCGAACGGCAAGGACGGATCCTCGCCATCATCGAGGGCGCGCTCGCCGACATCCTTCGCGAGGACTCCCGCATCGTTGCCCGGGGCCTCCCGCGCATCGCGCGACTGATCCTGGCTGTCCACGAGGGAAGCATGTTCCAGGGCCTGCTCGAACCGCACGAGGTCGCAAGCGGAGAGCTTCTGGACTTTCTCGTGGATCTCATGCTGGCGAGGGCGGCAACGAGAGTCGACTAAGAATGGATTGCTGATCTTGCCTTGCGGGAGGCCGCGCAACAGCATGCCTGCCTCTATTTGTGACGTGGGAGATCGTTTAGTGAAGGAGACCGCGCTGTATCGCCGTGGCGACGGCCTGGGTGCGCCTGTTGACAGCGAGACACTTGAAGATCGCGCGAAAATGCCATTTTACGCCATCTTCGCCGATACCCAATATGTTGGCGATCTCCGCGCTCGTAAGACCATCCCGCGCCAGGCCGAGGATATGGAGTTGGCGGCGAGACAGGTCGGATCCTTCGGTATGTTGTGAACTCGGCAAGTGATGTTGTGCTGCGGACCGATCAAACCTCGCCTTTACGGCCCATCCCGCGTGAATATGCTCCAGGATATTCCGGAACTCCCGCGCTGTTTCCTTCAGTCCTGTGCTGTCGCGAATTTCCGAGGCCTCTTCCGCTGACCGTATGGAAAGTTGCAGCGCCTCTTTACGTAGATGCAGCACCGAACGCAGCATGAGGGTTTTGAGTATGATATGTTGCCATCCTGCCCTGCGGATGCGGGCCAGGATACGGTCCGTCAATTGGCGCGCGAGGTGATCCTTCCCGTCGGCAAGCGCCCGCGTCGCAGACAGAAGCATGCACTCGACGTCCGCAATGGCGAGGTGAGCCGAAGTGATGGCGTCGTTCCTGGGAATATTGGGGATGGTGACCGATCGACCCGACGCGATTTCATGTTCCGCAGTCAGGATATCGGCCATGAGTTGCAGTCGCGGCATGTGGTCGCGTACGGCTTTCACGTCCAGTTCGGTCAGGATTTTTTCGCAGAGGTCCGCATCTCCGGCCAGACGAGCGGCCCGTAATATGGCCCGTGCCGTATGAATGCGGACGTCGACGATCTGGTCGCAGAAAAGCAACGGCCATTCCAGTTCTGCCAGAGGCACGCCGCTTTCGGCCAGCACAGCGAGGCGCAATGTTTTCAGCGTCTGCTCGGCGACCGGGGAGACCATATCCGTCAGATGCGCGTCGATCCTATTTCGTGCGGGAATGATCTGCCCCTGCGTCAGCAGGAGCAGCACTTCGGCAATCTTTGCCCAGTCGCGGGCAAAGCCCTGATCGGCCAGGGCACAGGCTTGATCCAGTAGGGGACGTAGTGCCGCGAACTCGGCCGCGTTCGACTGGCTCGCCACGATGCTCGCGAGGCAGGCCAGGGCGGAGGCCTTCATCATCGGATTTTCCCGGGCGTGCAGCTCGAGCCATTGCCGGCAGAGCATTTCCGCCCGGACGACATCGTCCCTCAGCGCCGCTGTCGTCGCACCGAGCAGCGTCAGCAATTCCTCATGCGCATCCGTGCGTGACAGCAACTTCAAAAGGTGCGTCGCCCCTGCATGCTGCTGCTGCTGGAAGGAAAGGGCCCATATCTTTCCCAGGCCAGCCATGGGATTGGTCAGCAACGCTGTGTCGGGCACGCCCTCGAGCCAATGGGCCAACTCATCGATACGGCCTTGTCGCAGGGCGACATCCATGACGATCTCACCGCCCAGCCCCCGCGCCCAGGCCGGATCGCCGGCCCGCAGCGAAAGCGCTATCGTTTGCGCTGGCCGGCCGGCGCGCCAGTGATGAAAAGCCGCACGTTTTAGAAGATGGCTTGGAGAGGAACGAAGCTGCGACTGTCCGCTCAAGGCAAGATGGTGTCGCAGCGCCGGATTGAGCGCAAACATTCCGTCACTGTCCGGCCTCAATAGGAGGCATTCGCGTTGCGCACGTGCGATCCATTGCGCGCCGTCGTGGACGCGCAGGGCAAAATCGTGGCTTTCGGCATCGAGGGGAGCGATTAATGCCGCCTTTTTCAGCCATGTGCGCAGAGCGGGCGATAAGGGCGCCAACACCATCTGATCGAGATAACAGATGATCTCGGGCCATAAATGCAGTGGCTGCATCCGGTAGGATACACGGCCCGCGATGCGGCACAATGCGGGCCAACCCTGTGTGTCCGATATGATCCGGTCGAGGGCTGAAGGGACCCGGATCAATTCCTTCAGATCCTGGGCGCGGCAGGCCAGGGCATCGGGGCCGACTTCCTGCCAGTCAGCGTTGAGGACGCCAAATCCCCAGGGGGCGGAGGTTGCAAGGACCGCTCGCCAATCATCGGGAAGAGCATCCATCATGTCTCTTGTCAGCGTTTCGAGATGCGGCGCTTCCTGAACATCATCGAGGCAAATAATCCCGGGCCTGTCCTGATGCCATATCCATTGGAGAATGGACTCGATGTCCGCGGCGGTTCCGGCCTGAAAGGCGAGGCGACGCAGGGTGCCCTTCTTTGTGTCGTCGCTTGCAAGACTTGCCCAAAGCGCCGGGCGACCAGTGTCCGCCGCCTCCTTCCAACCGGCCGCGAGCGTCGCCGATTTGCCGTAGCCGCAAGGTGCGCGCAGCAGGCTGACGCGCGCGGTCAATTCCACACGGCGAAGTGCCGTTTCCGCCAGTCGCGAAAGCAGCGTTGGAGTCCATTCGGTTCCCAGGCCCATGTCGGGTCGATACTACATGTTCGTGTAGTTCCCTATTGCTTTTGCGCTCGTAAGACTCGCGCGAAGGTCATGTTTTCGACGAGAATGAAATGATTGAAGAGAGCCATTCGATTTCGCAGGAACCCTGTGATGGCCGCCCGGTGGAAATGCTCTTCACCGCGCAAAAGGCAATGTCGGACGAGCGCCGGATGCGCTTTGGCCTTGCTGAAAGACGCGCTGCGCTGGCGCGCCTCGCGGCTGCCATACGAAAGTTCGAAGGGGAGATCGTCCAGGCCATGGCGACCGACTTCGGCAAGCCGGAGGCCGAAGTGTTTCTGACGGAAATTCTTCCGGTCATGCAGGAAATCCGCCACAGCCGTCGTAATCTGCGCCGATGGATGCGGCCAGTCCATGTCGGACCGACATTGATCGGTTTCGGCACGGCCGGACGGATCGTGCCGCAGCCACGCGGCGTGTGCCTTATCATCGCGCCCTGGAATTACCCATTCAATCTCTGCCTGGGGCCGCTTGTCTCCTGCCTTGCTGCCGGCAACAGCGCTATCCTGAAGCCTTCGGAGATGACACCTGCTACCTCGGGCGTCATCGCGCGGCTGATCGCCGACACATTTCCGCCAGACTTGGTTACCGTCGCCCTCGGCGGGAAGGAGATGTCTCAGGCCCTGCTCGCGCTGCCCTTCGATCATATCTTCTTCACCGGCAGCCCCGAGGTCGGGAAAGTCGTAATGCAGGCAGCCTCCCGCCACCTGACCTCCGTTACGCTGGAACTGGGTGGCAAGTCGCCCACGATCGTGGGACCGGATGCCGACATAGAGACGGCCGCCAGTTGGATCGCCTTCGGCAAATTCTCCAATGCCGGTCAAACCTGCATCGCGCCCGATCATGTGTTCGTCCACGCTTCGATCCGCGACCGGTTCGTGGAAGCGCTGCGCCGCCGGATCGCCGCCGCTTATGGTTCGGGCATGACGAGCCCCTATCTCGCAAGGATCGTCAATGATCGCCATGCGGACAGACTGGGGGACCTGATTGCGGATGCCCTGGCCACGGGCGGGCGGATCATTGTCGGCGGCGAAAGGCAGGGAAGGGCGCTGGCGCCCACAGTGCTGGAAGCGATCGCTCCCGAGGCGGCGATCGACCATGAGGAGATATTCGGTCCCGTCCTGCCGGTCCTGACCTATGATGACATTGAAACCGTGATCGGTCGGATCAACGCAAGACCCAAGCCGCTGGCGCTTTATGTGTTCGATCGTGACCGGGCGAGAGTGGATCATATCCTGGCGGCCACGACTTCCGGCAGTGCAGGCGTCAACCTTACCATCGTCCAATACGTCCACGATCATCTGCCGTTCGGCGGTGTGAACAATTCCGGGATCGGGGCGGCACATGGCCATCACGGGTTCCGGACTTTCAGTCATGAGCGCGCCGTTCTCCAGAACCGCTTCTCCGCTCTGCCTCTCGTCTTTCCTCCCTATTCGGGCCGGGCAGCGCGTCTGATCCGACTTGCCAAACGCTTTCTGGGGTAAATCCATGTACGACTATATCA
>JAVBXL010000099.1 GCA_030824575.1 bacterium | reverse complement strand
CTGAAATTCTTGCGGAAACCGAAGATGTTGCGCAGCGTCAGGTCGCCAAAGCTGAACGAGGTGTCGTTGGTGATCGACGTCATCTTGCGCGACGAACGGCCGCCATTGATGCCGCCGTCAAACGAACCGCGACGGTTGCCGCGCTGCGTTTGGAGCGCGGCCTGCGCCTGCGGGTCCAGCACGCCCAGGCCGAAGGCGGCGAGCGAGAAATTCTGGCGCAGCAGATAGAGGCCACCGGCCAGTTCGTCGCTCTTGAAATATTCGTAGATGGTGGTGCTTTTCAGACCCTCGACCGGCTCCAGCAGCAAGGACAGGCGAAAGGCATCCTGCTTGATATTGTCAAAGCCCGGCCCGCCGTCAAAGGCGATCGTGCGCGGGTCCTGCCGCCGGACCTGGCCGGCCGCGCGGAACGCCACCTTGTCGGCGACGATGGGGACGTTGATCGCGCCTTCCAGTTCGCGATAGTCGAAGCTGCCATAGGTGCCCTCGACATAGCCTTCAAATTCATAGGTCGGGCGCTGGCTGCCGATGACCACGGCGCCGCCAAGCGTGTTGCGACCGAACAAGGTGCCCTGCGGCCCTTTGAGCACCTGGATGCTGCCGATGTCGTAGGTCGGCACGTTCGAGCCGACGGCAGGCAGCGGAGTGTCGTTTAGGTAGATGACGACGCCGGGCGTGACTTCGCCGAGCGGCAGCTGGCCGATGCCGCGCAGGGTGAGCGCGACATTGTCCTTGCCGCCTTCGGACGAGAAGGTGAAGCCCGGTGCGATCGTCTTGACGTCGCTGACCGTCTGGACGGTGCTGCGCTCCAGCGAGGCGGCCGAGAAGGCGGAGATGGAGACGGACACGTCCTGCAACCGTTCTTCGCGACGGCGGGCGGTGACGACGATGTCGCCGCTGCCGGAACTTTCAGCCTGGGGCGCAGCGCTGGTCGCGTCCTGCGCCCACAGCGGAGCCGCCAACGTCGCACCGGTCGACAGCAGCGCCAGTTTCAAAATGCCGAATTTCATTCTCTCTCTCCCGTAACCGATCTGGATCGCCTGTTCTGTTGGCAGGCATCGTCCTTACCGGTGCATAAAGGCGATCACGGCCGCCATTCTCCACCTATCGTTCGACAGGAATCGTTGCACAGATGGAAACTAATCTGTCTATCGTGGTAATTATGCCGCAGGCTTTTGGCGTGGCGATCAGGACCAGCGGCGGAGGATGTCCGCCACGTCCGCGCTGGCCGGTTCGGTGATGGCCCCCGTAGTGCGATCCAGCCTGGGCGCGGGCGCGGGTTGGGGGATGCCTTCCCGCTGGACAAAAGTGCCGCGCGCCTGATTATGCGGATGCCCCGGCGCTTCGGCCATCGCCAGAACCGGGGTGACGCACGCATCGGTCTGGGCGAAATGATCGGCCCATGCGTCGCGCGTTTGGGTCGCGAAGGCGGCCGTAAAATCGGCCTGCATCGCGGGCCAGCCCGCCCGGTCATTCTGGTCGTAGCGACGATCGGACAGGCCCAGCCCTTCGACCATCTGGGCAAAGAATTTGGGTTCCAGGCAACCGACCGCGACATGGCGGCCATCCGCGCACGTATAGCAGCGATAGAAAGGTGCGGCCCCGTCCAGCAGGTTGGAGGCGGGCGCATCGGTCCATAGCCCCTTGGGCTGCCAGGCGTAGAAAAGGCTCATCAGAGACGCGACGCCGTCCGTGATGCAGGCGTCGACCACTTGCCCCTGCCCCGTCCGTTGTGCCGACAGCAGGGCGCTGAGCACGCCAAAGATCAGGAACATGGCGCCGCCGCCATAATCGCCCACCAGATTGAGCGGCACCGGCGGCGGCGCGCCCTGTTCGCCCATCGCGTGCAGCGCGCCGGTGATCGAGAGATAGTTGATGTCATGCCCGGCGCGCATCGCCAGCGGACCCGATTGGCCCCATCCGGTCATGCGGCCGAACACCAGGCGCGGATTGCGGGCCAGGCAGATGTCCGGGCCGATCCCGAGCCGTTCCATCACGCCGGGCCGATAGCCCTCTATCAATCCGTCCGCCCGATCGATCAGGTCGAGCAACTGCGCGCGGTCGTCATCGCGCTTGAGGTCGAGATGGATGACCGTCCGGCTGCGGTGGAGAATGTCGCCGCCGACATCGTCCCAGTCGCCCGCGCCCGCCGATGGCGGCCGCGCGACGCGGATGATCTCCGCCCCCATGTCCGCCAACAGCATCGCCGCCAGCGGCACCGGGCCGATGGCGTCGATCTCGACGATGCGGATGCCGGCCAGCGGCCCCGATAGCTTGGTCATCAGATGTTGGTCCGGTCTGCGCCCTTGAGGTCCAGAATAGCGCGCGCCTCGTCCGGCGTGGCGATGTCCAGGCCCATCCCCTCAATGATCTGGCGCGCGGTCGCGACCTGTTCGGCGTTGGTCTGCGCCAGGCGACCGGGACCGCCCCAGAGCGAATCCTCCAGCCCGACACGCACATTGCCGCCCATCGACGCGGCCATGGCGACGATGCTCATCTGGCGCGCGCCAGCACCCAGCACCGACCATTGATATTGGTCGCCGAACAGCCGGTCGGCGGTGCGTTTCATGTGCATGATGTCGTCGGGATGGCTGCCGATGCCGCCCAATATGCCAAAGCAGGTCTGGATGAACAAAGGCGCTTTCACCAGCCCGCGATCGAGGAAATATTTGAGGTTGTAGAGATGGCTGGTGTCGTAACATTCAAATTCGAAGCGGGTGCCGAGCGGCGACAGGGTGGCCAGAAGATATTCGATATCCGCATAGGTATTCTTGAACACCAGGTCGCGCGATGCCTCCAGCGCGGCCGGTTCCCATTCATGCTTGAAGTCCTTGAACCGGTCCAGCATCGGGAACAGGCCAAAGCCCATCGTGCCCATATTGAGGCTGGCGACTTCGGGCGCGAAGGTCTGGGCCGGGCGCATTCGTTCCTGCACGGTCATGGAGGGATGACCGCCGGTGGTCAGGTTCAACACCGCGTCGCTGCGCTGCCTGATGACCTTGAGGAAGGGGGTGAACAGGTCGGGATTTTGGTCGGGTCGCCCGTCGACGGGATTGCGGGCGTGCAGGTGGATGATCGCCGCGCCCGCTTCCGCCGCGCCGATCGCCGACTCTGCGATCTCCTCTGCCGTGATCGGCAGATAGGGCGACATGGACGGGGTATGGATGGCGCCGGTGATGGCGCAGCTGATGATGACTTTACGTTTGGCCATGATGGTTCCTTTCGCCCGGCTGGGCGATGGCAGGCGCGTGGGGACGCGCAATCTATCCTTGGATAGGCGGGAGCAGGCGCGTCAGGGCAGGATGCCAAGTTGGCGCGCGCGCAACACCGCCTGCGGCCGCCGACGGACGCCCAGCTTGTCGTAGATCTGCTGCATATACCATTTGACCGTGCCTTCGGTCAGGCCGAGCCGGTCGCCGATTTCGCGGTTGCGCAGGCCCCCGCTCACCATGGTCAAGATATCGACTTCCCGATTGGCGAGGCGACCGGTCAGGCCGAAATCATCGTCATCCTCCTCGTCACTTTCGATCTGCGGGCCGCTGCGCATCAGCGACACCAGCCGCACGGCGAAGCGGTCGGCCGGGGTTTCCAGTTCCGGCCCCTGCGCATAGGCTTCGGTCAGCAGCGAGGCGATGACTTCGCCTTCATCCACGAAGGTGCGGACCCAGCCCGCCGGTTCGGCCATTTCGACCGCGGTCCGCACGGCGCGACGGGCTTCGGACCGATTGCCCTGCAACACCGCGATTTCGGCCAGCAACAGTTCGAACGTCACGGCTGAGCGGACGGCCCCGGCGCGGCGGACGAATTCCAGCCAGCGATGCGCGACCTTGCGCGCGCGGCTGAGCCGATGGCGCTGCATCTCGATCCGCAGCCAGGCGATGGCGATGCTTTCGTTGCGGCGGGTGGGATGCAGCGTCGGGATCGGTTCTCCGTCCAGTTGCGGATCGCCCGCGGCGAAATGCCGTTCGGCCTCCTCGATCTGGCCGGCCTTGATGAGCAAGCGGACCTCTTCTGCGACGATGAAGGCGCGCATCCGGTCCAGCCCACATTCGATCGCGACTAGATGCGCGTCATTCAGCGTCGACAGCGCGCCCGGCAGGTCGCCACGCGCAGCCCGCAGCCGGGCGTTGACGATATAGCCCGACGCCATCTGGTCCGCGAAACCCCATTCGCGCACCACGGGCAGATGGCGCTCGACCAGAGCCGCCGCGCCATCCAGATCGCCTGCGTCGTAGAGAAGTTCCGCGAGCGGCAGGGCGGGCAGCGCCGCAAGGCCGGACCCTTCGCCATGAATGTCGCGGGCCATGGTCAATGCTTCATCCAGAAAACGATGCGCCAACTGAGTCTTGCCCTGCGCCATCAGCGTGGGGGCGACCGACGCCTTGAGCGCGATCGATGCGAAATCCGATCCGGGGCGAGACAGAGCGCGCCGGGTTTCCGCCTCCAGCTTGAGCATGTCCTGAAAATGATAGAGTTCGCGCCGCGCCGACATCAATTGCGCGAGCAGGGTGCAGCTGAGATAGGCATGGCTTTCGGCCATTTCCGCGAGCAGCGGTTCAGCCTCCGCCTCCACCTTCACCATATCGTCGCGCGCCGAGGCCAACATGACGAGGCGATGGCGGACCATCAGGTCGAGCTGCTCGCTTTCATGGGCCGACATCTCGTCGCTCAGGCTGCGCGCGTCATGGATGGACCGCGCGGTCGCGATCAGCCGTTCGGCCGCGGCGAAGGACAATTGCCGTATCCGCCGCCACGCCAAAGCCAACAGCAGATAGGGGTGCTGCGCCAATACGGCCCAGGGCAGTTCCGCACCCAGTTCGTCGATCCGGTACAGATAGCCCGAATAGGTGAGCTGTTCGGCCAGCCGGTCCAACTGTCCGGCCAGGAACCCCTGATCCCCGCTCAGCCGGGCATGTTCGACCGCCTTGAGGATGTCGCCGGTCACGGCAAAATGATCGCTCGCACGGCAATGCATCATGGCGGCGCGCGCGGGGGCGCGGTCGATCAGGCGGCCCAGCACCATCTCGCGGAACAGGCGGTGATAGGCGTAGCGGCCATGTTCCTGATCGATCGGGTTGAGGAACAGCCCTTCGCGAAAGACGCGATCCAGCATGGCGCGCGCATCGTCATTGCCCGTCACCGCCGCGCAGGCAGACGGGGTGAGTTCATCCAGAATCGATGTGTCGACCAGGAAACGGCGCACATCGTCGGGTTGCTGGCCCAGCACCTCTTCATGGAAATATTCGGCAAATTCCGGGCGCAGGCCGGTCAGCCGCATCTGGCCCGCCCCCTGCGCGCCGCGCCGGTAGAGGTCGCAGGCGATGACGACGCCCGATACCCAGCCCTGGGTATCGCGGACGATATCCTGCAAATTCTGCGCATCGATCGGCGCGCCCACACTCATCGTCACCAGTTGCGTGGCTTCAGCCAGGGTCAGTGACAGATCGGCATTGCCCACCTCGACCAGGAAACCGAGCGCTCGCATCCGCGCCAACGGCAACCCCACGGCGCCGCGCGCGGCGACGATCATGGTCAGGCCGTCGCGCGCGCTGGACGACAGCTGGGCGATGAAGGCCAGGGTCGCTTCGTCCAGCAGTTGCGCGTCGTCGATGACGATGACCGGCTTGGGTTCGACCACCGTCGACAGCGCCTTGAGCCACACGGCATCACCCGAGTCGGCGTCGAGATCGGCCCAATCCAGCCGGGCCGCGACGCCGGCAGCCTTGAGCGCCATCAGAAAGGACGCCTTGTTGCCGATACCCGCGCGCGCCGCCAGCCACAGCAGCGGTCGCCCCTCGGCCCGCAGCCTTTCCGCCCAGAACAGCATAGCGGTGGTCTTGCCGCTGCCAGCGGGCGCGGACACCATCGTCATGCGGGATAGGGCAACTTTTTGGGTCAAGGCCACCAGCGCCGGACGCTCGATCAGCGTCGGGGTGATGCGGGGCGGCAGGACGATTGTCGGGACAACGGCCATTCAGTCTCTCCTGTTCGTGCTGCGTGGCACGATTCGTTTTATTCTTGTAAATATATTCTGACCGCTGAAATCTGAAATGCAATCCCCTTTTCCTATCCACAGATAGGTCATGAGCGCGCCAGAACATTGTCCTGATGGCATGACAGGCTGCGTCGCGGGCGCGCCGTCCAGAAAAAGGCAGGCGATCCCAACAGCCGCGCCGACGCATCAGGAAAGGTTGACCATGAAGGCCCTGTATCTCGAAAAGATCGACGGACCCGATTCCGTTATCGTGGCGGATGTCGAAACGCCTGTGCCCGGCCCCGGCGAAGTCCGGGTCGCGATCAAGGCTGCGTCGATCAATCACCGTGAACTGTTCATCACCCATGGCCAATATCCCGGCATGACCGTGCCCACGACGCTGGGTTGCGACGGCGCGGGCGTGGTGGACATGATCGGCGAGGGCGTGACCGGGGCAAGCGAAGGCGACGAGGTCGTCCTGTACCCCGCCCGCAACTGGGGCCCGAACCGTCATGCGCCCGCCGCCGATTTCGGCCTGCTGGGCATGCCCTTTGCGGGCACGATCGCCGAATATATCTGCGTACCGGTCGAAAATCTGGCACCCAAGCCCGCATTTATGAGCTTCGAGGAAGCCGGTGCGATGCCTCTGACCGCGCTCACATCATGGCGCGCGCTGATGTTCAAGGGCCGGTTGCAGACGGGCGAGACGCTGCTGATCAGCGGCGTGGGCGGCGGTGTTGCCACCTTCGGCCTGGCCTTTGCCGTCGCCAAGGGTGCCAACGTCTATGTCACCGGCGAGAACCAGGAGGTCATCGACCGCGCCATCGCCATGGGAGCCAAGGGCGGCCTGCTCTACACCGATCCCGACTGGCGCAAGCAGGTCGGCAAGCTGACCGGCGGCGTCGATGTGGTGCTGGACGGCGCGCCTGCGCCCAGCTTCGCCAATTATGTCCGCGCGATCAATCCGGGTGCGCGCATCGTCATCTACGGGTCGACTGCGGGCAATGAAATCAAGTTCAACGCGACCGACATCTTCCTGAAAAGCGCGAGCATCGTCGGCAGCCAGGTGGGCGATCCGCAGGATTTTCAGGAGATGCTGGCCTTTGCGGGCGAGCATCAGATCAGGCCGGTGATCGAAGCCACCTATCCGTTGGCGCAGGCCAAGGAAGCGCTGCTGCATCTGCGCGACAGTCACAAATTCGGTAAAGTCGTGGTGACGATGTGAGCGACCTGTTCAGCCTGGCGGGCAAGAAGGCGATCGTCACTGGCGGCGCGCAGGGGCTGGGCCGGATGATCGCCGAAGGACTGCTGCGCGCGGGCGCAACCGTGGCGATCACGTCGCGCAAGGCCGATATCTGCGAGGCGGCGGCCAGTGAGATGGGGGCATTGGGCACTTGCATCGCCCTGCCCGCCGATCTTTCGACGCCGGAGGCCGCGGTCGATCTGGTCGCGCGCTACCGCGATGCCGTGGGGGCGTGCCATATCCTGGTCAATAATGCGGGCAAGACCTGGGGCGGCGAGATAGACAGTTTCCCCGACAAGGCGTGGCCCGGCGTGATGGCGGTGAATGTCCAGACTCCCTTCACCATGGTGCGCGAATTGCTGCCCGAACTGGGCGCGGTAGGAACCGACGACGATCCGGCGCGGATCATCAATATCGGTTCGGTCGCTGGCATGAAGACCGAACGGTTGAGCGCCTACAGCTATGCCGCCAGCAAGGCCGCCGTTCATATGATGACCCGCGACCTGGCGGGCGATCTGGCCGCGCGCAACATCACGGTGAATGCGGTCATTCCCGGCTTCTTCCCGACCAAGATGACCGCGCATATGCGCGACGAAGACAGTGTCGATGCGGGGCTGCTGGCCCATATCCCGCTGGGTCGGCTGGGCAAACCGGACGACATTGCAGGGATCGTCATATTCCTGTGCTCGCGGGCGGGTGCCTATGTCACGGGCGCGCAGATTCCGGTCGATGGCGGCGTGGTTGGTTGCGGCTGATATCATGACGCACAGTCTCCACATTCTGGCCGACCGGATCGCGATAGAGGAATGCCTGTATCGCTACGCGCATCTGATCGATGCAATGCACTATCACCGGATTGCCGACGAGGTGTTCACGCCCGACGGGATCATCGATTTCGGTGGGGCGAAGGCGGTGGGGCGGGACGCCATCCACGCGCAATGCATGACCTATCAGGGCGCGCTGCTAGGCTGCTGCCACAATGTCACCAATGTCGTGATCGAGGTGGATGGCGACGAAGCGCGCGCGGCCAGCCGCATCCTGGCCTGGCATTGGTTCGCCATTCCCGATGCCGATCCGTTGCGTGCCGCCGATCTGCTGGCGGTGGGCGGCTATGAGGACCGGTTGCGGCGGACGCCCGACGGCTGGCGCATCCATGAACGGCGTGGCCTGAATTTCGGTACGGGTGTCGGTGCCGGGCAGGTGCCCGAACCGATGCGGCCGATCTTTGCGGGGATGCAGGGGCGCGCGCCGACCTGGCCCGCTTGACCGGTAAGGCGGGGCGTCGATGCCCCGCCCCCTCCCGCCTATAGCTGCCAGCCGCCGCCCGCGACGATGACCTGGCCGGTGATATAGTCCGCTTCGGGCAGGCACAGCAGATAGACGGCGCCTGCCGCTTCCTCCGGCGTGCCCGCGCGGCCCAGCGGTATGCCCTTTTCCATCGCTTCGAGGATTTCGTCGCTGACACCGGCCTTGATGTCCTTGCCCTTCACATTGATGGTCGAACTGCCAGCTTCGCCCGCCGTCATCCGGGTCATGATCGCGCCGAAGGCCACGGCGTTGACGGTGACATTATAGCGGCCCCATTCCTTCATCACGGTCTTGGTCAGGCCCACGATCCCGGCCTTGCCCGCCGCATAGCCCGCCTGCCCCGGATTGCCGCCAAGCCCGGCGACCGAGGAGATGTTGACGACGGTGCGCCGCGTCGCGCAGCCATGTGCGGCGATCTCCGCCTTGGCGGCCGCCGCGATGACAGGTTGGGCGGCCCGCAGGATGCGGAACGGGGCGCTCAGATGCACGTCCAGCATCGCCATCCATTGTTCGTCGCTGGTCTTTTGCAGCACCGAATCCCAGGCATAGCCGGCATTGTTGATGATGATGTCGATCGTGCCGAAGGCGTCGACCGCCGCGGCGATGAATTGATCGCCGAAATCCAGCGCCGTCACGTCGCCCACGCACACCACCGCACGCACGCCCAGCGCCTCAATCTCTGCGGCCGTTGCATGGGCGACGTCATGGTCCAGGTCGTTGACGACGATATGCGCGCCATTGCGCGCCAGCTTGAGCGCGATCGCCTTGCCAATGCCGCGACCCGAACCAGATACCAGCGCGACTTTCCCATCCAATATCTTCACGTTACTTCCCGTTCCCTTCAAAATCCGGCGACGCAGGCCCGTCCGCCATCCATTACCACAACGCCGCGTTCGGGCACGCTGGCGCGAAACAGCACATCAGCGCCATCGCGCCAGATTTCCGTCCGCACCGTTTCCCCCGGCCAGACCGGGGCGGTGAAACGCGCGCTGATCGCCGTCAGGAGAGCGGGGTTGCCTCCACAGCATGAATGAACCAGCGCCCGGCTGACCAGCCCCATCGTCGCCAGCCCATGCAGGATAGGGCGATCGAACCCGGCCGATGCCGCGGTCCCTGCGTCAACATGCAGTGGGTTGCGATCCCCGGTCAGGCGATAGAGCAGCGCCTGGTTGATCGCGGTCGGCAGGTCGAGCATGGCGTGCGCCGGTTCGTCTGGCATCGCCACGGCCGCCGCACCGGGCAAATCGCGCGGCCCGCCAAAGCCGCCCGCGCCGCGCAGCACCCAAGTCTCTTCCATCTCCGCAATCACCAGATCGGTCGGGGTCATCAGGGTGCGTTTTGCCCGTACCAGTGCGGGCTTGCCCGGTCCCTTATCGGCGATATCACCTATTTCGATCCGGCCATGGACCAGCTGACCCAGCTCCAGCGGACGGAGCAGGCGCAAGCTCTGTTCACCATGCAGAATGTTCGGCCAGTCCCAGCCCAGTTCGGCCGCCATAGGCCAGAAGCCGGGCGTACCCAGCACCAGCGCCATGGTAGGCAGCACCGCCAGGTCACGCTCGAACACCAGATGATGTTCATCGATAGGCGCCAGGCCCGCGCCCACGCCCAACGCATAGAGGATGGCGCTGCGCGGATCGCATATATCCTCCGCCGCGGGAATGGCGAAGTCCCGCAGGCGATCCAGGTTCAACATCGGCACTCTCCCGGCAGCGACTCAGGACAGCTTGCGCTCGTCCAGCCCCAGCCCACGCCCGATGATTTCGCGCATGATTTCGCTGGTGCCGGCAAAGATACGGCTGATCCGCGCGTCGGTATACATGCGGCTGATGCGATATTCTTCCATATAGCCCGCGCCGCCGTGCAACTGGACGCATTCGTCCATGACCCGGCCTTCCAGTTCGCTGGCAAGCAGCTTGGCCGCCGATGCATCTTCCGCGGTCAGTTCGCCTGCGTTCAGCAGCAGGACGCACTGGTCCACATAGGTCTGGAGCGCGTCCAATTCGGCGCGCATCGACGCCATCTTGAACCGGGTGTTCTGGAACGCGCCGATCGGTTTGCCGAACGCCTTGCGCTCCTTCACATAATCCAGCGTGATGTCGAAGGCGGTCTGCGCCGTCGCCATGAAGCCGATCGCGGCCACCAGCCGCTCCTGCGCTAGGAAGCGGGCGAGATATTTGAAGCCTTGGGTGGGATCGCCCAGCACATTGGCCTTGGGCACCTTCACATCGTTGAAGAAAAGTTCGGCGGTATCCTGCGCCTTCAGCCCCATCTTGGCGAGTTTTCGGCCGCGTTCGAACCCTTCCATGCCGCGTTCGACCACGAACAGGCCAAGGCCGTGGCGGCTATTGGGATCGGTCCGCGCCGCGACCACGATCAGGTCGCCCAATATGCCGTTCGAGATATAGGTTTTCGCGCCATTGAGCAGCCAATGGTCGCCCTGATCGGTGGCACTGGTGCGCATACCTGCCAAGTCGCTGCCGGTCGAAGGTTCGGTCATCGCGACGGCGAGGATCTTTTCCCCGCTGACGATGCCGGGCATCCAGCGGTCCTTCTGTTCGTCATTGCCCAGCTTGGCAAAATAGGGCGCGACGAGATCATTATGCAGGTTGATGTAGAAACCCACATCGCCGTGGCGCATATTTTCTTCGATGATGATCTGTTCGAAGCGGAAATCGTCGATCCCCGCGCCGCCATATTTCTCGTCTGCCCAGGTGCAGAGCAGGCCCTGCGCCCCGGCCTTGAGATAGAGTTCGCGATCGACGATGCCCTGTTCGCGGAACCGCTCGGCATGGGCGCCGACTTCGGCGCTCATGAACTTGACGACGCTGTCGCGGAACTGTTCATGTTCCGGTTCGAAAATGAGGCGTCTCATGCCGGGACCGGCTCCTTAACCGTGGTTTCGCTGGCGGGGGTGTAGAAATCTTCGCCCCGCGCCGCCTTGTCGCGCAGCCAGGCGGACGGCAGGAAGCGGGGGCCGTATAGCTGCGCCAGGCGATCGGATTCCTGCACGAATTTGTCGATGCCGATGGTGTCGATATAGCTGATCGTGCCGCCGGTCCATGCCGGGAAGCCCCAGCCGTAAATGGCGCCAAGGTCGGCATCCTGCGGCGTTTCCAGCACATTTTCTTCCAGGCAGCGGGCGGTTTCCATCGCCTGCGCATAAAGATAGCGCTGCTTGATTTCCTCGATATCCCAGCCCGCTTTGGTGGGGAAATGGTCGGCCAGACCCTTCCATAGATGCTTCTTGCCGCCTTCGGGATAGTCGTAGAAGGCCCCGCCCGCCTTGCGGCTGGAACGGCCGATCTCGTCCTTCATCCGGCGCATGACGGCAACGCCAGCAGGCGGCGTATAGGCGTCGCCCTCCTCGGCGATCGCCTGGTCGACGATCTTGAGCGGCAGGTCGAGCGTCAGTTCATCCAGCAGCGCCAGTGGGCCAACGGGCATCCCAACGGCCTTGGCCGCATTCTCGATCACCGCAGGCGGCACGCCTTCGGCCAGCATTGCCGCGCCTTCATGGATCAGCATCTGGAACACGCGGCTGGTATAGAAGCCCCGGCTGTCGTTGACGACGATCGGCGTCTTGCGCAGTTGGGCGATGTAATCGAGGCCTTTGGCCAGCGTCGCCTTGCTGGTCTGCTTGCCCATGATGACTTCGACCAGGCCCATGCGTTCGACCGGCGAGAAGAAGTGCAGGCCGATAAACTGGTCGGGGCGCTGCGATGCCTGCGCCAGTTGGGAGATCGGCAGGGTGGAGGTGTTGGAGGCAAACACGGCATGGTCGGGCAACACCGCTTCGGCCTTGCGCGTCGTTTCCGCCTTGATCCCGGTGTCCTCGAACACCGCTTCGACCACCAGATCGCAGCCGTCGAGCAGCGCGAAATCGTCGGTCGGGGTGATGCGGGCCAGGATGGTGTCGGCCTTTTCCTGCGTCGTCTTGCCCTTTTCGATCAGCTTGGCCAGCACCTTGGCGGCATAATCCTTGCCCTTTTGTGCGGTCGCGGTGTCGCGGTCGATCAGCACGACCTCTATGCCGGCATTGGCGGAGACATAGGCGATGCCCGCGCCCATCATGCCCGCGCCTAGCACGCCGACTTTCCTAGCCTCGAATTTCTCAAAGCCTTCAGGACGGCGCGCGCCCTTTTCGGCGGCCTGCTTGGAAATGAAGGTAGTGCGGATGATGTTGCGCGCGACCGGATCGGTCAGCAGCTTGGCGAAATATTTGCCCTCGACGGTCAGCGCCTTGTCGAAGGGCAGTTGCAGACCCTGAAAGACGCAATTGAGGATCGCCAGCGGAGCTGGCTGGTTATAGCCAACCTTCGCGATGCCACCCGTCGCCATCATGTATGCGGTCGAGTCTTCAGGGACGGTCAGCCCTTTCTTCTGCGGCGGAGTCCAGCCCTTGACGTCCCATGGCTTGACCGGATCGGGGCCGGTCGCAAGCCAGGCTTTGGCCGCGTCGATCAGGGTGTCGGCGGGAACCACCTCGTCCACCATCTTCAGCTTCAACGCTTCGGCGGGGCCGACCGAACGACCCGACAGCAGCAGGTCGAGCGCGGTTTTCATGCCCGCGATCAGGCCCAGCCGCACCGTGCCGCCCGATCCGGGGAGCAGGCCGACATTGACTTCGGGCAGGCCGACCAGTGCCTTGGCATCATCCACCAAAATGCGGCGATGGCAGGCGAGCGCGAGTTCGAACCCACCACCCAGCGCCAGCCCGTTGATCGCCGCGACCCAGGGCTTGCCCGACTGTTCGATCGCCCGGTGCATGTCCGTCGCGCGCTTGGAAAAGGCGTAAGCCTCCTTGGCCGTCAGCGTGCCGAAGCCGTTGACCAGTTGCTTGAGGTCGGCGCCCGCCATGAAGCTGAGCTTGGCCGATGTCAGGATGACGCCCGTAATGCTGTCATCGTCCGCGATCTGCTTCGTCGCCGCTTCCATGTCGGCGATGAAAGCGTCGTTGACGACGTTCATCGATCCTTCGGCATCAAGGGTCAGGATCGCGACGCCGTCATCGGCCTTTTGCAGTTGCATGGTCTTCATGGAATGTCCTGCTCTATGGTTCGCAAGGGCGCGTTCAAACGCGCTCTATGATGGCGGCCGTGCCCAGGCCATTGGCGGCGCACAGCGTGATGAGGCCGGTTGCCGCGTCGCGGCGCTCCAGTTCGTCCAGCACGGTGCCCAGGATCATCGCCCCGGTCGCGCCAAGCGGATGGCCCATGGCGATCGCGCCGCCATTGACGTTGATCCGGTCATCGGGAATGTCGAGGTCACGCTGGAAGCGCATCACGACGCTGGCGAAGGCTTCGTTCAGTTCCCACAGGTCGATGTCCTTTTCAGTCATGCCGCCGGCCTTCAAGGCCTTGCGCGACACGGCGGTCGGCGCGGTCAGCATGATCGTCGGTTCAGAGCCGATATTGGCGTAGGAGCGGATGCGACCGCGCGGCTTCAGCCCCGCCTTCTCACCGAACGCCTTCGACCCAACCAGCACCAGGCCCGAACCATCGACGATGCCGGAGCTGTTGCCGCCGTGGTGGACATAGTTGATTTCTTCCAGCTCGGGATATTTCGCCTTGCCCACTGCCTCGAACCCTGCCTTGCCATAGCCTTCGAATGCAGGCTTGAGCTTGGCGAGGCTTTCGACCGTGGTGCCGGGGCGCATATGTTCGTCGCGATCGAGGATAACTTCACCCAGCACATCTGTCACCGGAACGATCGAGCGCTTGAAATAGCCCTGGTCCCAGGCATGGGCGGCCTTGCGCTGGCTTTCGACAGCGAAGCCGTCGACATCTTCGCGGGTGTAGCCGTCCAGCGTGGCGATGATGTCTGCGCCGATGCCCTGGGGGGCGTAGTAATTGCCGAAGGCGACCGCGGGATCGGACGTCCAGGCGCCGGAATCATAGCCCATCACCGTGCGGCTCATCGATTCCACGCCGCCGCCGATCCCGGCGTCGATCATCCCGGCATGGACCTGCGCGGCGATCAGGCTGACGGCGTCGAGGCCGGTGGCGCAGAAGCGATGGATCTGCTGCCCCGCGACGGTCTGGGCATAGCCTGCCTGCAACACCGCCGCGCGCGCCAATACCCCGCCCTGTTCGCCGACCGGCTGGGCCATGCCGATAATCACATCGTCGAGCAGCGCGGTATCGAGATTGTTGCGCGACTGAAGCGCCTTGAGCAACTGCGTCGCCATTTCGACCGAGCTTATCTCATGCAGCGCGCCATCCGGGCGGCCCTTGCC
>JAVBXL010000211.1 GCA_030824575.1 bacterium | reverse complement strand
AAAATGTGGCTCCCCGAGTAGGATTCGAACCTACGGCCATTCGATTAACAGTCGAATGCTCTACCGCTGAGCTATCGGGGAGCAACCCGCTTCCGCTGGGCAGGCCGCGCCTATAGCAGCGGCTTTCCCGCCATGGCAAGCGCCAAATGACGGAAATTTATGCGATGAATTGTTCGGCAGCGATGCGGTCGTCCAGCGTATGTTCGGGGTCGAACAACAATGTCAGCGGGGTCGCGCGGTCGATGCCGATCTCCACCTGCGCAATGTCGCGCACTTCGCGCTGATCGGCCACGGCGCTGACCGGGCGCTTGACGGGATCGAGCACGATGAAACGAATGACCGTGTTTTCAGGCAGGATGGCGCCGCGCCAACGGCGGGGACGGAATGGACTGATCGGGGTCAGCGCGACGAGCGCGGACCCCAGCGGCAGGATAGGGCCATGGGCGGACAGATTATAGGCGGTTGAGCCGGCCGGGGTCGCCACCAGCACGCCATCGCACACCAGTTCGGGCAGTACGGTGCGGCCGTTGACCTGCACCTCCAGCTTGGCGGTCTGGCGGGTTTCGCGCAGCAGCGAAACCTCATTGATGGCGGGGATGGAGAAACGCTCGCCATCGACCGTGTCCACCGTCATGCGCAGCGGATTGACCTTGAAGCTCTTGGCCTTCTCCAGCCGCTGGTCGAGCCGTTCCAGCCGCCATTCGTTCATCAGGAAACCGACCGTGCCCAGGTTCATGCCGAAGATCGGGACGATCCGGCGCGCTTCCAGCATGGAATGGAGCGTCTGAAGCATGAAGCCGTCGCCGCCCAGCGCGATGATCATGTCGGCCTGCTCTACGGCCACGAAGTCATAGGCAGCGCGCAGCCGCTCCTCCGCCGCCCGCGCGGCTTGGGTGGGGGACGCGACCAGGGCGCGCCGCGGCTCGCTGCTCATCCGCCGGTGACGCTCATATGGCGCTGCGTGGCGGCGGTTTCGCCCGCGCCAATGCGGAAGTCGTGGGCGGCGGGCTTCAGCCGCAGCGCCCGGTCGATCAACGGTTCGACAGCGGGCAGACCGCCTTCGCGCAGCGCCGACTTGAAATCGACATGATCCTCATGGCCCAGGCACATGAAAATCTTGCCCTCGCACGTCATGCGGATGCGGTTGCAGTCGGCGCAGAAATTCTGCGTGAGCGGGGTGATTAGGCCCAGCTTGATGCCCATCCCCTCGACCGCATGATAGCGGGCCGGGCCGCCGGTCCGGTGCGAGAGTGGAGTAAGCGCATGATCGGCGCGAATCAGGTCGGCGACATGGGTCAGCGGCAGATAATGATCTGTGCGATCCTCGCCGGTGTCGCCCAGCGGCATGGTTTCGATCAGGGTAAGGTCGAAACCCTCCTCCCCGCACCAGCGCAGCATCGACAGGATTTCATCGTCATTGACGCCCTTGAGCGCCACCATGTTGATCTTGACCGCGAGGCCCGCAGCACGGGCGGCGTCCAGTCCGGCGAAAACCTGGTCGATCTTGCCGCCGCGGGTCACATGGGCGAAGCGTTCGGGATCGCGGCTGTCCAGGCTGACATTGATCCGCCGCACGCCCGCATCCGCCAGCATCTCCGCATGATCGGCCAGTCGGGTGCCGTTGGTGGTGAGGGTCAGTTCCTCCAGGTCCGCGCCGATATGCCGTCCGATGCGGCGAACCAGATCGCCGATATCGCGCCGCACCAACGGCTCGCCACCGGTCAGGCGGATTTTGCGGATGCCGCGGGCAATGAACAGATCGGCCAGCAGGGCGATCTCTTCCAGCGTCAGCACCTGATTTTTGGGCAGGAACTGCATCTTTTCCGCCATGCAATAGCGGCAGCGCAGGTCGCAGCGGTCGGTCACCGAAATGCGCAGATAGCTGATCCGGCGGCCAAGACCGTCGGTCATCAAAGGGCGTGAGGGATCGGCCATGGCCATGCCGACTAGCTAGGCGATGGACATGGCCTGCGCAAGCGAAGTTGCGGGCGGGGCAAGAGGTCGGTAACGGCTTGATGCTAAGGCGTGGTAACAGGGCGGGGCGATGCGCCATGCCGGGGGACAGATATACGTGAGCGGGGATCATACCGCAGTCGGCCATCGCAGCCTTTTCATCCTGTCGCCGGGCGATCGCGACGGGCTGTGCCATTCCGCGCAAAGGATCGGCTGGCGCGCGATCGGCGCACGGCGGGCCAAGGACGCCCCGCAGCGCTATCTGCATAGCGAGGCGCAGGTCGCACTGGTCGACCTGCGGGCGGGCGGGCAGGCGCAGCGGTTGCTGTCTCCGCTGGTGCCGCCGATGGAGGCGGGTGGCGGCGCGTTGCTGGTGCTGGTCGATCCGCAGGACCAGGGGCAGTTGCCCGCCCTGATGGCCGCGGGGGCGACCCATTATCTGGTGGGGCCGGTGACGGACGCTGCGCTCAATGCCGCGCTGGCGTCTGCGCACCGACTGGTGGAGCGTGTGGGCGGCGGCGTGGCGCATAACCAGCGCGCCCAGCGGATCAGGCGGGGCGACGCGCTCTATTGGGAACTGGCGCGTGCCGGGTCGCTGCTGCGGTTGAGCGACAGCCTGGCGCAGCATCTGGACCTGGCCGATTCGCATATCGCCCCTTCGGCCTTGCTGCGGCGGTTGCCGCGGTCGGAACGACGCGCGGTGCTGGTCGCGTTGAAGGCGATGATCCGCGCCGGGCGCCCCGCTGCGCTGGCGCATGGCTTGCCCGGACGCCCTGGCCAGCGGCTGGTGCATCATCTGCGGCTGTCGGACGGCGGGCTGGCCGCCGACGTCGAATGGCTGTCCGAAGGGCATGAACGGGAAGGCGAGATGCGCGATTTCCTGACCGGCCTGCGATCGCGGCAGGCGGCGCTGGACTGGCTGGACCGGCGGGCGGGCCTGGCCACCAGCATCTTGTTACTGTCGATCAGCCAGTTCGACCGCATGAACGCCGCCTATGGCCAGGTGGTCGGTGACGCGCTGCTGGGCCGCATCGCCCGGCGGATCGAGCGGATGGTGGACGATGTTGCGCCCGGCGCGATGGTCGCGCGCATCGCTGGCACCGAATTTCTGGTCGGGCTGACCGGCGAGGCGGCCGGCAGCGACCGGGCGACCTTCCTGGCGCGCCAACTGATCGGCGCGGTCGGGCAGCCGTTCAGTGCCGGCGATCACCTGATTCGCCTGACGGCGCGGTGCGGCATTGCGCAGGCGCGTGCGGAGGATGACGTGACCCATCTGCTGCGCCGCGCGGGCACGGCGCTGGCCGATGCGCGGCAGGGGGGCGGTGAGGGCATCCGCATCCTTTCGGCCGAAAAGCACAGCCGCCAGGTGGATGCCGACCGGTTGGAGACGGACCTGCGCCTGGCGCTGGACCGGGGCGAGATCGGCATCGTGTTCCAGCCGCAATATCCGGTCGACAGCGACAAGATCAGCGGCGTGGAGGCGCTGGCGCGCTGGAACCACCCCCATTATGGCCCGCTGGGCGCGGGCATATTGTTCGCTACCGCCGAACGATCCGACTATATGCTGCCGCTGTCGGCGCATATTCAGGCGGAGGCGCTGCGGCAGGCGGCGGCCTGGCCGCGGGCCTTGTCCGACTTGCGCCTGTCGATCAACGTCACCGCGGCGGACATCGCCCAACCCGGTTTCATGCCCGGCCTGCTGGGGCTGGTCGATCGCAGCGGCTTTCCGCGGTCCCGGCTGACGGTGGAGATCACCGAGAGCGGCTTGATCGAGGATGTGGACGCCGCCGCCGCGCTGTTGACGGCGCTGCGGACCGAAGGGCTGGCGGTCGCGATCGACGATTTCGGCACGGGCTACTCCAGCCTCGCCTATCTCAAGAGCCTGCCGCTCGATTTCCTCAAGATCGACAGTGGTCTGGCACAGGATATTGCGGGCACGGCGCGGGACCGGATCATCGTGCGCGGGGTCATCCACATGGCCAAGTCGCTGGGGTTGAAGGTCATCGCCGAGGGGGTAGAGACGGAGGAGCAACTGGGCCTGCTCGCTCGTGAGGGCTGCGATTATTATCAGGGCTTCCTGCGGTCGGCGGGAGTGTCGTCCGCCGACCTTATCAATCTGGTGCTGAAGGGTTAAACAGTCAGCAGCGGCCAGAGGACGATCAATATGCCGACCAGGCTGGCCAGGAAGATGATGGTGCGGACCACCGGAATGCCCGCCGCGTAGAGCGGCAGATAGACGATCCGTGCGCCTAGCCAGATCCAGCCGCCCATGGCGGTCCATTCGCTGGTCTTCCCCGCCACGACCACGCCGATCAGCGCGACGATGGCGATGGGCAGGGTTTCCTTGAAATTGGCCTCCGCCCGGACCAGGCGCCCGGCGAGCGGATGGAGCGGCGTCAGTTTTTCGTCGCGCGCGCCCATATTCCATTTGGGGCCATATTGCTTCGTCTTCACATGCGCCGCGGCGAAGATGTGGACCAGCACCAGGACCATGGACCAGGCGAGGATCGTGATTTCGACGGGCATGATGATATTCTCCCCTTTTATCGGGCCGTTTTAGCGCATCTGGATCAGGTAGGACAGAGCGCGCTTGGATCACAGCGACGCGCCACGGCGAAGTTCACACCGTCGTCGCAAAAATTATCAGCCGGATTCGGGGCTCTTGCGTGGGCAAAGTGCGTTTCAGGTAACAGTTGCGTATCTTTGACGCGACACCAGGGTCATCGTGACGCGCCGGTTACGCGCCATCCGGGTCACTGGTGACGGATTGCGGGCGGCGCGTCGGTCGGGCTGTTCCATCCCGCGGGATAGACCAGAAATGCGCCGAGTAGGAAAGGGGGAGCGGCAGGCGTACCGCTCCGCCTCTCCATCACCCCGCCGCCTTGGCCAGGCCTTTTGACAATTGCAGCGCACCGTTCAGGCGGGCCTGGGGATCGGCCCAGGCGCGGTTGACGACCACTTTGCTGTCGGGGCGCAGGCGGGCGACGCCGTCCAGGCGCTGGACATAGGCGATGAGGCCCGCGGGATTGGGGAAGCTGTCTTCGAAGAAGCTGACCAATGCGCCCTTCGCGCCCATGTCGATTTTTGAGATATTCGCCGTCACGCAATTCTGCTTGATCTCGATGATCTTGAGCAGGTTTTGCGTGGGCAGCGGCAGCTTGCCGAAACGGTCGATCAGTTCGGCGGCGAAGGATTCCAGGCCATTGCGGTCCTCGATCTCGTTGATACGGCGATAGAGGCCCATGCGCAGGTCGAGGTCGGGCACATAGTCGTCGGGTATGAGGATCGGCGCATCGACGCTGATCTGTGGCGAGAAGCTGTCGCTGCGCTTTTCGATGCCGACCCCGCCCGCCTTGGCGTCCATGATCGCCTCTTCCAGCATCGACTGGTAGAGTTCGAAGCCGACTTCCTTGATATGGCCCGACTGTTCGTCGCCGACCAGATTGCCCGCGCCGCGAATGTCGAGATCGTGGGAGGCGAGCTGGAATCCTGCGCCCAGCGTGTCGAGGTCGGACAAGACCTTCAATCGCTTTTCCGCCGTTTCGGTGATGATGCGGTTGGCGGGCGTCGTCATATAGGCATAAGCGCGCGTCTTTGACCGGCCGACGCGGCCGCGTAGCTGGTAGAGTTGCGCGAGGCCGAAACGGTCGGCGCGGTGGATGATGAGCGTGTTGGCGCTGGGGATGTCGAGGCCGGATTCCACGATGGTCGTGGAGAGCAGCACGTCGTAGCGCTTGTCGTAGAAGGCGGACATGCGTTCCTCGACATCGGTGGCACTCATCTGGCCATGGGCGACGATGGCCTTGATTTCCGGCACCTCGTTGCGCAGGAACTCCTCGATCTCGGTGAGGTCCGCGATGCGGGGGACGACGAAGAAACTCTGGCCGCCGCGATAATGTTCGCGCAGCAGGGCTTCGCGGATGACAACGCCGTCCCAGGGCATGATGTAGGTGCGGACCGCCAGGCGATCGACCGGCGGGGTCTGGATGACCGACAGTTCGCGCAGGCCCGACATCGCCATCTGGAGCGTGCGCGGGATCGGCGTGGCGGTGAGCGTCAGGACATGGACGTCGGTCTTCAATGACTTCAGCCGTTCCTTGTGGGTGACGCCGAAACGCTGTTCCTCGTCCACGATGACGAGGCCGAGGCGTTTGAATTCCAGCCCCTTGGCCAGCAGCGCATGAGTGCCCACGACGATGTCGATCGTGCCGTCTGCCAAGCCCGCCTTGGTCGCCTTCGCCTCCTTGTCGGGGACGAGGCGGGACAGGCGGCCGATATTGACGGGGAAGCCGCGGAAGCGTTCCTCGAACTGCATGTGGTGCTGGCGCGCAAGGAGCGTGGTGGGGCAGATCACGACAACCTGCATCCCCGCCATCGCCGCGACGAAGGCGGCGCGCAGGGCCACTTCCGTCTTGCCGAAGCCGACGTCGCCGCAGACGAGGCGGTCCATCGGCTTGCCCGACCCCAAATCCTCGACCACATCGCTGATCGCGCGGTCCTGATCCTCTGTTTCCTGATAGGGGAAGCGGTCGACGAAGGCGGGGTAGCCGGCCTGATCCGGTTCGGCCACGGTGGCCGTCCGCAACGCTCGCACGGCGGCGGTCTTGAGCAGTTCGCCCGCGATTTCGCGGATGCGATCCTTCATCTTGGCCTTGCGCCGCTGCCAGGCTTCGCCGCCCAGCTTGTCGAGGCTGACGCCTTCATTCTCGCTGCCGTAGCGGGAGAGGACTTCGAGATTTTCGACGGGGACGTAGAGCTTGTCGCCGCCGGCATAGGTGAGCGCGACGCAATCATGCGCGGCCTTGCTGACCGGGATTTGCGTCAGCCCTTCGTAGCGGCCGATGCCATGATCCATATGGACGACCAGGTCGCCGGGCGAGAGGGTGGCGAGTTCAGCCAAGAAGGCGTCGGCGCTCTTCTTGCGCTTGGCGCGGCGGACGAGGCGGTCGCCCAGCATATCCTGTTCGGTGAGGACGGCGACGTCGGGTGCGGTGAAGCCATGATCGAGCGGCAGCACGGTGAGGGTGACGCTGCCATTGGCGGCAGTGCCAAGCGCTTCCTGCCAGTTGTCGGCGGTCGCGAGGCGGGTGACGTCATGATCGGCGAGCAGGCCGGATAGGCGTTCGCGCGCACCGACCGAGTAGCTGGCGATGACGACTTTCTTTTTCTCACGGCGCAGGGCGGCGATGTGCTTGCCAACGGCTTCGTAGATGTTGCTGTTCTGCGCGCGTTCGGGGGCGAAATCGCGCGGGCCATCGACCGCGAAGTCGAGGACGGCCGCACTTTCGGGTTCGTGGAAGGTTGTCGTGCCGTGCATGGGAAGGGTAGCAACGGCGGCGTCCCATTCGGCAGCGTCGAGATAAAGAGATTCGGGCTTCAACGGGCGATAGGCGCCGGGGTCTGAGGTCTTCGCATGGATGCGGTTGGCGTGATAGTCGCGGATCGATTCGAACCGGCTGTCCGCCGCGCCGGCCACGCCGGGGTCGCGGATCAGCACCGCGCCGTCGCCGAGATGATCGGCAAGGGGGACCAGCTTTTCCTCGAACAGGGGGAGCCAATGTTCCATGCCGGCGAGGCGGCGACCGTCGCTGACCGCCTGATAGAGCGGGTCGCCGGTTGCGGTCGCGCCAAAGGTTTCGCGGTAGCGGCCGCGGAAGCGCTTGATCGTTTCTTCGTCCAGCAAGGCTTCGGACGCGGGGAGGAGGGTGAAGCCATCGACATTTTCGATCGTTCGCTGATCTGCGGGATCGAAGCGGCGGACCGTCTCGATCTCGTCACCGAAAAAGTCGAGGCGTAACGGCATGTCCTCACCGCCGGGGAAGAGATCGACGATGCCGCCGCGAATCGCAAATTCGCCGCGGTCGTGAACCGTGTCGGTGCGGACATAGCCGTTTGCCTGGAGCATGGCAGCCAGCGCCTGGATCGCAATCCGTTCCTTGGGGGCGAGCTTGGCCACCAACTGGCGCACGCGGAAGGGGGTGAGCGTGCGCTGGGTCATGGCGGCCAGCGTGGTGAGGACCAGTTGCGGGCCTTTGGGCTTGGCTTGCAGCGCGTAGAGGCCCGCGAGGCGGGCAGAGGCCGCGCGGAGCGAGGGGCTGGCCCGGTCATAGGGCAGGCAGTCCCAGGCGGGGATTTCGATGATCTCGATCTCCGGCGCGAAATAATGCGCCGTGTCCGCGACCGCGCGCATCAACTGCTCGTCGGAGGCGATGAAGACGGCGCGGCCGTCCGCAGCCCCGGCGGCGCGCGCGATGTCTGCCAGCAGCCAGGGCTGGAACCCCGCAGGGACGCCCGACAGGGTGAGCGGCGCCTTGGCCTTCAGGATTTTTTGGAGATCGGTCATTTTGCTACTCATTCCCTCCTTCATACCTCCTGTCCCGTTTTGCGGGAGGGGCCGGGGGAGGGTCTATAAAGGAGGAGGAGAGACAGACCCTCCCCTAACCCCTCCCGCCAGCGGGAGGGAAATTGTCAGTTTTCGATTTTCACGAAATCGAGTTTCAGGAACTTGTCCATCATCGGGCCTTTCCACTCGTCCGGCACGGGGATGGTGCCGAGCGCCCAGCCGATGATGTCAGCGTCCTGCTCGTCCATGAAACGCTCGAACCAGGCGATCTCCTCGGTATTCCACTCGGCATGATAGCGTTCGAAGAATCCGCCGACCGCATAGTCCGATTCGCGCGTGCCGCGGTGCCAGGCCCGGAATTTGAGGCGGCGCATCAGGGGATCGTCGTTCACAATTTGTTCCTTTTGCGGGCATGGCAAAAACACGGATCGGGTATTTGTAGGACCGGCCCGGCTGGAGCGTTTTTTGTTCGTCGCATTTTCCAAGCCGCCGGCCGTTCCGGCCGCCTCGAAAATGCTCTAGAGCGCGTCAGATAGACATGCGACCCGATATTCTCAATCCGCTCTTTGCCGAAATATCCCTGTTCAAGGGGATCGGCCCCGCTCTGGCCCGGCCGCTGGAGCGGCTGGGGCTGGCGCGCGCGGTCGATGTGGCCTTTCATTTGCCGACAAGCTGGGTGGACCGGCACCTGACCGACAGGCTGGACATGGCCGACGCCGGGCGGGTGATCGGCATCGAACTGACGCCGGTGGACTATCGCGCCAGCAGCAGCGCGCGCGCCCCATTCCGCGTGGATATGGTTGATCGCTACGGCAATCATGTGGCGCTGGTCTATTTCGGGAAGAATAGCGGCTGGCCGCGCAAACTGCTGCCGCTCAATGAGCCGAAATATATCTCCGGCAAGCTGGAAGCCTATGGCGATATGCTCCAGATCGTTCATCCCGACGTGCTGCCACCTGAAGAGGCGAGCACGCTGCCCGCGCGCGAATCGGTCTATGGGCTGTCCGAAGGGCTGACCAACAACCGGATGCGTGATCTGGTGGCGCAGGCGCTGACCCGCGCGCCGGACCTGCCGGAATGGATCGAGCCGAGCCTGCTGGCACGCAAGGATTGGCCCGCGTGGCGCGAGGCGCTGGCGCGGGTCCACGCCGATCCGGCCGACGCCATGGCGCGCGCGCGGCTGGCTTATGACGAGATTTTTGCAGGGCAACTGGCGCTGATGCTGGTGCGGCAATCGTCGCGGCGGCGGCGGGGCGTGCCGATCCAGGGGGACGGGCGGCTGCGCGCCATGCTGAAGCTGCCCTTTGCCCCTACGGGCGCGCAGCGGCGGGCCTTTGGCGAGATCGAGGGCGACATGGCGCAGGGCACGCCGATGCTGCGGCTGCTGCAGGGCGATGTCGGGTCGGGCAAGACGCTGGTGGCACTGATGGCGCTGCTCAATGCGGTCGAGGCCGGGATGCAGGGCGCGATGCTGGCGCCGACCGAGATATTGGCGCGGCAGCATTATGAGACGCTGCGCAAGATGGCGTCGGGCCTGCCCGTCGAAATCGCGATCCTGACCGGGCGCGACAAGGGCAAGGTGCGCGAAGCCACGCTGATGGGGCTGGCGGACGGGAGCATCGACATATTGGTCGGCACCCACGCGATCTTTCAGGAGGCGGTGCAGTATAAGGCGCTGGGGCTGGCGGTGATCGACGAGCAGCATCGCTTCGGCGTGGCGCAGCGGATGATGCTGGCGAGCAAGGCGGAGCGGTCGCCGCATCTGCTGGTGATGACGGCGACGCCGATCCCGCGCACGCTGACGCTGACCTATTATGGCGAAATGGAAGTGTCCCGCCTGGACGAGATGCCGCCGGGGCGCCAGCCGATCCAGACCTTGGTGATGGCCGCCACGCGGCTGGACGAAGTGGTCGAGGCGCTGGCCCGCCATGTCGAGGGCGGGGGCCAGGCCTATTGGGTGTGCCCGCTGGTCGAGGAAAGCGAGACGAGCGATCAGGCGGCGGCGGAAATGCGGGCGGAGTCGCTGCGTGGGCGGTTCGGGGATCGGGTGGGCCTGGTCCATGGCCGGATGAAGGGGCCCGACAAGGATGCCGCCATGGAGGCCTTTGCCGCCAACCGGACGCAGATATTGGTGGCGACCACGGTGATCGAAGTGGGGGTCGATGTGCCCAATAGCAGCCTCATCATCATCGAAGGGGCGGATCGCTTTGGCTTGGCGCAGTTGCACCAGTTGCGCGGGCGGGTGGGGCGCGGCGACAAGCCATCCACCTGCCTGCTGCTGCGCGGCAATGCGCTGGGCGAAACGTCGCGCGCGCGGCTGGCGCTGATGCGCGAGACGAATGACGGCTTTCGGATCGCCGAGGCGGACCTGGAACTGCGCGGCGCGGGCGAAGTGCTGGGCACGCGCCAGTCGGGCGAGGCGGCGTTGAAGGTCGCGACGCCCGAACATGTCGCGGCGCTAGTGGACAGCGCGCGGGACGACGCGCATCTGCTGATCGAGCGGGACGGCGGGCTGGACAGCGTGCGCGGGCAGGCGGCGCGGGTGTGCTTGTATCTGTTTGAGAAGGATGCGGCTGTGGGGTTGCTCAGGGGTGGGTAGGCAGGTCGGAATGGTCTACAAGGCGTCAACTTAGCTCTCGATTAAGTTATAAACCAAAAAGTCTGCGCCAATCCTTATTTTTAACAAAATTAGCATTGGACTGTTCGCAGATTTTCCGATTGATCGGGTTCAGTTTCTCGAATTTATCGATCAATATTCCAGTACTTTGCTTTTCTTCTATCATTGTATCTAAAAAATTCTGCAATTTTTCCCAATCATATTCTTTTAATTGATCGGGCGTCTCGCTGATAGGCGTGTGTATGCTTTCGCCAACGCCGTGTTGGAAATCTGACAAAGATATAGCACATATGACTGCGGCATGGACATAATCCGGGTCATTAACGGTAGCGATCTTTAGAAGGAGTGCTTTGAGGATTATATCTTTTGGATGCGGCAGCAAGCTAATATCGTGGATATAACCATCTTGTAGATTTTCCAGCATAGCACTGTAGTCTTTGATGATCATTGCATCATACGCTTCTGGAGACATCTTCATGCTTCATCCTGAAATTTTTAGACGACCATAAAGATGAAGTGTTTCATGTTCATTAGCAAATTTCGGGTTGGCGATAACTCGATGCACAGATGCTAGACTATGGCCCCGTTTTGCCAAACCTCTCGCACCTGCGAAACAAATGCCCACGCGGTCGCGTTGCCCCCGCATGACCGACATCAGCCTGACCCATATCACATCGACCGCCGCCTTTTCGATCATCGCGGCGGTGGTGTCCGCCTTCCTGATCCACTGGGCGCTCTATGCCATCGCGCTGCGGGTCGTGCGGCGGCGGATGGACCCGGTGTTGCTGCCGGCGATCTTTCAGCCGACGCGGTGGCTGGTGGTGTTGCTGGCGCTGGGGGCGGGGTTGCAGCCGCTCGACATGGGGCCGCGGATCGAAGCGCTATGGTCGATCGGGTCGAAGATGGTCTTTGCGCTGCTGGTCGGCTGGCTGATGCTGCGGCTGATGCGGGCGACGCGGGTGATGATCGAACGCGGCGCGGACATCAGTGCGGAGGACAATCTCAAGGCCCGCAAACGGCATACGCGGGTGCGCATCCTCTATCGCATCGCGCAGAGCATCGTCGCGGTGCTTGTGATCGCGATGATGCTGATGGCGATTCCCGGCGTGCGGACGATCGGCGTGACGCTGGCGGCGTCGGCGGGTCTGGTCGGGCTGGCGGTCGGTGCGGCGGCGCAACCCGCGCTCAAGAATTTGATCGCGGGCATCCAGATGGCCTTTTCCGAACCGATCCGGCTGGACGATGTGGTGATCGTTGAGGGGGAGTGGGGGCGGATCGAGGATATCACGCTGACCTATGTGATCGTGCGGATCTGGGACGATCGGCGGATGGTGGTGCCGGTATCCTATTTTCTGGAAAAGCCGTTCCAGAACTGGACCACCAGGACGTCCGACCTGCTGGGCACGGTGTTCCTCTATGTCGATCCCACCGCCGATATCGAGCGTATCCGCACGCGCTTCGTGGAGGCGGTGCAGGCCAATGCCCGGTGGGACGGGCGGGTCGCGATTCTGCAGGTGACGGACCATCGCGCCGATGCGCTGGAACTGCGCGGGCTGCTGAGCGCGCGCAACGCGGCCATCGCGTTCGACCTGCGGTGCGAGGTGCGCGAGGCGATGCTGACATTCCTGCGGATGGAGATGCCCGAGGCCCTGGTGCGCGGGCGTCAGCGGGTGGAAGCGGGCGAGGGCTTTGTCCGGCCGGACGTCCCCAGCCTGGACGCCAATGATATGGGCGCTACCAGGCCGTCTGGCGGGGCGGGATGAGCGAGAGCATCGCGTCGTAGATTTTGGGCGCTATGGGTTCGTAAAATTCCATGCCGACGCGATTATCCTCCACCCAGCGGACTTCGGCCGGATGATCCTTCAGTATGGGTAGCCAGATGCTCACCGGCTCGCCCGCTAGCAACATGTCGTCGCAGCGGCACATGAGGCCACGCGCGGAGATGTTGATGATCCGCACGCCATGGCTGCGGCCGCGCGCGCTGACATGGCTGACCATGTCGACCAGGTCGCGCGCCACGCGCCGCTGGTCGAGCGAGGGATCGCGCGAGCGCATGACATGATTGAGATTGGCAAACATCGAGGTGGACATGACCCGATGCTAGGCACGTGAAAATGGACGAGTTGATAGGGGACGACGTTAATAAGGAGCTAACGCTGTTTTGCCCTTCGTCGTGATCATGCGTGCTCCCGCCTACGCGGGAGCACGCATTTATGCGACGACCAGGCCGTGCTTCTTCGCGCCGAAGCTCAGCTTGTCGCCGGGCTGGAGCGTGACGGCGGGGTCGGTGACGACCTGGCCGTTCACCCGGATCGCACCCTCGGTCAGCTTGCGGCGCACTTCCTTGTTGGAGGCGGCAAAGCCAAGGCCGGTGGTGGCCTGAACGACGGTCAGGCCTTCGCCCAATGCGACGGTGGGCAAATTGGCGTCCGACGCGCCTTCCTCGAACGTCTTTCGCGCGGTTTCGGCGGCTGCGGTCGCGGCATCCTCCCCATGAGCCATGGCGGTGGCGGCATGGGCGAGGATCTTTTTGGCCTCGTTGATTTCCGCGCCTTCCAGCGCTTCCAGCCGGGTGATCTCGTCGAGCGGCAGGTCGGTGAACAGCGCCAAGAAGCGGCCGACATCGGCATCCTGCGTGTTGCGCCAGAATTGCCAATAATCATAGGGCGGCAGCGCGTCGGCGTTCAGCCAGACCGCGCCGTTCATGGTCTTGCCCATCTTTCCGCCATCGGCGGTGGTGATGAGGGGGCTGGTCAGGCCGAAGACCTGCGTGCCGTCCACCCGGCGCGAGAGTTCGATGCCGTTGACGATATTGCCCCACTGATCGGAGCCGCCCATTTGCAGGCGGCAGGCCGATCGACGCGACAGTTCGAGAAAGTCGTAGGCCTGCAAGATCATGTAATTAAATTCGAGGAAGCTGAGCGACTGTTCGCGGTCGAGGCGGGTCTTCACCGAATCGAAGCTGAGCATCCGGTTGACCGAAAAATGCTGGCCGATGTCGCGCAGGAACGGGATATATTCCAGAGCGTCGAGCCAGTCGGCATTATCGACCATCACCGCGTCGGTCGGGCCGTCCCCGAAGGTCAGGAAGCGTTCGAACACCCGCTTGATGCTGGCGACGTTGGACGCGATCGTGTCGCCGGTCATCAGCTTGCGGGCTTCGTCCTTGAAGCTGGGGTCGCCGATCTTGCCGGTGCCCCCGCCCATCAGCACGATCGGCTTGTGGCCCGCCTGCTGCATCCGGCGCAGCATCATGATCTGCACCAGGCTGCCGACGTGGAGCGACGGAGCGGTCGGATCGAACCCGATATAGCCGGGCACCACCTGGCTTTTGGCAAGGGCGTCCAGCCCCTCCGCATCGGTCAGCTGGTGGATGTAGCCGCGCGTGTCGAGCAGGCGCAAGAGATCGGACTGATAGTTGCTCATGGCGCGCGCCTGTAGCATTGCGGGTGCGACTGTTAAAGAGGCGGAGTTTTCGATCATGTTGGCAATCGGCCTGATGTCCGGCACATCGCGCGACGGAATCGACGCGGCGCTGATCGAAACGGACGGCGAGGGGCTTAGCCAGCCGATCGCATTTCACGCCATGGCCTATGATGACGGGTTTCGGGTGCGGCTGGCCGAAGCATGCCAGCGGGCGATGGCGATGGAGGCACCGGGCTTCGAGCCGTTGATCGCATCGGTCGAGGCGGAATTGACCGAGCGGCATGTGCAGGCGGTCGCTGACCTGCTGGGGCGCAGCGGGCATATCGCCGAGGATGTGGCGGTGATCGGATTTCACGGCCATACCGTCGCGCATCGGCCCGACCGGGGCTGGACCTGGCAGATTGGCGACGGGGCGGGTTTGGCGGGGGCGTTTGGCATAGCGGTGGTCGCCGACCTGCGCCAAGCCGATGTGGCGGCGGGCGGGCAGGGCGCGCCGCTGATGCCGGTCTATCACC